>JANYJH010000012.1 GCA_025361865.1 Phragmitibacter sp.
ACCTGCGATTCCCGCACGATGAGCTGGGCTCCATTCTTGATTTCCTTGTCTTCATCAGGGAAGCGATAGGAAAGGGTGTCGCGTGAGTCATCCGTCCACTCGATAACTTCGAGGAACTGTCCTGAGAGGTAATCCATTAAGCCCATGTTCGTATATTTATTGGTTTCGTATTTCTATTGGATGTCGCTGAGCCGTGTCAGACAGCGGCTCGGTGATTCAGTTCACAGTTTGCATTGAAATCCTCAATCCACATTCTGCAATCCACATTTTCACTATCCCGCGAAGGTAAAGCCCTTCACTCCGGTGACGCCAGGACGGGTGACGAAGATTCTGCCTGCGAGCGGCGCGGTCTCGTTCTTCTTCAATCCGGTGCTGATGTAGAGGTCTTGCAGATCGGCTCCACCAAAGGCACATGCGGTCACCTCTTCACACGGCAGCGGGACTTCGGCTTCCAGTTTCCACGTTTGCGAATCAAAGCACCGCACCGCCGAGCCATGACAAAAGGCGATCCAGAGTCGGTCTTGGTCATCAATGGTCATGCCATCGGGATTGCCCGAATAGGAGGCCACATCCAAAGCCACGCGCTCATTGCTGATGGCGCCTGTTTTCACATCGAAGTCGAACGCGAGAACATTCTTTCTCGGTGTGTCGATGTAATACATGGTCAGCGTGTCCTTCGTCCAGACGAGGCCATTGGAAACGGTGACGTTGGAGAACTTCTTCGTTACCGAATGATCTGCCTCCATGCAATACAGGGAGGCCACGGGCTTGCGCTCGCCAAGTGGCATGGTGCCTGCCCAGAAGCGCCCAGCGGGGTCGCACTTCCCATCGTTGAAACGATTGCCACGCTGGTCAGATTCAGGATCCGCTAAGCGCGTGATGCTACCCGTTTCTTCATCGAGAAGCGAGATGCCGAGCTCACCCGCAAATAGAATGCCGCCCGCTTCACGCGCTACCACCGTGCCCACGCGCTCACCCACCTCCCAGATTTTTTCTTGTTGAGTGAGGGGATTGAAAGCGATGACTTTGTGACCTTCGATGTCCACATACAGCAAGCGATCACGATGCCAGATCGGGCCTTCGCCCCAGAGTGAGATGTGGTTGCCAGTAGGTTCAGGAGATAACATCCGCGTGTCTTAGCAAGGGATGCGAAAGGTGCAAGCGGGGCATCAGAAAGTAGTTCTAGGAAGGCTGGTGAGGTTGCGATTTCGTTCCTGAGTGTTATGGGTCAGATGTGGAACCGATCATCAATCTCGAAGAAACCATCGGCAAGACGGTGGGGCGAAGACGTGGCGCGCTAGATCCTTTGGATGTTAAGCAGAGCACAAAGGCGAATGCGCGAGCATGGAGCCAGATCACGGGCATCAAGCCCAGACGCAGTGGTGTTTACAGATTTACATCTCACGAGGAGGCAGACGCATGGATCTGGAAAATGATTACGGAGCGTTGATCCCACGGGGAGCAACGCTTGAAGACTTGGTAGAGCTTTGCCGCGAACTCAATGCGAAGGGGGCGCGTTATGTCATCGTCGGTGGATTCGCCATTCGTGCCGCAGGCTATTTCCGCGAGACCGTGGACGTGGATGTTATTATGGACGTTTCGCTTGAAAACGAAGCGCTGGTTTTTCAAGCCCTCGAGTATCTTCCTGACAAAGCAGTGCGTGAGTTGCAGGCGGGCGAGGTTAATGAATACACGGTGGTGCGCGTGCAGGATGAGATCATCGTTGATCTGATGAAGTCTGCGTGTGGACTGACCTACGAAGATCTCATGAGTGACGTGGTGGTGCAAGATGTCGGAGGCGTTCCCATCCCCTTTGCTTCACCGAAAAAGCTCTGGCTCATGAAGCAGACTTACCGTGAGAAAGACGCCGTTGACCGTCTCTTCCTCAGACAGCTTTTGGGAGATGATCTTCCTCCCACACCTCCGCTTCAGCCATTGCGGTAAAGCGTCAAGCCATCGGCGGATTCTCCCCCATCACGGGTGCCAGATGGCCCTTCTTCCGCACTTCAGGAATGAACCTGAGGATGATCAGAGACATCGCGGCGAAGACACCGCTGAGCGCGACGACGGCATGGAAATTCTGGGTCATGCGATAGAGCCAGCCGCTCAACATCATCGCGGTAATCAAAGCGATCATCTGGCAGAAAGCGAGGATGGCCTGATAAGTGGGCCGACGCTCCACCGGGCAGAGTTCCGCGCTCAGCGTGAGGTCGCCCACCCGATCCACGAACAAGCCGAAGCCCCAGACGAAGAAGGCTCCGAGGAAGCCATTGAAGGTATGCACAAACGGCAGCGCCAGGCACAGCGTGAAGCAGAGACTGCGTGAGACCATCATCACCGCGCGTCCTCCATGTCGGTTTCCCCACCAGCCCGCGAGGACATTGCCCATCAGCGAACCGATCATGTTCGCGAGCACAAAATGGCCGATGTCCGCCTGCGGTCTTCCCGTGACATGCAGCGCGTGGATGGCCATGAAGGAGACCAGCATCAGATAACCCATACCGGTGAAGCGGGCGAACACCAGTCGGATGAGCTGCGGTTGCGCACTCAAGAGCAGGGGCAGCTCCCGCAGATACATAGAGTATCTCGGTCGTGGCAATCGCAAGGGACGTGGCTGCGGCGTCTCGATCATGAATAACTGCGACACCCAAGATAACACCAGGAAGGAGAAGCAGATCAGATGCAGCCAAGCGTAACCCTCCGCGCCCGGTTTGTGCTCCAGAATGAAATAGATCACCGGACCCGCTGAGAGCCCGATGGTTCCCTGAATCATGTAGCGAATGGCCCATCCTGAAGCCCGCTGATGGGCTGGTATCATGCGCGTCACCATCTCCATCCAGGCATTGACGCCGATGCCGCCTACCAAGCCGGACATGATGGGCGTCATCACCACTATGGGCAGCAGCCAGCCACCGAGTTGCGGCGCAAACAAGAGCACCAGCCCGGCTATCAAATAGGGCAGTCTTTGCAGCCCGCCGAAGAGAACGACGAACGGCTTGAAGCGCGGCATCAACTCCACAAACGGCGCGATGAAGAGCCCCAAGGTGGAGAACATCGCGGGCAGCAGCACGGGCATCAGCGCAATCAAATTATCGGATGCTCCCAACGTTTTCACGAAGGAGGGCATCGCCGTTTCAGGAGCCAGAAACGCCAGTCCGGCCATGTAGAAGCCGCCCTCCAGACAGTGCATCCAGAAGTTCCGGCGGAAATGATGATGGCCTAGGTGCGGCACGGCTGCGCGGGAGCTATTCAGTGAACAGGATGCGTCCGCACTGTTCGCATTGGGTGATGTTCTCGTTGGCCTTTACCTTTTGAATGGTGGCCAGCACGACCTTCATGTGACAGCCCGTGCAGTTGTCACCGTGCAGCTCCACGATGGCCGCGTCACCCTTGCTCTTGATGAGGCGCTCATACATCAGGAGCGGTTCTTCCTCGATGGGCGCTGCCAAAGTCGCACGCTCGGCTCGCAGTTCTTTGATGCGGACTTCGATGTGCTTCGCGCGCTCCATCAGCTCCGCCAGCTCAGCCGCCACGATCTTCTTCGTCTCCGCTAGGCTAGCTTGCTCTGCCACCAGTTCCGGCTTCAGCGCCTCAATCTGTTCCATGAGTTCCAGTTGCTTATCCTCTAGCGCACTCACCTCGTTTTCATAGCGCTTCACCTCATGGCCCAGCGCGGCGAACTCCTCATTCTTGCGCGTCTCGAACTGCTGATCTTTCAATCGGGAAATGCTGGTGCGGCGTGTGCCGATGTCCAGTTCCACCGTCTTGATCTTCAGTTCAATATCGCGCACCTTTTGCTGCGCATTCGTCACCGTGGCCTCTTCATCTGCCAGCCGGGCCTGCGCCCGAGCCTGCAGCTTCGGCAGTTCTTTGAGATTCTTGGTGAGCGAGAGGATGCGCTGGTCACGCTCCTGCACGACGAGCAGTTCTTGAACAATGGGTAAAATCATGGGGAAAAGTGAGGAATACTCTTAGACAGAATTAACAGAATTACCTGAATTATATTAAGCACTGATCTCTGCCTCATTCTAATTCTGTAAAATTCTGTTAATTCTGTCCGAGACTCATTTAATAAAGTTCAACAGGCGAGCGCTTGCCATCCTCCACACTGAGGATGCCAGCGCGGTCTGCACCCAGCGTTTCCACGCGGAGTTTCCAGATGGCTTCATTGATCTCCGCGAACTTGTCCAGAGAGAAGTCCGCAGGGCGGGCCAGCTTCTTCTTCGTCTTCTCAAGGCGGATCAGCGCATCATAAACCACGGTGTCTGGCAGGGCTTCGAGGTGCAGCTTGGCCTGCTCGACCATCTCTAGACGGTGGCAGATCATCACCATGTCATTGCCCGCTTTCACGGCTTCCTGGATCGCCTGCTCAAAGGTCACCTCATTCAGGATCGCGCCCATATCCAGATCGTCCGTCATCGCGAGGCCCTCAAAGCCGAGCTGATCCCGCAGGAGCTTCTGCACGATGTTATGCGAGAGCGAAGCCGGCCAGCGCTCGTTGTGCGGATCGAAGGCCCTGTAGTTCGCATGGCAGATCATCACGCTGTCCAGCTCCGGCATCAAAGCGCGATAGGGGAGGATCTCCTCACGCTCCAACTCCTCGCGCGTCTTCGTGATGATGGGCAGGAACTCATGCGGATCACACTCCGCCGGGCCATAACCAGGGAAATGCTTCGCACAGCTCAGCACGCCCTGGCTGCGCATCGCCCGATTAAACACGCCCGCGTTATCCACCACCTGCTGCGTGTTTGTGCCGTAGCAGCGGCCTTTGAGGGAGTTATCCGCCTGATCATCATAGCTGATGTCCAACACCGGACAGAGATCGAGGTTGATCCCGAACAGGTTCAAAATGCGTCCCGTGAGGAGGCCGTGCTGTTTGATCAAATTCGCATCGCCCTTGTCGCGAAGCGCCTGCGCATTCGGCGGTTCCTGACCGATGTGACGGAAGCGAAAAGCCGCATCTGTTTCCGCGCGTTTCAGTTCCTCTGCCGTCAGTCTCTGGCCGATATAGCGCGTCCGCGAAACCCGCCCGCCTTCTTGATCAATCGTGATGATCGGCTCGATCTCGCTCACGCTGCGCAAGTCATCACAAAGCTTCCGCAGCTGCTCCGCGCTCTGGATATTCCGCCCAAAAAGAATGTAACCGCCCGGCTGGAGCTTCTTCAGTCGCTCCGCCGTCGCGCTGTCGAGTTCAAACGAAGGGATACCGGTAAGGAGAAGCTGGCCGAGATGATTTGCGGATGACATGCACCCTGAGCGTAGAGGGAAAGGGGCAACGATCAAGGTGCAAGGTTCAGGGATTTACCATGAGGTTGCCACGGAGCGCGCTGCGGACGGTGCCAGCTTTTGGAGTGCGCCAGTCCTCTGGCGCTTTCTGGGGGCGCTACGAAAACGAACAGCGGCAAAAAGCGGCAGAGGACTGCCGCACTCCAAGACGCTGCCGCGAATTCAGGATAAATCTGGGGTGTTGTTGTTTGAAGGGTGTGGGTTGCAAAGAGGGCCTCCATGTGGATGAATGGCCCATGTCTGCTCTACGTCGTTTCTTCGCCGCTGCCGTTCTGCTTTTCATGGCCAGTTGTGCCACGCCGCCGCCGCAGATCACCAGTGGGGCACCGGGTGGGCCGTTCCGATTGGGGATTGACATGCTGGCGGGGAATAATTTCGACATCCTGCGCGGGAAACGGGTGGGATTGATCACGAATCAGACCAGCGTTACGGGCTCGGGGATGGCCACGCGAACGATGATTCAGCGGGCGGGCGTGAACCTCGTCGCGCTCTATGCGCCGGAGCACGGGATTGATGGAACCATCGTAGCGGGCAAGCAC
This sequence comes from Phragmitibacter sp., assembly GCA_025361865.1. GTDB lineage: Bacteria > Verrucomicrobiota > Verrucomicrobiia > Verrucomicrobiales > Verrucomicrobiaceae > JANYJH01. The sequence continues at coordinate 5,826 of JANYJH010000012.1, forward strand.
TTCGGGAACGTGCGGGATCGCGCCACGGGGCTGCCTGTTTACTCGCTTTATGGGGACACGCGCAAGCCGACGCCGCAGATGCTTGCGCCGATTGATGTGATGGTCTTTGACCTGCAAGACATCGGCTGTCGCAGCTACACGTATATCAGCACGATGTTCGTGAGCATGGAAGCCTGCGCGCAGAACGGGAAAGAATTCGTGGTGCTGGACCGACCGAACCCCATCGGCGGTTTCCGTGTGGAAGGGCCGCCAGTGGCTTCGGCTTGGAAGTCGTTCGTCAGTCAGGTCAATATTCCCTATGTCCACGGAATGACCGTGGGGGAACTGGCGCTGATGGCTTGTAATGAAGGCTGGATCAGCGCGCGGCCTCGCCTTCGTGTGGTGAAGATGCAGGGCTGGGACCGGAATATGATGTGGCAGGACACGGGGCTGCCGTGGCATCGCACGTCACCGAACATTCCGTATGCGGGCTCCCCCTTGTTCTATGTGGCCACGGGGATTCTGGGCGGTGCGGCCAGCGTGGATGTGGGCATTCCGGGAAGCAATCCGTTCGGCGCGGCGGCTGCCGCTGGGGTGAACGCGATGGTCTTCACCCAGACGTGTCAGCGCATGGGCTTCCCCGGTGTGAGCTTCTCTCCTTACTCGAACGGAGCCTTCGGCGGGGTGAGCTTGAACATTGATCCGCGCACACCGGCCAATATCACCGCGCTGGATGTTTACTTGTTGGCCGAGCTGAATCGTCAATCCGGCGGGGCCATACTCAATCGGATGCACGGGGATCAACTGAACCTGTTCAACAAGGTCTATGGCAGCGATTCGCTCCATCGCGACCTGAGGCGCGGAGCTTCACCAGCGGCCATCGCGGCCTCATGGCAGGGCTTTGAGAACAACTTCCGTTCCAGAAGACAGCCTTTTCTGCTTTACTGAGCCCCTGTAAGCGAGTCAGATGAACTGCATAGTTTTAACACGATTCATCAATGGCCAAGAAATCAGCAGCAAAAAAAACCGTGGCAGCACCCGCCGCACCCGCAGTCTTTGAAGAGGAAGTCATGGCCCGCGCCGTCGCGGACTACATGGACGACAAGAAAGCCGAGAACATCAAGATTCTGGATGTGCGCGGTCTTTCCCCTGTGGCGAACTATTTCGTCATCTGCACGGCCAGTTCCGCGCCGCATCTCAAAGCCGTGCGCGATGAAGTGCAGGGCATGATGGTGAAGGAGCACAACCTGCGTCCCATCGCGAAGGATGAGAACTTGGAGAGCCTCTGGATCATCCTTCATTATGGCGATGTCATGGCGCACATCTTCCATGAAGAGAAGCGCTCCTTCTATGCGCTCGAAGACCTTTGGAACGATGCCGTCCGCGTTGAGTGGAAGGCCCAGCGGCCACCCGTTGTCGAGGTGGTAAAGACTACTGCAACGAAGAAGAGCACGGCAGTAAAGAAGACGGTGGTCAAGAAGGTGGCGAAGAAAAAGGCTGAATGAGCTTCTTCAGAAGTAACACCCGCAACACCCGGTCATTTTTTCATCCTTCATCCTTCCACCTTTAGCCTTCGGTTCCCATGAAAGTAGAGCTGGTCAACACAGGCACGGAATTACTGATCGGCGATGTCATCAACACGAACGCCGCTTGGCTGGGCCAGCGCATCGTGGAACTCGGGCTGCAAGTGGAGCGTTGCACGACCGTCCCTGATGGCCGTGCGATTCGTGACGCTTTGGAAGAAGCCTGCGGACGCGCTGACATCGTGATCGTCACCGGCGGGCTGGGACCGACTTCGGATGACATCAGCCGTGAAGCGGTCGCGGAAGTTCTGGATCTGCCGATGGAACTCGATGCAGGCACGATGCAATTCCTCACGGACTTCTTCGGTAAGCGTGGCAAGCCCGTGAACGAGCATAACCAGCGTCAGGCCATGAAGCCGCGCGGTGCGGAAGTGCTCGCGAATGGGAATGGCACCGCGCCGGGCCTTTACTTCCCGCCCGCGCTCGGAGCAGGGAAGGGGCTCCATACGGCCATCGTTTTGCTGCCCGGCCCACCGCGTGAATTGAAGCCCATGATGATGGAGCAGGTGGAGCCGCGTCTGCGCGCCTTGTTACCCTCGGGAGAAGATCGCGTGTGTCGCTATTTCAAATACACGGGGCTAGGCGAATCAGAGATTTCTATGGCTTTGCAGGCTGATCTGGAAGCTATCGAAGGCTTGGACATCGGCTATTGTTTGGGCAAGGGAGATGTGGACGTGCGCCTTAGCGGAACGGCCAAAGCGCTGGCAGTGGCCACGAAGATTTGCCATGAGAAGCTCGGTGAATTCATGATCTCAGATGACCGCCGCGTGCTGGAGCAGGTAGTCGTGGAAGGGCTGACGGCGCAAGGCCAATGGATCGCCACTGCCGAGTCCTGCACGGGTGGGTTCATCGCGAATCGGATCACGAATATCAGCGGGGCTTCTCAGGTCTTTGGGCATGGTTTTGTGACCTATGCGAATGAAGCGAAGACGCAGTATCTGGGTGTGCCCGCTGAGTTGATCGCCCAACACGGAGCCGTCAGTGAAGAGGTCGCTGCCGCGATGGCCGCCGGTTGTCTGCGAGTGAGCGGCGCGGATCATGCGGTAGCGGTCACGAGAATAGCCGGGCCCGGAGGTGGCTCACCGGAGAAGCCATCGGGCACGGTGTTCGTGGCCTTGGCTTCCAAAGGGCATGACGTGGAAGTGCGGAAACGCTGGTTCAGTGGGGATCGCGAGCGCTTTAAGATACTGACCAGCCAGACCGCGCTGGACTTCGTGCGGCGTCGCTTGTGCGGCTTTGGCCTGCCGGAGTGAGATAAAAGAAAGCACCGTAATGCTGGCAGGATCTTGAATTTTTGGTTATGCTTCAAGGCTCTTGCCGCCCCCTCGCATGAAAAATTTATCAGTAACTTCAGTCCGTCGATGGTTCACCCGAGCGTGCTTGGCCTGCCTTGCCGTCTCGTTGGTTGGCTCACTTTTCGCGGATGTAAAAACCAAGGCCGACGACAAGAAAAAGAAGAGTGACGTGGTCATTCCTGAGGCGCGGGAAATCACCAAGACCTTCGTGGCGAGTCAGACGACTGAGGTCGAACTGGTGGCCGCAGTCGGCTCGTTGAAACAGGCCACGTTCATCATCCGGGAGATGCCGCAACACGGCACGCTCTCGGCGATCAAGTCGAGTGTCAAAGAGAGCAACAAGGCCACGGTGACTTACACGCATCGGGATGTGGATGTGCTCGCGGACAAATTCACCTATGCGTGTCGCGTTGATGATGGACCGGTCTCCGCCGCCGCAGTCGTCACCTTGGTGGGCCAGATATTGGAGCCCAAACTGGAGATCGTGGAGGCACCGCGTATCGGGAAAGTTTTTCTCGGTGGCGAAGAGTCGGGTATCGTCAAAGTAAAGAACAGTGGAGTCGCTCCTTACAGCAGCGAACTCAAATGGGAAGCGCCTTGGAGTGGACCTCCGACCCTAGAAGTGAAGCCCGGTGAAACGCAGTCTTTCCGTCTTACCTTCCGACCCTCCGAGCCCGGTGAGTTCCGCATGGAGCGCCTGCTTCAGAAAGGATTCGAGGCCAGCAAACTGGTGGAGTTTGGCGAATGCGCACGGGCTCTCTCTGTGAGTCCCACGAACCTGACGCTTGTATTGAACAACAACACCGGCAATCGCGAGGCGACCCTCACGCTCTTCAACAACAAGCCCGAACCGCTGAAGGTAAGCCTGACGCTGCCGCAACGCTTGACCGGTCTGCAAACCGTTGAGCTGCTCGCGCGCGGAAAACAGGAGGTGGTTTTTACGCTCGCTGGTGCGGATGTGGAAGCCTTCCGTGGTGATCTGGAACTCTCTAATGACGGGGATAAGCAAAAAGTCATGGTCAGCGCCTTGGCCAAGCCCGGTGAGCTCAAGCTGGTGTCTCCCCTCAATCAGGAGATCGACCTCGGCTCTCTGGATACTGGCGAGGAGGCCAGCGGAGTGATAACCGTGCAAAATAGCGGAGGCGGTCCGCTGCTTGTCGATGCGGATGTCTTGACCCCCTTCTCATTGGACACACAAGGGAGCGCTTTTCGCCTTGAACCCGCGCAGCAAAGGCAGATTCGCGTCACGCTGAAGAGCCAACGTGCGGGGCCGCACAGCGCTGAAGTCAAACTTCTGGGCGGCGGTAAGAGCGCGATGATCAAGGTGAAAGCCGATGTGCTGGAGTCAAAAAAATCAGCGATGCCTGAGCCATCCCCGCAAGTGCCTTTGATCGTCGGTTCAGTGTCTTCCAGTGCCGCTGTTTCAGAGCCGCACGATATGACCCTGACCCCCGCTCAATTGGCGATGCAGGCCCTGCTCGCATCCACCGGTATGCCCATGTCCTCGGAGCAGATCAATCCCTACCTCGACCGGGTGCAGTCCGTGGATCTGGTCAAGCGGGATGCCAACAGCCTGAGTCTCACTTGGAAGCGCGCGCCGATACTCCCCTCAGGCTGGCGCTTGGACTATGCGGGTTACATGCGCGATGAAAGAACCAATCTGGCCACCAAGGTCTGGCAGCCCTTCAAGGATCTCAAAGTCTTCGCAGCCGGCGCGGATAAAATCGGAGTCACTATCGAAAAGTTGACGCCCGCCACTCAGTATGACATCCGCATCGTCGCCTTTGATCGTGAGGGGAAAATGTCGGAGCCTTCGCCTGTCTTTACCATCTCGACCGCACCTGCGTGGACGATCCCATCGTGGTTCTGGCGAAGCCTCGTCTTCTTCGTTCTCGCCGCCGCACTCTTCGTTCTCTATCGGGTGCGCATGGGTAATTCGATGTGAGTTGAACAGTCTCACGGCGCACTCGCGCTATGGATGTTTCCACTGGGTGGCAAGATGCAGAGCTGCGCCCCGTTGTTCTTGATCTCCATTGCTTATGTCAGCCCCCTCCTCGTCATTCATTCTCGCCGTGCTCTTCGCGACCGGCACGCTCCGCGCCTCTGATTTCCCAGCGCCTTACAACAGCGAGCCGGACAAGTCCTTGCCCATGCCCGCAGAAGAAGCTGCGGCGAAGATGGCCGTGCCGCCCGGCTTTAAGGTCAACGTCTTCGCCAGCGAGCCAGACGTGCAGAATCCCATCGCCATGAATTGGGATGCGAAAGGTCGGCTTTGGATCGCGGAGAACTACACCTATGCGGAATCAGCGAAGAAGTTTGACCTAGCTCTGCGGGACCGCATTCTGATCTTCGAGGATCAAAAAGGCGATGGACACTTCTCATCGCGTAAAGTTTTTACGGATGACATCCAGATGCTTACTAGCATCGAACCCGGTCAAGGCGGCGTTTGGGCCATGTGCCCGCCTAACCTCGTTTTCATTCCTGACAAGAACGGGCGGGATGTGCCTGATGGTCCGCCAGTTGTAGTGCTCGACGGCTTCACGGTGCCGCCTGCGAACTACCACAACTTCGCCAATGGCCTCCACTTCGGCCCAGATGGCTGGCTCTACGGTCGCTGCGGCCACAGCGCACCGGGTGAGATAGGACCTCCCGGTGCCACGCCTGAGCAGCGCGTTCCTTTGCGCGGCACGATCTGGCGCTATCACCCGAAGCTGAAGATCTTTGAAGCCCTCTCCGCAGGCACGACCAATCCTTGGGGCCACGATTGGGATGAGAACGGTGAGTTGTTCTTCATCAACACGGTCAACGGCCATCTCTGGCATGAAATTCCCGGCGCGCACTACCTGACGACAGGCGGCAACTCCCACACCTACGGGCTGATCGATCAGCACGCAGATCATTGGCATTTTGATACCAGTCAGTCTTGGGGGAAATCAAAGAATGGTGCCGCGAATGCCTTCGGTGGCGGCCATGCGCACATCGGCATGATGATCTATCAAGGAGACAACTGGCCCGCTGAATATCGCGGCCATCTCTTCACGTTCAACATGCATGGCCTTCGCGCGAATCAGGAAATCCTGGAGCGGAGCGGCTCCGGTTATGTGGGCCATCATGGCAAGGACATGCTGCAGGCCGAGGATAAGTGGTTTCGCGGAATCGACCTTGGCTATGGGCCTGACGGCGGGGTCTTTGGCCTCGACTGGAGCGATACGGGTGAATGCCATGATCACACCGGAGTCCATCGCACCAGCGGACGTATTTTTAAAGTCACCTATGGCGAACCGAAGCTCAATGGCCCCAGCGATCTCACGAAGCTCAGCGCGAGCGAGCTGGTCAAACTCCACGCTCATGCCAACGAGTGGTTCGTCCGCCAGGCACGGCGTCAGCTCGCGGATCGTGCCGCCACTGGAGTCGATCTTCACGATGCCGCAGCGCAGTTGCGCAAGATGTATGATGAGCAGACCGATGGCGTGCTGAAGCTCCGCGCCCTGTGGTCTCTCTTCGTCATAGGTGCCGCTGATGAACCCTTCCTCATCAGCCAATTGAAGAGCGATAACGAGCACATCCGCGTCTGGGCGCTGCGTTTGCTCACGGACACTTGGCCGCTGGACACCTACGCATCAAAGCGACCTGTGGGACGAACCGAAGCGCCCACAGAGAAACTCCTTCCGCTCTTCACCGCACTGGCGCGGGATGACCGCTCTGCGCTGGTCCGCCTCGCGTTGTCCACCATTCTGCAACGCTTGCCCGTCAGTGAGCGGCCTGCATTGGCTGCGGAATTGGTGGCCCATCCTGAAGACGCGCAGGACCACAATCTGCCCTTCATGCTCTGGTATGGACTCATCCCCGTGGGCGATCAATGGCCCGCCGCCTTGCCAAAAATCGCGGCTCGTTGCGAGCTGCCACTCACCCGCCAGTTCATCGCTCGCAGACTGGCTGAGGACATCGAGACGAATCCCGCTCCCCTCAATGAGTTGCTCACCCTCATCTCCAACAGCAAGTCCGCGCCTCTGCAAACCGACATCCTCGCCGGACTCAGCGAGGGGCTCAAAGGCTGGCGCAAGGCGAAGAAGCCCACCGCTTGGGATGGCTTCGCACAAGAGATCACCGATCCCACCCTTCACGAGCGCGTCCGTGATCTCAGCGTGCTCTTCGGTGATACGGCCGCGCTTGAAGAAGTGAGGAAGCTGGCGCTCAATGCCAAGCTCAGCACGGAGGCCCGCCAGACCGCGTTACAAACAGTCATAGATAACCATCCTCCTGAGTTGCGCAGCCTTTGCGAATCACTGCTGAAGGTGCCCGGCGTCAATACCATCGCCGCTCGTGGCCTTACGGCTTTCAACGATCCAGCCATCGGTCAGCGCTTGGCAGAAGCCTATCCTGACTTCACGGCCACGGATCGTCCCCAGCTCATCGCCGCTCTCGTCTCACGGCCCGCCTTTGCTACGCCGCTCCTGGATGCCGTGGCGTCTGGTCGCATTCCCCGCGCGGACATCACCGCCTTTCATGCCCGACAGATTCGCAGCTTCAACGACGCCAAACTCACCCTGCGTCTGAACACCCTCTGGGGCGGCTTGCGCGAGGCCACGCCAGACAAGCGCAAGCACATCGCCGAACTCAAATCCCGCCTCACCTCAGAGGTGCTCGCGAAGGCCAACAAGAAACAGGGCAAGCTCATCTTCATGGGCCTGTGCGCCACCTGTCACACCTTAAACGGCGAAGGCGGAAAGATCGGCCCCGACCTCACGGGATCGGGTCGCGATAATCTGGATTACCTCTTGGAGAACATCGTTGACCCCAGCGCCGTGGTGCCTGCGGACTTCCGCATGGCCATCGCTAATCTTAAAGATGGCCGTGTTCTCAGCGGCATCCTCGCGGCTCAAACAGACCGCACCGTCACGCTGCGCCTGTTGACGGAAACCACGACCGTGGAGCGCGCGGCCATCACCAAGCTCGAAGAGTCCCCGCTATCCATGATGCCTGAAGGCTTGCTGGATGTCCTACCAGACCCCACGCTGGGCGACTTGATCGCGTATCTCATGGACAAGGGACCGCGATAAAATCCTCACGCGGCACCGCCTTCCTGGGCTGTTCGTCCAGCATTCTGCGAGCAATTGCCGCCGCTGCGCGCTGTAAGTATCGTTGCGGCTGTCGTTCCAGGCGGAGGGAGCGCCGGGCAGGTCGGAACTTTGATGCCTGGATTCGACCAAGGGACAGGCACTATGTATTTTCCCCGCCGCAGGCATGTGGGCGGCGTTCACGAGCTGGCGGCGCGACCCCTCCACCTTCAAAAAAAGGCACTGGAGATGAAAAACGGGCCTGGTCGTGCGCCAGACGACCCGTTCCGTCCGGTGAACGACCGAGGTCGTGCGCCGCGCCACCTGGTCCGCCTGTCAGACGACCCAGGTCGTTTGCTAAAATACCCAGGTCGTTTG
>JANYJH010000052.1 GCA_025361865.1 Phragmitibacter sp.
CAAGGGCGCGAGCACGATGGCCCCTTCATAGTGACTGCCACGAGCCGGATCAGCGAGCATTTGGAACTCATCAATGACCAGCAATTCCGGCCCATCGTTGGTTAGAAGCCGCTCGATCTGCGTCTCCAAGGTGGCCACCAACACCGGGGCGTGAACGTTCGCTGAGAGATCGCCCGTGGCCAATCCTACATCCCATCCCGCGTCTTTCCATTCGGCGAATTTGTCGTTAGCCAGAGCCCTGGTCGGCACCGTGTAAACAATCTGCCGCTTATGATGCGCGGACTTCACGAACAGCTCAAAGATGAAGGTCTTCCCCGCGCCTGTGGGCGCGCTCACGATCACGTCACAGCCAGCGCGCAGATGGTTCACGGCGGCGTGTTGCCACGGGTCGGGCAGCTTGAGATGATGAGAAAAACTGGGAAGCACCGTGAATCAGGAGGTTGTGGATGCTACGAAGCGAGCTAGTTTTTAGACGGCCTCGCGCGCTTGGTCAAACGGCTGGTAGATTCCCGTAGCTCTGCGTAGGGTTGTATCTAGCTGAATGGCGCACTAACCCGATGCCGACTACTCCTATTGTATGAATGAGATCTGGCAGCTCCACGCGGACAAGCACACGGTGATCAGACGTGTGCTCGTGCTGGTAATGGCGATGTCCGTCACAGAATGGGCCTCGGGTGAAGGGAGTGAGTCGATCCATGCCGTCGTTCAGATCACGCATAAGTCACCCATTCCCGATCCGAAACGTAGCGACTACGAAGACTGTCTCTACACGCTTGAAGGCAAGGTCTTGGACTTCCGCTCAGAGTTGCGCACACCGCGGAACATCATCATCCTTCTGCCCGCGTTCACGCACCGCATCGTGCAGCCGGAAGCGCAGTTCGCGGAAGGGCAGTTGATTGAAACGGAGATCATCCCGTTGGAGAAAGCGGACAAGCGCTTCCGCACCATGCAGCGATCGGATGATGTGACCAGCTTCGATCTCTCGGTGTTCCTCGCGCAGAAGGCGACCTTGTTAGACAAGAAGGCGCAGAGCTTTCCCGAACATCCTGATACCTACTTCCAAAGCGCTGCCGACAAGCCGATGCCGAGCGCCGAGCCCGTGCGCTATCCGTGGTCAGAGAAGGCAGCGGCGGAGCGTAAGGCCACTATCGAGAGGGACAAAGCCACCATCCTCCAGGCCTTGAACGCTCACGGCGGGAATTGGGACATCTGGCAGGCCCGACTGCAATCCTTCTACCGCGACTTGGCCACACGTAAGGGCAAAGAAGGGGCGATGATGCAGAACCAGTTCTTCTTCGAGCGCCTCCACTATCAGGAATACAAGGATCTGTGTGCACAGGCAGACACGGATCAGCCGGGACCGTTGCGGATGCTCAAAGCCTTGAATCTTCAGCTTCGGCAGCGTGGCGTGGACTTAATCGTCGTGCCTTACCCGCACAAGGAAGAGGTTCATGCGGATGTCTTCTCCAGCAAAGCGCCAGCGGACGGTTGGTTCCAGCCCTATCGCCAGAAGTTCTTGCTGCAACTCCTTGAGGCGGATGTGGAGGTCATTGACCTCGTGCCCGCCTTGCAAGCCGCCCGCGCCCGTTTTCCGTTCATCTTTTATGACCATCACGACAATCATCCAGCCTGCGGCGGTGTGGAAGTCGGTGCTGAAGAGATCGTGCGTCGGCTGGGGAGATATGATTTGGCGCTGCCGGCTGGAACGCCGCCCTCGAAGCTGCATCTCAAGCCCGTCATTCTGGAAAAAGGCGTCGTCATTGATGAGGAGAAGCATGAAGAAATCCATCATTATCCAGCGAACAGCGTCGTCACGGAAGATGGGAAACCTTTGGACCTACCACTGAACTTAGCCAGCCCGATGGTGATCATGGGAGACAGCTACACTCGCACGCCAGAGTATCTGCCGAATGGCATGGGGGCCGCTTTACCCATGCATGTGGCGTATCGGCTTGGCGTCATGCCTGATGTTTTGGAGAGCATGGGCAGTTCTAACAAAGCCATGCAGTTGCTTGCTCGTGAAGGTCAAAATTACCTAAAGGGTCGGCGAGTCCTCATCTTCGTTTTCGCGCCCAATCGCCTATTTGGACAGGATGCAGGCAAGTCCGGCGAGTCCTGGAACCTAGTGGATCTGCCGCCCTTGTCCTTAGATCGGTAAGGGGAAAACAAGAGTTGTGATGTTTGGCTGGCGAGCCCTTGGCTGCGAAGCCGCGAAGCGAACGCCGCCATCCCTGGCGGCGTTTCTTCAGCTCCGTGCGCGCTTTCCCTTTCCCAAGAGTGCCTGTGGTGAACCTTCGCAACGGCTTAGGGTTGATGGGCACCATAGAACCGCCGCCGGGACGGCAGCGTTCGCTTCGCAGCCTAGAGCGCTTCCAGAAGCGTTCCAGATAATACATTGATGACCGCTTCGGGCCCTTGTAGCTTCAGGCAATCAATCTCAGCGATTGCGATTCTGCTACTTCAATCATGACACGAAACACCTTTCTGGACTACACGAAGGGAATCCTCATCCTCCTCGTCTGCATCGGGCACGCCATCCAAGTGGTGCTCTATCACGAGGAGCGCTATTGGAATGAGGCGCTCTTCAAGGCGATCTACATGTTTCACATGCCCCTCTTCATGGCGATTAGCGGCTACTTGTCCTATCCCGGCATTCAAAGATCCACGCTCGCGACTTTCATCATCGGAAAAGCATCCTCCTACCTTCTTCCGATCCTCGTCTGGGCGACGCTGTTCTGCTCATGCTCGCTGCTCCTCACCGCTCATCCCTCCTTCACTTCTTTACCGGAAGCGATCCTCCATGAGGCCGTCGGCAGCTATTGGTTTCTCTGGGCGTTGTTCGGTTCTTTACTCATCACCATGACCGTCCAGAAGATCGGGCAGGGCTTTGTCATACTCTCCCTCTTAGCCTTCGGCGCAGTCCTGCTCCTGCCTGAAAAGGGCACGCTTTACTTGTTCAAATACACGCTGCCCTTCTTTCAAGCAGGCTATCTCATCGCCGCTTACGGAGTTCCCTCCGCGATCAAGAAGCATCCGGGCCTCTCCTTGATCATCGTCGCGCTCCCCTCCGTGATTTGTTATCTGGCTTGGAATGAGAACAGTTACATTTACCTCACGCAAATGACCCTCATTCCGGGCAACGCCTACAACATCATCTTCCGTTATGTCGCCAGCTTGATCGTGTCCGTCTTCTTCATTCTGCTGTTCTTCCAAATCCACCCCCGAACCCCAGAGGGAATCAAGCGCGTGCTCATCACCTTTGGCAGAGATTCCATCTTCATCTACCTCCTTCAGGAATATGTCTTTCTGGCCGTCGCAGAAGGCTTCCAACGTCATCCGATCCCTTTCGTCCATGAGTCAATAGGCGCAGCACTCGGTGTAGGCTTGGGCTTGGTAGTAGCCCCACTTTGCTGGCTGGCGGGGACTATCATCGCCAGAAGTCAGCTCGCCAGGCGTCTGTTGTTTGGCAGCGTGAAGTAGGCTAACAACGGCGCATCAGGGCGTGTCTTTGCGTAGCGGCCAAAAAATTCCCTCTGCTCCGCATCACTTCGGCAAGATTCTCTTTGGTGGCTTTACCTAAAGCTCTTCGCGAAGTCATCTGCGCTGGCCTTCTTCGCGACGACTTTCTTCACGAAGGTGCTGTTCTCGCTCTTGTCCTTCAGGATGCGCTCATACTCGGCAGCATCCATCGGCAGGGAGATGGTCGCGTCTTTCCAGGTGGAGAGGAGGATGGCGTTGGCCAGCTCAACGCTGCGGATGCCTTCTTCAGCGGGGGAAAGGAGCTTCTCGCCGCTGAGGATGTTGTTGGTGAAGTTCTGAAGGATTTCAACGTGCTGGCCGCCCGTGTTATCCACGGGGATGTCCATGTGCCAGCTCTCTGGCATGGCGAAGGCGGCTTCGCTGGCGTAGCTGAATTCCGTCATCGGCTGGCGGTTCCGCTGGAAGTGAATCTGCGCGTTGTCCGTGACGGTGAGGCGACCGCGTTCGCCGGAGATTTCCAAGACGTTGCGTCCAGGAGCTTCGCCGGTGCTGGTGACGAAGGTAGCGCTGAGGCCGCTGTCATACATGAGCACGGCGGTCACGTCATCCTCCACTTCGACATCGTGGAAGCGACCGAACTGGCAGAAGCCGCGCACACGCTGAGGAACGCCGAACATCCAGGTGAAGAGGTCGAGGTTATGAGGACACTGGTTCATAAGGACGCCGCCGCCTTCGCCTTTCCAAGTGCCGCGCCAACCGCCCGTGGCATAGTAATTGTTCGTGCGGAACCAGTTGGTGACTTCCCAATGGACGCGCCGCACCTCGCCGAGTTCGCCTGTTTCGATGAGGTCTTTGACCTTCTTGAAAGCGGCGTTCGTGCGCATGTTGAACATGGCCGCGAAGGTTTTCGATTTGTCCGTGTGAGCGGCGATCAGCTTTTCGCAGTCCGCTTTGTGAACGGAGATGGGCTTCTCAACCAAGACGTGCAAACCGTGCTGAAGCGCCTCGATGCCGATGGTCGTATGCGAGTAATGCGGCGTGCAGATGAGGATGGCGTCGAGCTTCCCGCTCGTGATCATCTCGCTCACATCCGTGAAAGCAGTCTCGCCTTCTTGCAGAGCGGGGATGGTGCCGACGGTCTCACAGAGACAAGTGACGCGGAGTCCGGTGACTTTACCGCCGCGAATGTTTGCGAGATGGGCCTTGCCCATGTTGCCGAGTCCTACAATGCCGAGTCTTACAGTTTCCATGTTGGGGTGCGAGGGTAGAGAGGTCTAGGAGGCGGTCAAGGGGGAGTGATGGGCCTGCCGACGATGATCCCGAGGTCGCTCTTATGCTCGCTCAGATACCCGGAAATAGATTTGTCCAAGACGACTTTTTTATAAAGCGAGGAGGCGTGCATGAAGTGGCAAACGCCGTCCTCAGTGCGGTAGGCGAGGCCGACGTGTGAGCAGTGGCCGCCTTCATAAGCGGTGACGATGCCGATGATGTCTCCGTTGCGGATGTTCTTCTCACTTTCCTTGACCTTACTGGTCGGAATATAGGGAACGGCCAGGGCGCTTTCCTTCGCTTCGATGCGGCCCATTTCAGGAAGCAGGGAAGGGGACCGCGCGAGGTAGCGATACTTCTTCCAAAGCACCGTCATCTCTTCACAGGTGCGGCCAGTGAGGACGGCAGCGGGGCCGACTTTACGCGTGACGTTGAGGATGTTCCCGCGCTTCTCGTTGTCATTGAACCAAGAGGCGAGGTAGTGGATGCGCTCCAGATACTGGCCTGTGCATTGGCCGTTCCAGTAGCGGGTGGTCTCGATTTCTGCCAAGAGATCGCTCGGTGTGTAGTTGCTTTTGGGCTTCTCCAACATGCGGGCCAGACCGAGCGAGGTCTCGAAGAACGTCCAGCAGTCCAAGCCGTCGAAGTTGACAGAAGGCGACTCGATCTTGTCATCAATCTCCAGCGTGAATCCCTTATAGGACGTGCCTCTCAGGGCGGAGCCGAATCTGGCGACCCGCTCGCCGATGGGGAGCGCCCGCCAGTCCTTCTGCACCGCTTGGGTGACGAGGGACTGAAAGGCGGGCGCATCTACAAAGGTGACGCTCTGGGGCAGTTGCTCCCTCGCTTGCAGCGCGCCGAGGCTGAGAATGAACAGGATGGTTTTCATGGGGCTAGTAGGCGAACTCTTCGGGCGCATTTTCCGCTGCTTCATCAGTCTCGGATTCGTTCAATCCATAGGCACGGGGCAGCGCGGTGGAGATTTTCACGAAGGCGGCTTCGGCCACGTCCAGAGCGTCTTTGATGGCCGTTGGGTAGTCGCTTTTCTGTAAGGCGGGAAGGCTGGCCTCAGCGATGGCTTGCACCACTTCACGGCTGATGAACGGCTCTAAGCCGTAGCCGATCATGCAGACGGCTTTCTTACTGGTCACATCCAGCACGAGGAGCACGAGGCGGCACATCCCGCCGCTTTCCATCTGCGGGGAGAGATTGCCCCGATTGAACAGCCAGAAGACGTAGGCGGGGAAGAGCGTTCCGGCGGGCAAGGCGGTGATCACGACGGCAAAGCGCATCTGCGGGAAGCGGCGTTCTTTGGCTTCGAGAACGCTGATGATGCTGCGCTCATCCCGCGCGGTGAGCACCTGCGCGAGGTCGTTCAATAGCGGATCAAGCACGGGCACGGTGCCGAAGAAACGATCCGCCTGACTCAGATGAAACTGGCAGTGTGGGCAGGCGGGCGCTTGCTCGATCAAGGCTTGCTGGCAGACGGGGCAGAGCATGGGGAAAGTTAGGTGGAAGGATGAAGAGTGAAAGGATGAAGGCGGAAGGATGAAGGATGAAAAATGAAGGATACCACGCGTCATCCAGATGGGTGAAGTTTAGGACAAAGGAATGGAAACACAGGAATAAAAATATCTGATTCCTCTGTCACCATTCCTCTGTCCTCCTCGAAAATGAAGGAGGAAGGAGGAAGGATTCCACGCGTCATCAAGATGGGTGAAGTTCAGGACAAAGGAATGGAAACACAGGAATAAAAAATATCTGATTCCTCAGTCACCATTCCTATGTCCTCATCGAAGTTACAAGATCAGATTGAGCGGGGACCCTGAACCTTGAACCTTGACCCTTGCCCCTTTTCAACTTAAAACCAGCCGCCTATGAGCAGACTTAAAGATCGGGTAGCAGTCATCACGGGAGCGGGACGCGGGATTGGTAAAGCCATCGCAGAACGCTTCGCCGCTGAAGGCGCGAAGGTGGCGGTGATCAGCCGCACAGAGGCGAATTCCATCAGCGCCGCAGACGCCATCAATGCGGCCCATCCTGGATCAGCGAAGCCTTACGCCGTGGATGTGGCGGATGCGGCGGCGGTGCTCGCGCTCGGGAAACAGATCGTCGCAGACTTCGGCACCGTGGACATTCTGGTGAACAATGCCGGCGTCACTCGGGATGGCCTCGCCTTGCGCATGAGTGATGAGGACTGGGACGTGGTGCTGGATACGAATTTGAAAGGAGCCTTCAATATGCTGAAGGCCGTGCAGCGCCAGATTCTCAAGTCCAAGTGCGGGCGCATCATTAACATCAGCAGCGTGGTCGGCTTGATCGGCAATGCGGGACAGTGCAACTACGCCGCGAGCAAGGCGGGCCTCATCGGCTTCTCCAAGTCACTGGCTCGTGAGTTCGCTGGACGCGCCGTGACCGTGAACGCCATCGCGCCAGGATTCATCGCCACGGACATGACCAATGAGTTGAACGAGGCCCAAAAGGAAGGCGTGCTCAAAAACATCCCGCTGGGCAGCTTTGGTGAAGCGGTGGACATCGCGAACGCAGCAGCTTTCCTAGCCAGCGATGAAGCGCGTTATATTACGGGGCAGACCTTGGCCGTGGACGGTGGGATGGTGATGTAGGGGGAGGAGTGTTCAGTTTTCAGTGTTCAGGTTTCAGCTAATGAGGTGCTGAGAGTGGGAACCAAGGAGAAAGGATCGTGATACGGAAGCCGAGTATCGCGCTACGGAGGTCAGGTATCGTGATACGGAAGCCGAGTATCGCGCTACGGAGGCTAGGTATTGCGATACGGAGGTCAGGTATCGTGATACGGAGGTCAGGTATCGCGATACGGAGGCCAAGGATCGTACTACGGAGGCCAAGGATCGCACTACGGAGGTCGGGTATCGTGATACGAAGCCTCAAACCGCCTCTCCACGCCCGTCAGTTTCAGTAGCTGAACACTGAAACCTGAAACCTGAAACCTGCTACTCCGCCTCCTCCCTCTCAATTCCCAAACTGAATCGCGGCGATCTTCTCCGCCATATCATGATTGGCCAGGAAGACCATCTCCGCCGTGGCCGCGCGACTGAGGCGGGCTTTGAGGGATTTGACCTCCCCCTGAGAAACGCCGTCCACATAGGCGACGATGGGCCGTGCTTCTCCGCCGACGCTCTTGATCTCCATCGTGGAGTCCATGGAGAGCAGCGCGCTTTTCCAATGGGCGGGCTCCATGACGTTGGAGCCGACGAGCAACCACGCGGGCGTGTCTGCGAGTAAGGGGGAGGCTCCCATGCTGCGGGCATACGCGGTGCTTCCCGCTGCGGTGCAGACGAGGGCTCCGTCGCTGACCAGTTTCGGTATCCGCAGAATGTCGTTCACATTCACCTGCAACCAAGCGCTCTGGCTGGTGCTGCGCTCCACCCAGGCGTCGTTGAAGCCATAGGTGGTGATGATTTGACCATCCACCTTTTCCATCTCCAGATAGAGCAAGGGCAACTGCCGGAAGATGACATCCTGCGGGGGCAGTTCTGCACTGAAGACGGATTCCGGCGCGTTCATCAAGAAGCCGAGATGGCCCGCATTGACCCCGAAGAAGGGCAAGCGCCGCCGCCAGTGCTCCCGAATGGCGCGCAGCATGGAGCCATCACCACCGAGCGGGAGGATGTAGTCCGCCTTGGCGGCATCTGTCACGGAGGTAAAGCGTGGGCTCCAGGTCATGGCCTTTTCATTGCGCGGATCAGACTCGATGAGACAACTCATCTCCGCCAAGGAACCACGCGACCATGATGAGGGATTGGTGCCGCGATAAAGACCGTAGCGCTCGATGTAAGCGGCGGCTTTAGGCGTGAGTTGCTCGTTCGCTGTCTTCCCGTGCAGGAAGCACTCCCGGATGTCCGTGCTGGAACCGGGAATCTCGATGGGCAGGATTTGTGAGTTCGGCGGCAGGTCATCAAACTGCAACTCGTGACCGGGCCGGGTCAGCACCGCGAAGTGGGAGGTTTGCCAGAGTTGCCGGCCTTCCTCCCAGCCGGTGTGGATGGCGGATAGGCCCTTCGCACCGCCGACTAACCAATCCGCGCCGACCACATGCCAGACCTCGCCTTGATCCGCGAACCGAGTTTCCAGCGCATGATTACGAGTGAAGACGTTTTGCTCAAGGTCGAAGAGGTCCACCACCACGCGCTCCATATCGCCAAAGACCAGATCACACAAAGCGGCGCGGAAGACGCTGGGCACGCTGTTGACGATGGGCTTGTCCGGCCTCGGGCCGCAAGGGATCACGCGCACTTCATCGAAGTGCTGGGCCAGCACCTCTGCGATGCGGCGGTGGTGTTGACCAGGGGGATTAAAACTGCCTCCAAACAAGGCGATGCGGCGTGCCATAGGGTGAATGTGGAATATTTTCAGCACATGGACAATCAGAAAGCGTGTCCGTTGGTCCAGAGTTGATGTTAAGTATTCCCCATGTGGGGCCATCGACTGGTTGCAGAAATGCGATAATAAGACATAGCTCACTCTCCTCCAAACTTAGTCATGCCTCTGCAAAAGACTGTCTGTCCCCATTGCGAAAAAAACGTCGAGTTTAACGTCACCTCGGTGACGCGCTCTCGCGACTGCCCTGAATGCGGGAAGCCCATCCTGCTTCAGCTCGCCTCCAAGGGAGCGGGTCAGAAACACAAGGCCTTGCTGATGCCCAGCATCGAGACCTCGGAGCAGAAGCTGGACAAGCCGGAGCCTGCGGGAGTCGAACCCAAGGTGCTGGAGGGAGACATCCGCCGTCGCATGATGCATGACCCGGAAGTTCTGGCGAGCTTGCGCAATCTGGCGTGGGGCGGCGGGATCATGCTGGCTCTCATATTGTTGGCCACGGTCGGAAATCACTTTCACTGGTTGGATACGATCGCGAGTTATTTGAACAAGGTGACGGAGGTGGTGAAAAACGACGCCGATGTCCAGTTGGCGGCTTTGAAAGAGGCTGGTTTAGAAAAGCCCAAGAAAACCGACGTGGAACTCGAGAAGCAGCTTTCGATTCAGAGAGTGCTCAAAGGCGGAGCGATAACAGAGCCGGAATTGCCCAAAGAACCGGCGCTCAACCTGGATCTAAGCGCAGCGACCAAGGCGGCTGAAGCATTTCTGCGAGCCCGCACGGTGGAAGAGAGATTGAAGTATGTTCGGGATCGCGCGCTGATGGAAGGGAAAATTCGGGACTACTATGTCAGTCATAAGGACGGTCCCATTCTGTTTGATCACGTCGAGGCGAAGGATGCAACGCTTCAGGGTGGCATCACGTTTTCGTTATCCGTCGTCATGCCGAAAGGCGAGAAACGGAATCTGCTGGTCGGAAAGGCCCAATCAGGAAACTATGTGGCGGATTGGGCCAGCTTTGTTTGTTACAGCGAAATGGAATGGCTTGAACTCAAGAGCAGAAAGCCCACGACTCCTGTTTTAATAAGGGTTCTGGCGTCATCGGATACTTTTTTCAGTCACAGTTTCACGGACTCAAAACGGTTGCTCTGTGTGAGGTTGTTGGAAGCGGGTAATACGGAGAATGCGCCGATCTATGCTTATATTCAGCGAGCGACGACGCTCGGGAGATCGTTGGAATTCGTGCTGGAAGAAATGCCGGGACGGGCTGTTCCATTGACCTTGAGCATCATGTATCCAGATAAGAATGATACGGACAACCAGGTCTTGATCGTGGATTTGATAGCCAAGGGTTGGGTGGTGCGTGGCAAATAGTCGTGGCTGCCAGAAATAATTAAATTTCTTACCTTCGTGTAAGAATATTCAGAGCCACCCGTATTTTGGGTGTCGCCATCTACCCTCTACTCCACACACAGCTATGAAAATGCACTCACTCTGCGAAGGCAACCACCTTGATTTGCGCGTCGGCCAGAACCGCCGTGAATTTCTCTACTCTGGGATGCTAGGTGGCATGGGGCTCACCTTGCCCGGCCTGTTGAAGCTCGAAGCTGAGATGATGGTGCCGGATGTGCCGAAAGTGGACGCAAAGTGCGATTCCATCATCCACATCTACCTTCCCGGTGGCATGGCTCACCAGGAATCTTGGGACCCGAAGCCTTTCGCCAGCGCTGATTACCGCGGCCCGCTTACACCTGTGAAGACGAAGCTTCCCGGCGTTTACTTTGGCGAGCATTTCCAGAAGACCGCAGAGATCGCTGATAAAATCTGCGTCATCCGCTCCATGACCCACGGCGAAGCAGCGCATGAACGCGGCACGCACAATATGTTCACGGGCTACCGCCCGAATCCGGCGATCAAGTTTCCCAGCTTTGGCAGCATCATCTCACATGAGCTTGGTTCCAAGAACAACCTGCCGCCTTACGTGTGCGTTCCCAGCACTCCGAATGAATTCGCGATGAGTGGATACATGAGTTCCGCTTACGGCCCCTTCAGCCTCGGTGGTGATCCGGCGAACAGTGGTTTCAGCGTTCGCGATCTTTCCCGTCCGGGTGATGTCTCTGAGCAGCGCTTTGAGCGTCGCCGCAACTTGCTGCAAAGCGTTGATGCTCATTTCCGCGCTTTGGAAAAGTCAGATGCGCTGGATTCGATGGACAGCTTCTACCAGAGCGCCTACAGCCTCATCAGTTCCCAGAAGGCCCGTGAAGCCTTTGATCTGACGAAGGAAACCGACAAGCTGCGCGATGAATATGGTCGCAACAGCGCTGGTCAGCGTTTCCTCTTGGCCCGCCGTATGGCTGAAGCTGGCGTCCGTCTTGTCACCGTGACTTACGGCGGTTGGGACATGCACAGCGACATCAAGGGCGGCTTCAAGAACACGGCTCCCCAGTTTGACGTGGCGTATGCCCGCCTCATCCGTGACCTCGAAGAGCGTGGTATGTTGGACCGCACGCTCGTCATGGTCAGCTCCGAATTTGGTCGCACGCCGAAGATTAATGCCACCAATGGTCGCGACCATTATCCACGCGTCTTCAGCGTTGCGCTCGCGGGCGGCGGTTTGAAGAAGGGCCTCGTCTATGGCTCTTCGGATGCTCTCGGTGGTGAACCGGATTCCAATCCAGTCGGTCCTGAAAGCCTCGCGAAGACCATGTATCGCCTCATCGGTATCAATTCAGAGAAGCGCATTCTTTCCGGCGGCAACCGTCCGATTGACATCGTCAATGGCGGTGAAGTCTTGAATGACATCATTGCGTAACCGTCCCGCCATTGCGCGTCACAGTTATATGAACAGACAGGGCGGTGGAGTGCTTGCTTCATCGCCTTGTTGATAATCTATCCCAACCTAAAGGCTCCATTTCCTTGCCCGCAAAGCCCATGAAACTCACTGTCAATCCACGCTCTCAGCGCTTCATCGCGCTGATTGTTCTTCTTTTCATCAGCAGTCTGAGTGGACAGCTCTCAGCCGCTACTCCTGAATTCAGGCTCACACTGCCACTGGGCGTTCAGCGCGGTGTGGACACGCAGATCATGATTTATGGAAACCATTTGGAGGACTTTGAGGGCTTCATCTTTTACTCACCCGGTTTCACTCTGAAGTCCGTTGAAAAGGTGGAGAAGGACAAGGTTCAACTCACTATCAACATTGCGCCGGATGTGCCTCTTGGTGGTCATATGCTTCGCGTTCGCACCAAGTCCGGCATCTCCTACATGCGCGCCTTGTATGTCGGCCCTTATCCCAGTGTGAAAGAAGTGGAACCGAACAATGACTTTGATTCGCCCCAGCCCATCGCATTTAATCAGACCGTGGAAGGCATCGCAGGGAATGAGGATGTGGATTACTACAAAATCAGTGCCAAGAAAGGCCAGCGGATCAGCCTTGAAATCGAAGGCATGAGACTCGGCAATATTGCCTTCGATCCCTACATCGCCCTCTATGACAGTAAGCGCTTTGAGCTCGCCAGTAGTGATGACAGCGTGCTGCACAAGCAGGATGGGTATCTCTCGGTCGTGGCCCCTGAAGACGGCGACTACATCATCCAAGCACGCGAGTCATCCTATCGTGGCACGACCAACTCGCATTACCGTCTTCATGTGGGCAGCTTCCGCCGTCCAGATGTCTGCTATCCTTCAGGTGGCAAGGTTGGCACCACTCAGAAAGTGAAGTTCATTGATAGCAATGGCGAGGCGGTTGAAGAGGAAATCAAGCTACCCGATCAGCCGGATAAAAACCACATGGTCTTCCTTAAGAACGACCCCGCGCCCTCCGGCAATTTAATGCGCGTCAGCCCCTTCGATAACGCGATGGAAGCGGAGCCGAATGATGATTTCGCTCATGCCACGGCCACGGGGTTGGCTGCGCCTTGTGCCCTGAATGGCATCATTGAAAAACCTGGTGACATTGATTTCTTTAAGTTCACTCTCGCGAAGGGACAGAAGGTGGACTTCCTCGCCTATGCACAGGCGCTGGGATCTCCGCTGGATACGATCATCACCGTCTATAACTCCAAAGGCGGTGTCGTTGGTGGCAATGACGATGGCGGCGGCGCACGCAGGCTTGACAGTAAGTTCACTTATACCGCTCCTACGGATGGTGAGTATGCGCTTTCCATCACGGATCATCTCGGTCGCGGAGGTCCAAACTTCGTCTATCGCGTGGAGTGCGTGGCTTCCGTTCCCGAAGTCACTTTTGCCTCGCCGAACTTTGGAGTGAACGATGCCAACAAGCGTCAATTCATCGCCGTTCCGCGTGGCAATCGTTATGCGACCGTCGTCAATGTCACCCGCAATAATGCCTCCGGCGACATGACCTTCAATCTGCCGAATCTTCCCGCTGGCGTGAAGCTTCTGACTCCTCTCATGCCGGGAGCGCAGAACAGCTATCCGCTTCTTTTTGAGGCCGAAGCCAATGCGCCGCTGGCGGGTGCTGCGGTGCCCATTGAACTCAAGCCCACTGACACGAATCAGAAAGTGGAGGGCAAGCTCGCGCAGGTCTTTGACATGGTGCGCAGCGGGAACACGATCTACTACACGGAACAGGTGCAGCAGCTCCCAGTCGCTGTCATTGAAGAGGTTCCGTATTCCCTCGAACTGGTGAAGCCCACCGTTCCGCTCGTGGCCAATGGGGCGCTGGACATCAAAGTGGTGGCGAAGCGCAAAGAAGGCTTCAAGGCATCCATTCGTGTTCTCATGATCTGGCGTCCACCGGGTGTGAATTCTCAGGGCGAAGTCGAAATCCCTGAAGGCCAGAACGAGGCGACGTTTGCCTTTGATTCCACCGCGAATATCACGGCGGGCACTTATCCGCTCACGGTGCTGGGTGAAGCTGAAGGCGGCAACGGCACTGTCTATTCAGCATCGCCCTTCGCTGATATTACTTTGGCTCCAGCCTATCTGGCAGGCAGCATTCCATTGACCGCAATTGAGCAAGGGAAGGAAGGCGAGTTCGTTTGTAAACTGGATCAAAGCGTCCCCTTTAATGGCGAGGCTGAAGCTCAGATCTTGGGAGTTCCTGAGGGCGTGACTGTCGAACCCACGAAGGTCACGAAGGATACGAAGGAAGCTGTTTTCAAATTCAAGGTTGCGCCGACTACAGCCGTTGGGAAACAAACGACGCTTTTCTGCCAAGTTCAGGTTCCCGTGCAGGGCGGCGTCACGGCCCACCGTATCGCAGGCGGCACGACGCTGCGGATTGATGCACCACGTAAGGTCGTGGCTGCGG
>JANYJH010000106.1 GCA_025361865.1 Phragmitibacter sp.
CGTGCCCAGTGGACTGATGGGCTTCATCGTGCGGTCCTGCCAGTTGCTCAAAGCGTCCAGATAACGGCCCTTCCAGATAGTGGCCCACTGACAGGCTTTGGCATCAAAGCTGGCATTGAGCCCTTGCGGAAAGCCAATGCCGATGGCGTGCGTTCCCGCGCCTTCGATGAAGCTGCGCAAGATGATGGGGCGTCCACCTGCTGAGGGCTTGAGCTCGAAATCGGCATTGGAGAAAAGCCCTTCTGGCAGTGGTTGCGAGTCCACTTCCTTGAGGTAAGTCCAGATGCTCTCGACCTCTTTCTCAGCGGCCTTACGCCCCATGAACAGCGGCGGCATCAGGGTTCCCGGCTGAGTGACCTGAGGATTAAGCAGCAACTCTTTAAAATAGCCGGGGCGCAATCGCGCAACCGTTTGCGTCAGGCGAATAACGGGCGGGCCGAGTGATTTACGATCCTTGAATCCATGACAACTCACGCAAGCCAGTCCCGTCGCTCCGAGCAGCTTTCGACCAGTCTCCGCGCGCTGATGGCCGAGCAAGCCTGACACATCCATCTTCACGGGTTCGGTGAGTTGATCCGCTTCTTCCAACCAAGGAATGAGCGGCTCTGTCGATGCCTTTCCGAAGTCCGGCATCCGCGCATTCATGTAAGGCCGCACGCTGCCACCGCCTTCCCAAAGGATCTTTGCAAACCACTCGCGCGTCAGCTTACGCCCCACCCGATCAAGCTTCGGCGGCAGATGCGCTAGCTCACCAAGCGACTCAGCGCCGGGATCATTAACGCCAAAATGTTGCGCGCGTGCTTCTTCCAATCCGCCTTTGGCATCGCGCTGATGACAGGCGTAGCAGTTCATGCGCGAGAGCTGCCAGTCGATCTTCTGCTGAACGGTCTGAGCCATGGACGCGCCCGCCTTGAGCGTCTGCAAAGCGAGTTGGATTGCCTTGCTCTGCGCATCGCTCAGATCGTAATGAGGAATGCCGGAAGTCTTCGATGCTGCGAGACAGCCATGCTCTGCGTTCAAGTCCGCAAGGGGCTTGGCGGCTGGCTTCGGTAGTTCCTCGCCAACGCTGTGGCACGCGGTGCAGCGTTGTTGAATGAACTGCGCGCGGCCTGCTTGCGTGTCCTTGGAAACGGGCTCGGACGTTGGCGGAACGGCCTTCGCTGACGTCTTCAAATACTGCGCCAGATCAGCCGCTTCCTCCTTCGTCAGATGCAGCGAGGGCATCTTTCCTGAAGGACGATGACGCAGCGGATCAAAGAGGAAATCAGCGAGCGCTTGCGGCTCGTAGTCGGTGGCGAGCGCGATAGGCACAGAAGCGAGTTTCGGCTTCAGCGCCTTTTGCTCCGCTGGAATGGCGGAAGGATGCGTGTCTGCATCCGGCTCATGGCAAGCGAGGCAGCCGATATTATGAAAGAGCTTTCTACCACGTTCGGCATCGCCATTGGGCATCGGTGGAAGCGATTCCTTCAAGCTGGAGAGATAAGCCGCGAGCGCTTTGAGCGGCGCTTCATCGGAGGCCTGTTCCGCAAACAAACCGGGCATCAGCGTCCCTTGCTTGCGATGCTGGGGATTGCGGATGAAGCGCTCCAACGCTGAAGCATCGAGCTTGGAACCGACACCCGCCAGATTCGGCGCAGGCTTTGCCGCAAGCCGCTCCTGCCATTCCTTCGGTGAGGCGTGACAGGCGGTGCAGTTCAATTCAGCGAGCAGCAAGAGGCCGCCTTGAGGATCATTCGCCACCTCGGTTACGAGGATTCGATCGAAGGCAGGAACGACAGGATGAGCAGCGGCTTTGGGCAAACTGGAAGCCAGCAGGCAAAGCAGTATCAAGCCGGTAGTGGCGCCGTGAAAAGAAGTAAGCGGGAAAAGCATGAGTCGTGGAAAGCGCGAATACAACGTGTCTGAGGTGGAAGTGCTTGCGGCTATTTCGGCATTGCTTCGCGCGTCAGGCCTTTATTCGTAGCAGCCGACGTGAGGAGGCTCAAGCTCCATTCAAATGACGGTCAACCGCGAGATGACGCTCGCTTAACTTTATAACGGGAGACAAAGTGGCATGGGCATCCTGCCCATGTCCGCCTGGAATCCATGGGCTGGAAGCCCATGCCACTTGAAGAAACGACCAATGTCTCTTTGCTCATCAAACTCACTTCTTCGCTTCTTCAATCGGCTCGACCACCATGTCATCATACCAGCCATCCACTGTGTCGTTTTTAGACTCGTTGCCGACCGAAAAACTGAGAAGCGTCTTCGCTTCCTCACCGCTGTGGGTCGTGTAAGTCAGCACTTGAGTGCCATCTATCCAAGCCGTGATCTCCTTGCCGAGCATCTCGACTTTGAGATCATGCCACGCATTCACCGTGAGAGGAAACTTCACGCCCGTCACCTTGCCCGCAGACTGCTTCGTGCCCTCCTTCTTCAAGGCTTCGGCATCGGGATGCGTGTAGTAGTCATCGAAGACCATGACCTGATTATTCGCCGCGATGTGCAGGCCTGCCCGACGAAAATTGATCCCGGCCTGCTCAGGACTGACATGATCACTTCCTCGATTCGGACCGCTGAAGTTAACGTAAAGCCCGGCCCCTTCGCCCAGCTTGATACGGCAGGTGAAGCGCAAGTCCTTACCACTCACCTCACGCATGATTCCCACGGGATGAACTTTCCCAAAGGCCCGCCCGCGCAGCACGCCATCTTCGATCTGCCAGAAGCGCTGTGTCTTATCCCCGCCCGGCAGCACCGCGTCATACTTCGACCAGTTTTTCTTGAGCGCGGCTTCGTCCGAGAAATCTTCTTTCCAATGGGTGGTGTCAGGCTTGTCCTCCGCGAGCAGCGTGGAAAGCGGCGCGATCAACAAGGCGGCAAGAATGAGGCGAGGTTTCATGAGCACGAACGTTGGCAGCCAAGCTAGGCGATGAGTTCTTTGATGACGCCTGAGCTATCGCCGTGGCGTTCGGCTTCGATGC
>JANYJH010000136.1 GCA_025361865.1 Phragmitibacter sp.
CGCCACCAGCGATCATGACAAACGCCTTGCCAAGTTGGAAAAGTCCATCTCAGAACTTCGCGAGCAGAACGCCGCCCTTCTCCAACGCACGGTCACAAGACCGCTCATCGAATGAGCATGGCGAAGCCAATCAAAGCGAACAACAGTCGATATCGGCCTTGCATCCATAGAGCCGTCTCGAATCCCAATCCACGGCGGAGCGCTTGCAAAGACCATGCGACATGCAGACACCAGACGATGGCGCTTCCAAGCAGCACTTTGGGAAGGATGCCGAGCAAGGCTAGACTGGTAATCAAAGCGTAAGCGGCCGTAAAGAGGGACAAGCTGGCGAGAAACGTGCCCCGACAACCGAACGCTACGGCACTCGTGCGAACCCCGTTGAGAAGATCGCCCTCGTAATCACGCACTTCTTGGTTGAGATGACCACCGGCAAATACCAAACCAAAAAAGAGACTGATCAGGAAACCTCTCTCATCCAGCGGATGGAACAAGGTGTAACCAAGCAAGAAATGCAGTGAGCCTCCGATCAGGTGATTGATCGAAGCCGCAATGGGAGTGATCTTACCGAACCCCGGTGAACATGAATAGAGAAGGCTAAGGGCTGTGATCGCGGCACCAATCAGGATGGCCGGACTGCCAATGGCTGCGAAGACGGCATTCGAGAAGACGAGGAAGGCGATGGCGACGCGTGCAACCTGACCGCTGCTGATGTCATGCCGGGCAAACACCAGTGGAGACCGCTGCGGATCACGAATGTCGCTGCTGCGACCAGCCCAATCATTGAAGATAAAGACGTGAGCCGTGAGCGCGACGCTGCCGAGGAGCAGTAAGCTTATCCTGATCACGCTGTCCCATTCGAGATTTAAGCCCCCGAGAAAGCCGCCGATGATCGGTGAGGCTTGAAGCGCAAACACCTCCACTGCTCGTGTGGATGCGAAGTGTTGGATGACCCGCGCGTAGTGCCGAAAGCGTGCTTGAGAAGTCATGGCGGTGGATTCCGAATTTGACCGGATTTGCCACCAGTTGCTTCGTAAAGCCTCAGCCAGAGGGCGTAGCCAAAATCCTCGGACCAGTAGTATCGCTTCACAGATGCACTTAGGTCATTGTGATAAAGCAGCGGGGGTGAATGATGGAGCAGGGCAAAGTCATCGCTGGCGATGTCCCCGAGTAGATTGCGAGTTACCTGTCGAATGTCAGCGTCCTTTGGCGACTCCATTGCTTTAACGAATTGGCACCCCGCTTCACTCCAGATTTCCTGTCCCGGAGCGGCAAGAGCCAGCCGTTCCGCAGGCAAGGGAACCTCGCACCCAAGTGCCCGCAACTCTGCACTGCGGAGATAGGGAACCAAAGGGGCTTTGGTATAGTAAACCCAGAGGTCACCATCTCCATATGAGCGTTGGATCGCTTTAGAAAGGTTCTGCGCGGCACGCGGGTCGAGTTCCCGCAGCATCAAATAGATATGCATCTGGATGCCGATATCGGTCGGATTTGGGTCACTCCCCGGATCTAGGCTTTGATACTCTTTTTGTGGGGCAAGCCATGTGCGGTATAGCCCTCGGGCATCGCGGTAATGAGCTAGCTCTTTCAGCATGCCCTTCAGCCTTGGGTCACTTGGGCCGGGCCCTACGATTCTCCATGCCAAGGCTGTGTCGTCAGCGTCTGGAGTGATAAGACACCCGAGTGTTCCAATCGTGGGTCCGTCTGGCAGCCCATGATAACGAACCAACCCGTTGCTCTCGATCTGAGCCGCAAGGTGCCGTCGGGCATGTTCCACCGCTTCGTGGAGCCCTCGCTGGCCTGCGATAGGGGAAAGCAAGTCCACCAGGAGAGAAGTCAAGTAGGTGTTCATCTCCTGCTGTGGATCTTCATAACGGATCTTCTTCGTGAACGAAGTGAGCCAATAGCCGTGCTCGCTCTGACGTTCTCGTAACAGTTGCGCCGCACGCTCAGCCAAGGCATCTAAGTCAGACGCGGACGCGGGCTTATGGAGCAGAGAGGCGACGGTTGGCGGAGGTTCCTGAGCTATTACGCTTACACGCTGCTCACAAACAATGCGAACATCGCTTCTTGACCCAATGCGAACAGCGAGCTGAAGCACTCGCTTCCCTGGTGAAACGCCTTTCGTGTTGGCGATCACACGCCAGCCCGAGGGTGAAGTAGTGTGCTTTTCTTCGTTGACGTCTGAGCGAGGAAGAAAATCCGTGGTTGAGCCGATCACGACCCCGTCTATCAACGCCAAGATTTGGGAAGGTGTGAGATCGCCAGTGAGCGCCCATCCTTCGAGCACGGCTCCGTGTTCCAGCGTAGGGGGCTCGCCCCCTCCATTAAGCAAGCTCAGCCCCACACGGTCTATCGAGCCGCGTGCGTCGAATAGAAGTTCGCGTGGCGCTGGTGAATGACGCAACTCGGTGAGGAACGGAATATGACGAGGATCCCACGCTCCACGCATGGAGGTAGCGGCTCCAGCGAAGACGAGTTCGTCGCTCGTTCTCGTATACCAAAAGGCTCCTATCGCCTGAACAGCGATTGAAGCCACCGTCGTTAAGATGAACACGCCGCGCGCGAGCGGGCGCATGACGAGAGGAGCTGGAGCAAGCATCCAAACTAGAATTGGCAACAAGTCGGTCAGCCAGCGCGGACCCCATGACTCGCCAGCACGCCAATCTGCCTGTGAGTAGAGAAGGACTTGAGCGACAACCGCAAAACTTAGCGCTACGGCGAGCCCTTTGGAACTGTGCGTTCGCAGCCGCTGGATTAGACCCACGGAAAGGAAGAGGAAGAACGGTGAAAAAATAAAGAGGCCCCGCGCCGGGCTAATCAACAAGCCCGGCACTCCAGACCAGTTCAGGTGGATGAAGGTCAAATGATGCGCCTTCCCAAGTGCATATCCCCCGCCAATGTGACCGATGAAGTGAAGATTGTAATACAAAAGTGCCGCCAGCGGAACAGCGGCACCGGCGAGAAGCCATAGGGCGCTGCGCCAAGAGTTCCATAATATGAAGAGCACAAATGCACCTGCAATCAGTGCATCTGGAGGGCGATTCGCCGCCATCAAAACGCACACGGCACCCAGCAGTGCAATGCGCAGGCGTGAGGTAGTTACGGTGATCAGAAGCAGGCCCAGGGCGATCAAAAGTTCTCCCGCTCCATGTTGCCAAAGTGCTTGGCTGGAGATCATCCATGTGTTGGTCCCAAGCCCAAATGCCAAGGCCAGTGGGAGGCCCCATCCGCCGCAGTCGCGCCGTAGCACCAGAAACATGAGGACTGTCGCAACCGAGGCCAGCAACGACGCCGTGAGCTTCTCCATCAGCTCCGCCACCCTGTCAATGTTCGGTTGTGACCACCCGTGTTCGTTGAGCCAGATGACTGCGGGGTAGTAGAGCGGGGCTACGAGCAATGGTGCCACGACTGGATATAAAGAAGCGAGCTGATGCTGGCGGGTGCGGACCATCCAGTAGGCCCACGGCTCGTTGAATGCGACCTTGCTATCAGCCTCCGCTGGCCGATTCCGCTCTGAGAGCATAGAGTGGCCATGCGCAACCAAGCGTGCGTCCGCATGTAGATCGAGCGTTCCCTTGTGCCAAAGAATTAGCGGCAGATAGCGGGCGGGTAGAGTGTCTCCCGCGCCGATCTGCCGGAAATTGGCGTTATAGATCAAGAAGCAGAACAAGCCCATGAGAGGAGGCAACGTCAAAGGTTGCAGCATGAGATTGAGCGATTTTTTGAATAAGGGCAAAATATGGGTGTGTATGTTCCATCGGCATTCGCTTGTCAAAAAGGAACCTAAACTAATTCAACGCCGCGATATTCTTCAGAATTAGTTACAGCCTATGTCAAAGAGGCTCCGTGACTTATGACCTTCAAGGCAACGTCATCCGAATGATGGCTCTTTAGAAACTTATCAATGCTTCTCAATGACCCAGCGGGCGGCTCTGGCGATCAGTTCGGAAGCGGAGGTAATGTGAAGCTTTTCTTTGATACGCAAACGGTAGGTGTCGATGGTCTTGATGCCGCGTTGCAGACGGCGTGCGATTTCTTTGGTGCTGTGCCCTTCTCCGATGAGTTCAAACACCTCCAGTTCACGGTCGGAGAGCTCTTGGGTAGCGGAGGTGGGCGTGCGTATCTGACGTGTGGATTCGGAGAGAATCTTGTCTGCCAGCTCCTCGCTCACCGCCAGCTTGCCAGAGAGCACACGCCGTATGGCTATGATGATTTCTTCGGGTGGTCTGCTCTTCATTAGGTAGCCCTGAGCTCCGGCGCGCAGCACTCTCTCGCCATACAACTGTTCATCATGCATGGAGAAGGCGAGCAGAAATAACGCGGGGTCTAGCGCATGGATTTCCTTGATGAGTTCCAAGCCGTGGCCGTCGGGCAGGTTGATGTCAATCACTGCGAGATCTGGCTGGTATTGCGTAACCGCAGATAGCGCCTCAGCCACGCTGCCCACGTCCGCGCATACGGTCAAGTCTGTCTCTTGGGAGATGCGCAGGGCCAGCATCTCCCGCACAATGGGATGATCATCCACGAGCAGAATCCTGCGTGGCGGGAGTGCTGTATTGCTAGGAGTAGGAGGGTTCATGAAGGAGCTTGTATATCGGTAATCGAGCAATGCACGAGGATGCCGCTTTGGGGTTGCGGAAGGATTTCGAGGAAGCCGTTCATGGCATCGGCTCGATACCGCATAGTGCGCAAACCGATGCCTTGCGATTCGTTTTCATTCGGATCAAACCCATCGCCATCATCCTGAATTTCTAGGCTCACCCAGTCCTCCTTACGTTTCAGCCTTGCGATGACATTTTTCGGCTTTCCATGTCGCAAGGCATTCTGCACGGCCTCTTGCGCGATGCGGTAGAGATGATTCGCGGAATCAGGATTGTGCATGGAAACGGACTGTTCGCATTGGAACACGCACTTGGCTTCATTGACGAAATCGGCGTCGAGCATGAGCATTTTCAGCCCCAGCATTAGACTGTCAGGATCAGCAGAGACAGGCTGGAGCCCATGAGAAATCCTACGCACCTGAGCGCTCGCATGATGGAGGAGTTCGGCGAGGCGCCCCCCCGCCTTGATGGCCTCCGGCAGCTCTTTCGCTCGGAGGCTGTTTTGCAGCATATTGTTCAACAATGCTATCGCCGTGAGTTCCTGTCCTAGACCGTCGTGCAGATCGCGCCCGATGCGTTGGCGTTCCTCTTCACTGGCGCGCAGCAGGGCTTCCTCCAGCCGCTGGCGGTCAGTCATATCACGCAGGATGAACGTGTAGATCATTTCCCCGTTCGTGTTGATGTGAGAGATCGAAGCCTCAATGGGGAACTCCTCATTCTGCTTCCTCAAGCCAGTGACAGACCCCAGTTTTCCCATGAGGCGACTGGCGGGGCCTGCCTCACCAAAGTGGAAGATGTGGTCATTCGGCTCACCTAGGAACCGCATGGCGATGAACCTGTGCAACGGTTGGCCCAGCGCCTCATTCACAGGGCAAAGGAACATCTTCTCCGCCGCCTGATTGAACACAATCACCTGCATGTCCGCATCCACACTGATGATCGCATCCAGCGCAGACTCGATGATCCCAGTGAGTCGTTGCTTGTGTTTGGAGAGCTCCTCTTCCGCGTTCTTCTTCGCAGTGATATTCTCTCCCATGATCATGATGCCGCCGATGTTCCCGCTGGCATCCAGCCAGGGACTGACCGCCCAGCGTAGCCACATCCGGGTGCCATCCGCTTGCAGCCAGAGGTCTTCTTCCTTGGAGAGCGTTTCACCAGCCAGACCCCGGCGGTCCACTTCCGCCCATTGTTTTGGAAGATCAGGGTTAAGCTCGTAATGATTTCGTCCCACCACCGTGCTGTGATTCCGTCCATAGTCGCTCATCCAACGCTCGCTCACAGCGAGGTAATTCATGTTCCGATCAAGCATCGCAATGGCTGCTGGCGTGTGTTGCACAAACGAATGCAGTTGCGCCTCGCGAGCTTGCAGGGCCTCCTCAGCTTGCTTGCGCGCAGCGAGCGCCGTCATCGCTGTGAGGGCAAAGGAAATGTCATTGCTTACCTGAGTCAGCAGATTGAGTTCATCCTCATCAAAGAAGTTCGCCTGCGGCGCATAGAACTGAAAAGCCCCCACCACTTCATTGTCAATCCGCAGGGGAAATGCGGCGGCGTATTTCAATCCAAACTTCCGCGCTCGGTCACGCCACGGGGCCATCATAGTGCCCTGCTCAATATCCTCGCAAACCACAGCCCGATTCTCACGGATGCAGGTGCCGATGGGGCCACAGCCTTCTGGCTCATCGCCTGACACCACCACGCGGATGCCTTTGAGGTAGCCTGTCTTGCCCGCCTTGGCGACAGGTTGAACCGATCCATTCGGTGCGATCAACCCGACCCAAGCGAGCTTGAATCCACCTTTTCCAGCGGTGATCCGACAAACCTCATTCAGGAGTTTTTGCTGGTCGGAGGTATGCACAATCGCGCGATCAATATCCGCAAAGATGGACTTCAAGCGGTAGAGCTTGGCCATGCGTTCTTCAGTGAGCTTGCGCTCCGTGATGTCTTTGAAGATGCACGCGCAGTGGCCTTTACGGGGCGAGTAGTAATCTGCCTGATACCAGCGCCCGGTGAGGGCGGTAAAGTGTTCGAGGTGGGCGGGCTTGCCAGTCAGCGCGGTTCTCAACCGGGTCTTCACCCAGAACTTTTCCAAGCTGGGGAACAGTTCACTATAGCTCCGGCCAACGATGTCCTCCCGCTTCCACCCTGTGATCGTAGAAAAGGCTGGATTCACATCTAACAGGCGGCAGTCCACGGGTTTTCCCGCGCTGTCATAGATCACATCCGTCACAGAGAAGGCATCCTGCAGGGTCTCGAAGAGGCCACGAAAGCGCTCCTCACTTTCACGTAATGACACCGTGCGTTCTGACACGCGCTGTTCCAGCGAGGCATTGACTTTGGCCAGTTCTTCTACGGCCTGTTTTTCATCAGTGATGTCAGTGATCACACTCCGACAGAAGAAGGCTTGCGTGACATGATCCCGGTAGCGGATGGTTTCCAATCGGGCATGAAAAGTCATGCCGTCCTTCTGTCGCAGCAGCAGCTCACAGACTTTCTTGTCCTCGCTCTTGAGAACGGCATTCCGGTGCAGGTAAAACAAGTCCTGCGCTTCACGGGCGATGAACCGCGAGAACTTGCGATTGATGAGTTTCGCCCGATCAATGCGGAGCATCGCAGCGGCTGTCAGGTTTGCTTCGGTGATGACCGCTTCTTCATCAAAGGTAAGGTAACCCACGGGGGCGAAGTCATAGAGGTCAGTGAAGCGGTCGCGGGTCTGCGCCAGATCTCTCTGAGAGGCCAGAAGTTCCTCGTTTTGAAGCTTGAGCTCGATCTGATGCACCTGAAATTCATGCACGAGCCGTTGGATTTCCTTGGGCGACATGTTGGCGATGTCCGGCGGGCTGATGCGCAGGGCCGCTTCCGCACGTTTGCGTAAAGAAAGATCGGAGGCTGGCCGGATGGAAGGCTTTGCGGGCATGAGCAGAGAAGTTTTCACGGATTCACAACTCTGGCCGCCATCGCAATGGACTCCGGCTGTCCTTTTTCATCCGTCAGCAGGGACAGGGTGAGCAAGCCTTTTATTTCGGTTCCAGCTTTGGTTACTTTGACACAGCGAACATTCCGAATGACCTCGTGTTCACGACACCTGCGCAACCGATCACAGAAGGCTTTTCTTTGAGCGTCAGGCACCAGCATGTTGACAGGCTGACCCAGCATTTCTTGACGTGACCAGCCGTAAGTCCTCACCGCTTCATCATTTAACTCTATCATCTTCCCTGAAAGGTCCATGATGATCATGGGATCAAGGCCGTCCAGAAAGACCTTGGACATGCGGTGAAGCGTCTTCTCTGCGTCCTTGACCGGATTGATGTCCACGAACGTGAGGACCAGACCCTCAATCACATTCTCCTCGGTGCGATAGGGCATGATCCGCATGAGATACCACAGACCATCATTCGTCTGCACCTCTGCGAGCTTCGAGACGAGTGTGCGGAGCACTTCCTGGCAATCTGGCACCAGTTGGCTGTAGGCGAGGCTGGAGGCCAGATCCGCCAGGGGGCGTCCCACGTCTGTCGGAATCAGATTGATGAGGTTGGGAGCCTGCTCAGTGTAACGTTTGATGTGGAGCCTGTTGTCCAGAAAGACGGTCGCGATTTCCGTGCTATTGAGCAGATTCTGCATGTCATCATTCACTTGGGAAAGGTCATCGACCTTCAGATGCATCTCGCTGTTCACGGTGCTCAGCTCTTCATTGAGTGACTGCATCTCCTCCTTGGAAGTTTCCAGCTCCTCGTTCATGCTCTGCAATTCCTCATTGGTGGATTGCAGCTCTTCATTCGTGGATTTGAGTTCCTCGTAGGAAGCTTCCAAATCTTCAATGGAGGTCTGCAAGGACTCCTTCGTGCTTTGCAATTCACGTTCGAGTTCATCCGTGCGGCCAGCTTCCCCGTCTTCACGGTCACGCAGCTTCGCTTCCAAGGTTTCCACGGGGCTCGGACGCGGTTGAAAGGTGATCAAAAACAAACCGCTTAACGATTCGGGCTCTTGGAGGCTGGTGACGGTGAGATCAACATGTGTGAAGTCTCCGTTCGTCCTGACGCGCACGTTTTGACGGAGCACCTCAGTTCTTCCAGCGACGGCCTGGCGTAATGCGGAAGCCAGTTCAAACTGCAAGCCCTCCCGCGCCATGTAGAGCACGTTCAGCCGTGGATGTCCGACGGCGGGCTCCAGATAAGAACCCGTGCGTCCATGAAAGTAGATGGCGTCACCGCGATCATTCACCACCACGCTGGCGGGCGTGAAACGGGTGATGAGTAAGCGCTCCACGATGCTGGCGATGTTTGATTCACGGGGAATGCGCGCCGTTGTCATAGCCCTCGGTTCCATGTCAGACTTCACCTGTTGAACTGGGAAAATAAGGTGCGGAGACACGGCATGGGCGGATTCCTTTCGGCGGAAAATCTTCCACTTCTTATCCACCACATCAAACAGTTCGGTGAACCCGCCGATGGTTTCCGATGGCCCAAGCAAAAGCAGACCGCCCGGCTTCAGAGCATAATGAAACACGGGCAAGAGCCGCTTCTGCAAATCCGCATTCAGGTAGATGAGCAGATTACGGCAGGAGATGAGATCGAGCTTCGTAAACGGTGGATCTTTGATGATATTCTGTTCGGCAAAGACGATCATCTCTCGGATGTCCTTGCGGATGCGGTAGCCCGAGTCTTCGCGCATGAAAAAGTGCTCCAACCTCTCAGGGGAAATATTCGCAGCGATCTCGTCGGGGTATTGGCCATTGCGCGCAAAATCGAGAGCTTCCTTGTCGAGGTCCGTGCCGAAGATTTGAATCTCGAAAGGCTTCTTCATCGTGCCCATGAGCTCCCGCATCAGGATGGCGAGTGAATAGACTTCCTCACCCGTGGCACAACCCGGTATCCATGAGCGCAGGGTATAACTGTCCGGCCGTGCGCTCATCAGGGCTGACAGCGCTGAATCCGCCAGCATCTCAAAGGCTTCAGGATCGCGGAAAAAGCTCGTCACGCTGATGAGCAGTTCCTTGAACAAGGTATCAAGCTCATGCGGATTCTGCTGCAGATAGCTTAGATAATCCCGCACGTCCTTGATCTCGTGCATGTTCATTCGCCGTTCAATGCGACGCCGTATCGTGCTCGGTTTATAGCCGGAGAAATCATGCCCGACACGCTCCCGAAGCAGCACGAAAATCTTACTCATCGGCTCAGGCATCGCATCGGCGTCATTCACTCGGTGCTGGCTGGCGACGAAGGGTCTGCGAGCATGATGGAGGAGTAGCGCAGCCATTTCTTTGCAGGGTAACACGTAATCTGCTAGCCCCGTGGCCAGCGCGCTGCTCGGCATGCCCGCGTATTTGGCCGTGGATACTTGTTGCACGATCGCGAGGCCTGATTCCTCTTTGACAGCTTTTAATCCCAGCGTTCCATCCGTGCCCGTCCCTGAGAGGATGATGCAGACGGCCTTCTCTTTTTGATCCTTGGCCAGCGAGCGGAAGAAAGAGTCTATAGGCAGGTGAGGTGATTCCGCCTGGCCCATTTCCATGCGCAGCAGTGAACCGTTGAGAAGGGCGAGGCATCCACCCGGTGCGCTGACATGGATGCGATTCGATTCGATCTTCATGCCGTCCGCAGCCTCGATCACTCTCAGGGTCGTAACTTTGCTCAGCAACTCCGGCAACATGCTGGCATGATCTGGATGCTGATGCGTGACCACCACAAATCCGAGCCCGGTATCATTCGGCATGTGCTCGAACAGCTCCATCAAAGCGTCCAACCCACCCGCTGAAGCGCCGATGCCGACGATGGGGAAACCGTTCGTAGCCAGACCCGTCAGCATGGGAGAGGAGGGCGTAGGTTTTACGCGAGACTTGCCAGCGGCATTCGAGCGGGGTTTCGGTGTCTTCTTCATACTGGGTTCGCCTTTCGTGGGTGCAGTTTCTTGAAATACGAAGGCAGCGCTGGGATGCAAGTTCTCAAGGCTCCCAGCTCGGCCAATTGATCTCGGAAGCGAACCACGCTTCTCGAAGAGAAACCTCTAAGCCTCAAGCCAAAACGCCAGATAATAAGAGGCTCATACATGGAAATAAGCGCACGTCTGATTCCTTCGAATGTTCTCTTCTTTCCTCAGCGCATGGCTTATCCCACTGAAGCTTCCATTGCTTCGATGAAGCGACAGGCCAGCCGCTTTGGAGCTATGTCTATGAAAGGCCAAGTCTTCGTCCGCAGCAGAAGGCCCGCAAGTAGCTAGGTAGGATATCGTTAAAGTCTCAACGGAACCCCTCTCAAAACGATAAATTGAAAAAAGTGCTATTTATCCTCATTGATTGGATGACTTTATTTCCAATGCCGAATAACATCTCCCCATGACCGAAACTGATCTCACCGCTCTCGTGAAGCGAATTCAAAATATTCTGGGCTGTAGCAAGGAACTCGCTGGGGTGTATGCAGCAGGCATTGGCGATACGCCAGTGATCGAGCACGGCAAGATCATCGTTCGTAATGAAGAAGGTCATATCATCATGCGTGTGCCTGCTTCCGTCTTGGAAGGGGCCTGAGGCACGGCAAGCGCCCGTTGACCGATGAGGGCCTCTGCGCTACTGGCTGGCATGAGCTTTCCTCTTCGTTCTCCTCGTGACACGGTTGGCGGCATCGTCGTCTTCGGGCGCATCCTTGATAAAATCCGGCTTCACGCGCAGGGAAAACTGCCGGAGGGCTATCACTTGGGCTTTATTGCCGGTAAACGAACGTTTGATGATCGTGTCTGTCGCTTTCTCGGTGTGAGTTTTGAAGCGCTCACGGCGCGCGTGCTCGAAGGCGGAACGGATGAGGAGGTTCTCGAATGGTGCTTCCAGACGGGGCGCAAACCGGACGCGGAACAAATCGAAATCTGGAACGGCTTCATGATGAAACGGGGTTGGCGTGATGCGGCCTCCGCTGGACTCGTGGAGCAAAGGGCTCAAGCAGGGCTCGGGCATCGGGAGGAGCTGGTGGTATTTTTTGATCTGATGGATGCCGAAGAAGGTCGCGCAGCCTGATCTTGAGCGCGAAAGATCAGAGGTCAAAGGTTGAGAATCAGGAGAAGACTTTTCCCGTGATCTTCGACAAAATAGCCTGTGATTTTCAGAGACTCCCTGAGCTGGGCCTTGATCTCTTGCTTTCCAGCCAGGAGGTAGTGGACTGCCATTGGACACCTCCGGAGGTGGCGCGAGTGGCCGCCCAAATGCTGGTTACGAAGCTAGGGACGAGGGTGCTGGATATTGGCAGTGGTTCCGGGGAATTCTGTCTCATAGGCGCGCTCACCACGGGCGGGCATTTCACGGGGGTGGAGCAGCGGGGCCATCTGGTCAAAGTCGCCGTGCAGAGAGCGCAGGAGAGGGGGATCAGGGAGGTGCAGTTCATCAGTGCAAACATCACGGAGATTTCCTTTCGAGATTACGAGGCCTTTTATCTCTTCAATCCCTTTCAAGAGAACCTGATGCCAATGCTTAAAATAGACTCAAGCGTCGAGCTTTCGCAGGCACTCTACGAGGACTACACAAGGCATGTGGCGAATGAGTTGGAAGAAGCTCCTGTGGGAACGCGGGTAGTGACTTACATCGGTGGTTATGCGGCTATCCCAAGCTGTTATGAAGCGCAGGATCAAGCCTTTCAGGGAGATCTGACGCTCTGGGTGAAGCACTAGATGCCACCGCACCCAGCGGTTACCACCTAGTGTTATATGGAAACTATATAACGACTGAATCTAGTCAGTCTGAATATGGCTAATACCATGAATTAGCCCTTATTTTGACGGCTGTTATTAATTTTACGACTGAGAATTGAGATTGTTCTTGTTTCTGATTATTTGTAGTGGACATGCTCATTAAGATCATGTGAGATGTCGCTTGCGATAGGAATTCAACCTGCCTCAAAAATGCGCCGCCAACTACTCGTCGTCATCTCCATCTTATTGATGGCTTTGGGGCGCGCCTTGGACGTGGGGGTCACTTATCAGTTTTCCCCCGAACTTTCCCTGGAAGGCAATCCGATGGTGACGGGTTTTGGAATGGGTTGGTCCTTTTTGTTGATCGCGAATGTGCTGGCGGTGGTGGTCATCGGGGCGTGCAGTTTCTACTGGGGTTTCAGGCCCATCCAGTATGAGCGCTCAGCAGAGGTTAAGGACATCTGGAGCTTTGCTTCACACGCTCATTTTCAGCGTGTTTATTCCCGATCTGGCTTTCTCTGGAGGCGGATTTTCTGCCGTCCACGTAGCTGGCAGCACACCTTGCAGTTGTTTGGTTTTGTAGTTCCGCCCGTGGTGTTTGTCGTGAGTGCCTTTGCGGTTCTCTCCTGGTATGGACTCTACTTTTTCCATTGGGAAGTCTATAGCCAGATTTACTATTTCTTCTGGCCTGTTTACCCGGCCATCGTCGTGGTTCCGACGGTCGTGATCGCCACGGTGCAGTTCTACCGAGATGAGTTCCAACTTTACAGCCTTCAGCATGGGCTGGCCGTGCAGACCGAAGAGTTATCTGGGATGAGCTACCTCGCCAGCCGCTAAGTTAGCAAATAGACTTAGGCATGAGAGCGCCGCTCCCGCAAAGCAGCGCGATGATTTTTGAGAAGCCTTCCATGAGGGTCATGCACTCAGGCGGGAAACCCCAAGAACGGGGATTGGCCACGGGTTCATTGAGCAATTGAACGGCGCTCAAAACTCCGAGGCATTGGCCACCCATCAGAAATGGAACGGAGACTTGGTAGCCGGTGAGCTGTTTGATCTTTTGATCAATTTGTGGGCTCGCCTCTTTGCTGCGGTAAAGACCGATGTCTGCTTTGGATTTCTGCTCGCGATAGACGGACCCGACGATGCCTTCAGTGACTGGTAACTGGATGGGAACCTCATAGTTGACCCAGCCTTTTAAGCTGCGGTTGCACACTAATTGGAGCGTGTCCGAGTCAGGTAGTTTAGCCCAAAGCCCGATACGATGGGCGGGTAGCGTGGCCAGCAGGTGATCGAAAATGAAGACGAACTCTTCGGCCTCACAGAGTTCTGCAACCGTTCCAATCTGGCAATAGGTGTCTCCCATGCGCGGACTCATACCGATGCTGGCGTCAGTGTCAATGTGCGCATCCATCGCTACGGCATCGCTGAAAGGAATGAGGGCTTAGTCCGTTGAACCAAGCCCTCAAAAAAACGTAAGATGTAAGGCGTGTTACTTCAAGTCAGGATTGGCTTCTGAACTGCCTTCAACAAGGCCGAGTGCCCATTTGATGCCGCCAAGGATGTGAGCCTGATATTGTTTGCTGGTTTCGACGGGATTCTTGCGATCCTTCAGGTCTGCGGAATCGCTCCACAAGTCTTCGCGGTGGCCGAGGCTGGTATAAAACACGCGGCCTGTGCCAGCTTTTTTGCACCAAGAAACAGGGAAGAAGACCTGCTCAGTGACCACGTTCGGATCATGGCGCATGAACCAAAGGGCGCGCACTTTGGAGCGGTCTTGGCTCTTAATGTGATACATCTCTTCTTGAACAAGATTGAGCGCGGAACCGATGCCGCCATTGGCTGGATGCGCGGTGTCTCCCGCGACGAGGTCTGCGCCGACCTGGGCCTTGTGAGTTTCAAACTCACCGCCGAGCATTTCGATGTAAGGACGGAAAGGATGGAAGGTATCGCTCGCGCTATGCATACCCATGAAGGCATGGCCGTCTTCGATCCATTTGATGAAGCCGTCACGGTCTGGCAGCGGGAGATCGCCAGTGGTATTGGCGAAGATGACGCCGTCGATCTTCTGGGCGGCAAGGTTGGCAGGGCTGAGCTTCTCCAAGCTCTTCTTCACTGCCACATCGAACGCGGCCTGCGCGTCCTTGGCGGCTTTGTCCACTTCCGGGGTCCACTTGGCGAGCTCAGCTTCGTAGTGCTTCATTTCGGCCTCGTGCTTAGCCTTGGCCTTGTCATCAGCGTCTGCGGCGAGGTCTTTGGGCTTGTTGGGCTTCTTAGGAATAACGATTTCTGGCTGGCGGGCGAAGTCCACGATGGTGTAGGCACCGGACTCTTTGGAGAGTTTTTCCAGTGTCTTTTCGGCTTCAGAAATCGAGCTGTGACGGAAGCCCGTGGTGACGGTGCAAACGATGACGCGCTTAGCTTCTGCGGCAAAGCTGGACAGGGCGGGCGCAGCGGCCAGGGCTAGGATGAGGATGGTTCTTAAAGATATTTTCATGAGTGGATCGTATTTTGAGGAAGAGCCTTACGGCGCGCCTGATTCAGTCCTATCGCGCTTTGGCCGTCAACGGGGAAGTTCGGCTCATGCTTGGCGTGGCATCATGCTATCTGGGCGTTACGCGGGGATTTGACAAATCTCCAAGTAGTCGGGGCGATCCGCTGCCGTGGTGTGGAAATACCTTTTGATGATGCGTCCGTGATGGATCAGAAAGAGGCCGGGCATTTGTTTGATGTCGCCCTGAATGCGGCCTGCACCATTGCCTGTGAAGAAGGATTGCGCTCCTCTCAGCCACACGTTCCAGCCGCAGAGTTCGGCGAGGTTTCCTCTGCGTAAGCCTAGGGAGCGATATAGACGCCGATCAGGATCAGACACAGCGGGCAGATCGTTCAGCCCGTAGTGGAGCGTAAAGGCCGCAAAGGCTTCTGGTGTGCTCATGTGGATCAGGGCGATCTTGACGCCTTGAGCTTCGATGGCGGCACGGCGTTTTGCAATGTCCGCGAGCGCTTCACGGCAGAAGGTGCAGCCTGAATGACGAAGAAAAACCGCGAGTATTGGTTGGTCTTGAGACAACTCAGCAAGGCTTTGACCTTGGTTGGTCAAGGCTTCCGTGAAGAGTGATTCACTTGAATCCATTCGGTTCGATGGGGGCGGGGCTGAGATCATAGGCTGCATCATGGTGCGCTCGTGAAGTGCGTTTGGATGACATTATTTGCTTCAAATGGATCAACTATTAGCGCTAGTGATTGACTGAGTGCCTTCAGGCGAAGATCATTGGGGCATGAAGACGTTCCTGCTATTCCTGATGGTCCTACAGCCCGTGATTGGATTTGCGCAGAGCGCGGTTGAATTGAAGACATCGGATGGTCGTTCTCTGCCGGGATCTATCATTCGTGTCTTGCCGGAGGCCTTGCGGATGAAACGTGCTGCGGATGGCGTGGTAGTTGATGTTCCTTGGACGAAGTTGGATCGTGAGCAGGCGTGGAGGCTTTCTGCGCCATTGTTTGTCAGGGAAGATGATGAGCCTGACAAACACCGGCTCACGCTCAATCTGAAAGAGCAAATTCCGTTATCTCCCCAAGTGGTTTTGCGCCCCAGCGTTGTGATGATTGGTCCTTTTCGACAAAAGGATGGGGTCGTTCTCTCATTTGATCGAAATGCCGATGCTCTGGGGTGGCAGCGCTACCATCCTGTGATGATCACTGTGGATGGTAGAGGATTTGATTATGAGGGTAGTTATGACGGCGATTCCGTAG
>JANYJH010000079.1 GCA_025361865.1 Phragmitibacter sp.
AAAATGTGCGGGCCCACTGGCATCGGCGTGCTTTATGGTCGCGAAGAATTGCTGCAAAAGATGGAGCCTTATCAAGGCGGTGGCGACATGATCTCCAGCGTGGATTTCTTCGAGTCACGCTGGAACGAGCTGCCTCATAAATTCGAAGCGGGCACGCCTGACATCTCTGGTCCCATCGCGCTTCATGCGGCCATGGATTACTTGGATGCCATCGGGCGTGAACGCATCTTCGCGCATGATCAAGAGCTGGCCGCGTATGCTCTTGAACGGCTTCAGGAGATTCCCAGCATCCGCATCTTCGGCCCACGGAATGGGCGCTCGGGCGTCGTCAGCTTCGTCTTGCCAGAGGTTCACGCGCATGATGTCGTCACTCTCGCCGATCATCGCGGCCTGGCCCTGCGCGGTGGTCATCACTGCAATCAGCCCCTCATGCGGAAGCTGAAGGTGCCCTCCACTGCGCGCGCCAGTTTCTACTTCTACAACACTCAAACGGAGGTGGATCGCATGATCGAAATCCTCCGCGAGATTCACTCCTTCTTCAGCCGTGGACTTTGACGAACTTTACCGCGACGTCGTGCTCGACCATTCCCGACGCCCCCGCAACTACGGCGAACTGCCGGAAGCCGATGCTCATGTCCACGGCGACAATCCAAGCTGCGGTGACGAAATCACGCTGCATGTGAAATTCGGCGTAAACAATGACATCGCAGACGTCGCCTTCACGGGCAGCGGTTGTTCGCTCTGCATGGCCTCCGCCTCGATGATGACGCAGAAGATCAAGCGACGTCCGACTGCGGATGCAGAAGCCCTTTGGCACAGCTTGCATGAACTGCTCACTGCCGAGATCGAGCCCGAGCCAGACGATAAACTCGGCGAACTTCAAGTCCTCCAAGGCGTGCGTAAATTCCCCATGCGTGTAAAGTGCGCCACGCTGCCGTGGCAGGCGCTGCGACAGGCGCTTCATGATTGCAGTAATCAATCAGCAGTGTAATCAATTGGAACTATGTAGGTCTTGGTAACCCAGTTTCGTTTGAAAGCAGCAGTTCCGTTGGCATCGAAGTGACATTGGATTTTAACGACTCCTTTTTCCATATCCCACTTTAGAAGTTTCCAATGCATATCATAATTCTGGGGCCACGGAGTTGCGTAGATCAGATCGCATCCCAGCGTGTCTGGCGAGCTTCTTAGGAGGAGTCCAAAGACGTGCAGATTGGTGGTATGGCCATCGGCGTGGTCTTCAATGCAAAAGAAGCGGCCATCAGGTGACCAACTGACATCGAACCAACGTGGTGACTCAAAAATCTGTTTCTCTGTTTTTGTCGCGTCTTTCCGTAATATCAATCGCATTCCCGTGTCATCCTTGCCTCGTAATGCAAAGGCTGTATAGCCCGTCTTTGGTGAAGGCCAAGTATCAGTGGCAAACAGAGATGGAGTGAACAAGATGAAGGCTAGCAAAAATGTTTTCATCGCTTCATAATGGGACATAATTTCATCCTTGAGCAATTTCCTTATTGATTCCCCGTTTGCCTTTTGCGGGTCGGACGCCGACCCTTGTGCTCTTGTTCTTCACTCATGTCTGATTCACAAACCAAGCTCCTCTACTGCCGCTGTGCCTATGCTCAAGTCGTTCCGCAAAGCGTGAAGGACGGCGTGTTGCAGAAGCTCTGTGAATCCGGCGTCGGCTTCGAGTCGGTAGCCGATCTCTGCGAGATGGCCGCGCATCGTGATCCGCGTTTGAAAGCCTTCGCGGAGAACGGCCCGCTGCGCATCGCCGCCTGTTATCCGCGCGTCGTGAAAGGCCTGTTCCAGCAATGCGCTTCCCCCTTGCCAGAAGACGGCGCGGAGATCCTGAACATGCGCGTGCAGACCGCTGATGAAGTGGCTGAGCAAATGCTGCACGACTCCTGATTCCGACTACTTGATACTGACTCCTGGCTCCTCACTACTTGCCACCATGATCACTCACACCGCCCGTCCTCTCCGCGTCGTCCTTTACGAAGGGGA
Organism: Phragmitibacter sp.; assembly: GCA_025361865.1. GTDB lineage: Bacteria > Verrucomicrobiota > Verrucomicrobiia > Verrucomicrobiales > Verrucomicrobiaceae > JANYJH01. The sequence goes on from JANYJH010000079.1 coordinate 2,005, forward strand.
TGGCGCGATCACCTTGTCCGCTGAGGCTCGCATGAAAGTGATGGCTGCGCTTTTGGACAAAGGCTACGCGGTGACCCGGGCAACACCACGAGCCAACAATGCCTTTCCGCATGACGACCGCAGCCTGCTCGTGCTCGGTTTGTTCCCTGATCAAAAAGCACCCTCGTTGGAAGATGCCTCAGGCAAGATCAACATCGAAGCGCGGGACATCACGGGGCTGGACACGGAGTCCATCGTCTCGCTGGTCGAGAAGACGCGCGGTGAGAAGCCCATGAACCAGCCGGGCGTGTGGAAGCCTTGGTTCCCGGTCATCGATTACTCACGCTGCACGAACTGCATGCAGTGCCTGAGCTTCTGCCTCTTCGATGTCTATGGCGTCGCGGACGGCAAGATTGCCGTGCAGAACAACGACAACTGCAAGACCAACTGCCCGGCCTGCTCCCGCGTCTGCCCGGAGGTCGCCATCATGTTTCCGAAATACAGCAGCGGCCCCATCAATGGCGACCTCGTAAATGACGAGGACATGCGTCGCGAGAAGATGAAAGTGGACATCAGCAGCCTTCTCGGTGGCGATATTTACGCGCGTCTTCGTGATCGTAGTGCCGCAGCGAAGTCCCGTTTCAGCAAAGAACGCAGCCCGGATAAAGCCTTGGAAGAACGAAAGAAGTGTCTCACCAAAATGGCTCAAGACGGCTTCATCCCCGCGGATGTGCTGGCGTCACTGCCCTCGCCTGAAGAGATCATGCGCAAGGCGGAACAAGCCAAGGCCAGAGCGGCGGCGGCGCTGGCGGGGTAGGGAGGACGCGGTCGCATTGAGTTCATGAGAAGTTCATCATCGTCCCTCTGATTTCAGTTTCCCAGCACTTCATGCAAGACATCTGCCCCTGAACGCGGTTTACTTGTCCGTTCTCTTCCGCTTCCCCAATCGTAACTTTCTCTAGCATGTCCACCGTCGCCGTCCGCTCCGCCCAGCTTCCTCCGTCTGTTCCGATCACGGTGCGCCGCTTCCGCACGCCGAAGAAGAACATCCCGCAGACGAAGATCGAGCGCGATCAAATCCTTGCTACGATCCGCAAGCAGTTGGAAATCTCGCCTTTAGTCCCGCCGATCCCGGCTGATGAACTCCGCCAGCACGCGGAGCAGTTCGTCACTGATTACGGCTACGATGCCATCTACACGGACTACATCGGCGTGCTGATGAGCAATGAAATCTGGCGGGAGACCTTGGCCACGATCCCTTTTGAGAAGCGCCTTCTCCTCATGCCGAAGTGCCTCCGCGTGGAGAGTAAATGCCCGGCACCGTTCGATGAATTCGGCCTGCTCTGCAAGCAATGCGGCCTCTGCACCATTCAGGATTTCCAAAACGAAGCGGAACGCCTTGGCTACGCGGTGTTGGTCGCGGAAGGCTCCGCGCTGGTCATGTCACTCATTCAAACGGGCAAGATCGAAGCCATCGTCGGCATCTCCTGTCTGCCCGTTCTGGAGCGCACCTTTCCCTATGTCGAAGCCGCTGCCATTCCCGCTGTGGCCGTCCCCTTGCTGCAAGACGACTGCATTGATACCACCGTGGATATCGACTGGGTCTGGGACTACATTCATCTCACGAGCGATGACAAAACGCGCCGCCTGAACCTGAACAAATTGCAGGATGATGTGAAGTCCTGGTTCAGTCGCGAGGCCTTGGATGGGCTGCTCGGTGCGCCTCATGACAAGACCGAGGAGATCAGCCGCGACTGGCTGGCGCGCGCCGGTAACCGCTGGCGTCCCTTCCTCACGGTCGCGGCCTATCAGGCGCTGCGTGAAGATCCTGAAGGGCCGATCAGCGATGCGGTGAAGAAGGCGGCCATCGCCGTGGAATGCTTCCACAAGGCCTCGCTCGTTCACGATGACATTGAGGACAACGACGAGCAGCGCTACGGCGAGGCCACGCTGCATGAAGAGCACGGAATGCCCGTCGCCTTGAACGTGGGGGATTTGCTCATCGGCGAAGGCTACCGCTTGCTCGCGGACAGCGATGTCCGTCCTGACCGCAAAGTCACCATGATGAAAATCGCGGCGGAAGGCCAGCGCGAACTCTGTCGCGGACAAGGCGCTGAACTGCTCTGGACGAACCATCCGGTGGCACTCACCAGCGTGCAGGTGCTGGAGATTTTCCGTCGCAAGACCGCGCCTGCCTTTGAGGTCGCTTTGCAAATCGGGGCCGCCTTGAGCGGTCATCATGATGAGGTCGAAGAAGCGCTCCATGCCTACAGCGAAGCCTTGGGAATCGCTTATCAAATCCGTGATGACCTCGATGATCTCGGTGATGATTCTGCCGCGAACAACAGCACCAACATCCGCCCCAGCGTGGTCTTGTCCTTGCTCCTGGAGCGTGGTCAAGGCGAGATCAAAGACACGATGGAAAAGCTCTGGAACGGCGAGCTGGAAACGCCTCCGAGCCATGCCACCATCCGCGAATGGGCTCTGTCCAGCGGGGCCCATGAGAAGGCCATGATGCTGCTGGAAAGCTACAAGGAACAAGCCATCCGCAGCCTGCAACCCGTCGAGAACGCGAACCTCAAAGGGCTGCTGCGACGCGTCATCGGTAAGATCTTCAACGACCTTGAGATCAAAGGCTGGTGCCGTGAGTTCGAGGTGAAAAATGGTGGGGGCGCGACTACTCCGGTGTCGCCATCATAGCTGTTAGCGAAGCGACATCTGAGTGCCGCGCTCCATCACTCCCGCGCCTTCGTGTCCATCCAGATGGTCACTGGGCCGTCGTTCACCAGCGCTACTTTCATGTCCGCTCCAAAGTCGCCGCGCTCGACGCCTTCGCCGAGTTCCGCTTCGAGTTGTCGTAAGAATTTCTCATAGAGCGGGATCGCCGTTTCCGGTCTGGCCGCACGAATGAAGGAAGGCCGGTTCCCCTTCTTCGTCGCGGCATGGAGTGTGAATTGACTGACGACCAATGCGCGGCCTTTCGCTTCTTTGATATCCGCATTCATCTTGCCCTCGGCATCGGAGAAGATGCGGAGTTTGGCCAATTTCGTGGCCAGCCAGGAGATGTCTTCATCCGTATCCGCCTCCTCAACTCCCAAGAGAATGAGCAAGCCGACGCCGATGCTGGCGGTGACCGTTCCGTCAATGGTGACACTGGCTTCGGAAACACGTTGAATGACTGCGCGCATGACGGATAGACTAGCGCGTGAGTCAACCCAACCAGTTCGATGATGATGAAGACCTTCCGCTAGCGATCGCGGATGAGCCGGATCGTGAGCCCACATTCATGGATCGGCTGAAGGAACGCCTCGAAGGGGAGATGCGCTGGTTCGATGGCTTTCTGCGGCGGAATCTTTTCCGTCTGTTCATGTTCAGCCTGCATTTCACCATGCTGCTCGGATGCCTTTATCTGCTAGTCTGGTGGATGGCGCGGGACCATATTTATGACAACGTGAAGGACGTGCCGCCGCGCATGGTCGGCCTTGTGCTCGGCTGTGTGAAAGAGGTGCATGGCCGCCCAAATGCCTTCTTTGAAAGTCGTATCGAGATGGCCGCGAAGCTCTTCCAGGAGGGTAAGGTGCAATACCTCCTCGTGAGCGGTGACAATCATACTCGCGGGCAAACGGAGCCGCAGGACATGAAGGCTGCGCTCATCAAAAAAGGCGTTCCGGCGAACCACATCTACTGTGATTACGCAGGCTTCCGCACGCTTGATTCCATCGTGCGGGCGCGGAAGATTTTCGGCCAGCCGGACTTCACCATCGTTTCCCAGCGGTTTCATAATGAGCGCGCGCTTTACATGGCGCGACGTTTCGGCATGGAGGATTCCGTTGCGATCAATGCGGAAGATGTGAACACCGAATCCATGCTCAAGATGTATGTGCGGGAAGTCTTCGCACGCTTCATGGCGGTATTGGATGTCGAGCTGTTGAACACGCGCCCCAGATTCCTCGGAGAGAAGATCGAGATCGGTGACAAGAACCCGCCCGTGGATGCTGACCCGATGGCCGCTGTAAAGTAGGTGATGCGTCCCGCTTCACTGAGCCTCATCGCTCATGGTCTTCGTATATGATCATGCTCCCTCATGGAACCCACGCTCCCCATCTTGCTCGAAGCCCGAAACCTCACGAAGTCCTATGACGGGCGGGCCGTGCTGCGGGATGTTTCGTTTACGCTTAAAGCGGGCGAACGTCTGGCTCTCACTGGCCCGTCTGGCAGCGGCAAGACGACGCTGTTGAACTGCCTCGGTGGCGTGGATCGCGCTGACTCAGGAACGCTGCTGCTCGAAGGCGCGCCTTTGGAAACGATGAACGGGAATGCCCTCGCCAAGCTCCGCCGACAGAGCCTCGGCACCATCTTCCAGTTCTTCCATCTGCTGCCGACGCTCACCGCGCGTGAGAACATCGAGTTCCCGTTGCAGCTCAATGGCGTCAGTGCCAACGAGCGTCGCCAGCGCGTGCAGCATCTATTGGACCGCGTTGGCGTGGCTCATCGTGCCGAGGCTCTCCCGTCGCAGTTATCAGGCGGGGAGATGCAGCGCGTGGCCATCGCGAGAGCTTTGGCGAATCAACCTCGGCTGCTGCTCGCGGATGAACCGACGGGCAATCTCGATACGGCAAACGGCGAGAACATTCTCGCGTTGCTGAAGGAGCTTTCCGTGGAGCAAGGAGCCGCGCTGGTGTTGGTCACGCATAGCTCTGAGGCCACGCGCATCTGTGATCGCGTGTTGCACATGCGGGATGGCCAGATCGTTTCTGAGACCACGCCATGACCGCGTTGTTGCTCAGTCGCTTCACGTTTCGGCATTGGCGCACTGCGCCGAGGAACACGCTGTTGCTCGTGCTCACGCTGGCGCTCGGTGTCGCCGTTTATGTCTCGATCCGACTGGCCAACAAGGCCGCTGTGGCAGGCTTCGCGAACTTCACCGAACTCCTCAGCACGCAGAGTGATTGGATTGTGCAATCTCCCTCTGGCACGCTGCCAGACACCGTGCTCAAGGAGCTGCATCACGCGCTGGAGAAGCATTCTGTGACCCTGATCCCGGTCGTGGAGATGACCGCCGCTCGGCCTCGCGCGAAGGATCAAGCGGTCGCGCTGGCTTCGCGTGAATCCTTCACGTTGTTCGGTCTTGACCTCGTCGCCTTGCAGAATCTCCGCAGCGCACGCGGCTTCACGGGCGATGAAGAACGCGCAGTGGCCATGCGTTGGTCGAAAAGTATCACTGATCCAAAAGCTGTTTTCATTAGCTCAGCGCTCGCTGCATCCCAAGGGTTGCATGAGAGTGACAGCCTTCCGCTCATCATTCAGGACACGGTCGAATCACTCGCCGTCAGCGGCATCATTCCTGATCGGGAAGACCAGCCCAAGATGCCGCTGAATCTTCTGCTCATGGACCTGCCCGCCTTGCAAGAACTGGCTGGCAAAACTGGCAAGCTCGATCGCATTGAGCTGGTCATTGAGAAGAGTCCGCAGGCCGATAGGGAGCGCGCGGCCGTGCATGAAGCCTTGAATCAAGTCAGCGCAAACCGTTGGCAGATCACCTCTCCGAATGACCGCCGCGATGCCGCTGCGATGATGACGCGAGCCTTCCGCTGGAACCTCGGCATCCTCTCGTTGCTGGCCTTGCTCGTCGGTTTGTATCTGGTCTTTCAAGCGCTCGATGGCGCGGTGGTGCGGCGACGCGAAGAGATCGGCGTGCTCCGTTCGCTCGGAGTGGAAGCAGGGATGATTCAACGAGCTTGGCTGGTCGAAGCGCTCATGCTCGGGGTGGCTGGCGGCGTGCTCGGAACGCTGCTCGGCTGGGCTGGCGCACAGGGCGCAGTGCGGCTGGTTGCCGGAACCGTGAAGACTTTATATCATGCGACTGAGGCGACCTCCGCACCGCTGGAGTGGACAGATGTGCTTTGCGGCATGGGCATCGGCATTGGCGCAAGCCTTGTGGCAGGCTGGCTCCCGGCGAAGGTGGCCTCGCTCACGCTGCCTTCGCAGATGCTCGTTCGTCATGCCACGCAACCCCTCGGCACCGGGCTTTGGAGTCGGCCTTGGGTGGGGCCGGTGCTCTTGATGGCGGCGGTCGCGTTGGGCTTCGTCCCGCCACTCAGGCTCGATGGCGGAGGTCGCTTCGCCTTGGCGGGTTATGCAGCGGCGCTGTTCGCAGTGCTCGGTGGTGGCTTGGTGGCGGGCATGGCCTTGCGTGTTCTGGCTTTCTTATTGCGGCCCTTCACGTCTGCTCATGCCACGCTGAATCTGGCCGCGAGTCATCTGCGTCGTGCTTCGGGTCGGCATCGACTTGCCGCAGCGGGATTGCT
>JANYJH010000211.1 GCA_025361865.1 Phragmitibacter sp.
CCGTGCATGAGCGCTTTGACTGGCGCGCCAAGGATTACATCTCCGCGACCGCGAGCACGCCGACGCTCATTCCCGATAAGAACCGCGTGTTTATCAGCACGGCCTATCCAAAGGGTCGTCCGCTCGGTGGCGTCATGCTGGAGTTCGATGAGCATTTCAAAGCGAAGGAAGTCTGGAGTTCCAAGAAGCTGGCGACCCATTGGATGAGTCCGGTTTATCACGAAGGCCACCTCTATGCGATTGATGGCGAGACAGAACGCGCGGCCCAGCTCGTGTGCTTTGATGCTGACAAGGGCGATGAAAAATGGCGCAAAGACATTGAATGGACCGAAGATGAACTCTCAGGGCAAAACGGTGGACGACCGGCGAAGCTGGGCATTCAACGTGCCAGTCTCCTGCGCGTGGATGGCAGGTTTCTAGTGCTCGGTGAACTCGGGACGTTGCTCTGGATGGACCTGTCACCGACGGAGGCGAAGATGGATGCCCGCGCGCAGCTCTTCTATGCGCCGCACACTTGGTGTCTGCCGGCGGTTCCACTGATATGAAAATGCTTCCACGCAGTCTCCTTTGTCTGGCGCTGGCCTTTAGTGGCTCCATCGTTGCTCGTGATGCCATTAAGGAGGCGAACGAGACTGGGTTCAGCGTGTTGATGGGGTCGGACTACGATGGCAGTCTGCATAGGACTTCCAAATGGGAGTGGTCATTAGGCGTCGAGTATGCGGAAGCGGAGCATTGGAGCGTGGGGCTGGGTGCGCGGACCTTCTCTGATCTCTCGCACAGTCATGATCTGCGGGACGAGGCGCAATGGTTCTCCAACTTCGAGTGGACCGCTTATGCCTCCGAAAATCGGCACGTTATTCTGGAGACGTTTTTAAGTGTGGAGGGGCCATCCACTCTGGGCGCTCATCATGGCCTTGATCTGACGCCCGGCCTCAAGCTGGAAGTGACTTGCACAAAGACCCTGCGAGTAGGTTTCGCGGGCGGTGCCATCTTGGCCACGGAGCCGCAGCATGGCAATCGCACGGGCTATGAGTTCGTCTCACTCTGGGCGAAGCATTGGACGAAATGGCTTTCTAACAAAAGCGATACGCTCGGTCTGAGTTTCTATGGAGCCACGGATGAGACGCCCGGCTATGGCGGTGAGATGTCTCTGCTCTTCGGCTATGACTTTGATTTTAGCAGTCATTGCTCAGCCAGCTTCGGCATAGGGAAAGAACTGAAGTCGCCCTATCCGCATGAAGGCCTCTATCTTTCGGGTGGACTGAATTGGCGTTTCTGATGTGAACTGCAGAGAATCTAGGAGTTATATCAAATAAGCTGAATTTTTCTATTGTTATTATATTCAGTATGATTTAACGTATGGCCGATGGAATCTTACCCTTCCCAGTCTGTTGCGTTGAATGTCATGGATGAGCCCGCGCCTGTTCTTGTGCGCAAGCGTCGGCCCCGTCATTTTTTGAACGCCCGCCTTCTGGTGCTCGCCTCGCTGATGAGATTGGCGGCGTGGGCTTCGCTGGCAGGTTTTGCATGGTGTTGTGTGAAGATGGCTGTTACGAAAGACCAGTTGTTTGGCTACTATGGACTGGGCTTGGTCGGCTTCTTTCTTTTGGTTCAAGTCGTGGCCTTTGCCATGTCCCGCTCACTCTCGTGCCCGCTTTGCCATTGCTCGGTTCTTCATTCCAAATCATGTCGGAAGCACCAGCGTGCGCGGAACTACTTCCATCTCGGTCACCTCTTTTCCGTAGTTTTAGATGTGTTATTTCGCAGAGCTTTTAGCTGCATGTATTGTGGCACGGAGTTTCGGCTGAAGAAGTAAATAAGCACCTCAGAGCCATGACTCTGGCTTGCGTGACGGGCATAACGTTTCACGTTGAAGGGCTATGCCGCGACCGCATCTGGCCTATATCTTCGAGAGGTTTCCCACGTTCACCCAGACTTTCTGTGTGCGGGAAATACTGGAGTTAGAGCGGCTCGGCGTAAAGCCGCTGATCTTTTCCATCAGGGACACGCGAGCGGAGGACATCCGGCACTTTCCCGCAGAGCTCTTTGATCGCGTCCATTATCTGCCGCAGGAGGAGAAGCTCGTTGAGCAAATCAAACAGTGGCGGGAAGCGAATCTCCTCCCACAAAGCGTCGTCCTCACGCTGCGTCAGTGGGGTTCCCGGCCTGATAAAATGCGGGTCTATGAGGCGGCTTACATCGGCCAGGTGCTCCGCAAAATGGGGGCTGCGGCTCCGAGACATGCGCATTCCCACTTCGCAGGTATCGGCGCGCGGACATGCTGGTGGCTGCGGAAATTTCATGGCCTCAGTTATAGCTTCACCGCTCACGCGAATGACATCTTTTGTCAGCCGGAAGACCAGACGCCCGCCTTCCCAGCGTTGTTTGCAGATGCCAGTTTAATCGTCACCGTGAGTGACTACACGGCGCGTCAGTTGCGGGAGCGTTTTCCGTTCAGCGCGGAGCGGGTTAAGCGTGTTTATAACGGGTTAGATCTCACGCCGTTCATAGAAGCGCGGAGCCGGGCCAATCGCATCAAAGCCCTCGGGGGCATTCTCAGCGTGGGACGGTTAATTGAGAAGAAAGGCTATGATGATCTCATCAATGCGTGCGGATTTCTGCGGGATCGCGGGCTGGCTTTCAAATGCCGAATCGTCGGCGAAGGGCCGCTGGAGGAGACCTTGAAAGCGCAGATCACCCGCTTGAAATTGCAGGGTCAAGTTGAGCTCACGGGGCCGCGCAGTATGGCAGAAATCGTGGCGATGTTAGCCGAGCAAACGCAGATCTTCGCGCTGGCCTGCAAGACCGAGAAGGATGGCGGCAAGGACAATCTTCCCACCGTGCTCATGGAGGCGATGGCGGCGAGTCTGCCCTGTGTTTCTACACGGCTCGCTGGCGTTCCTGAGATGGTCGTTGATGGCGAGACGGGGCTGCTTTGTAACGAGGGCCAACCGGAACAACTCACGGGTCTTCTGGGTGCGCTGCTCCATGACCCTGCGCAATGCGAACGCATGGGCCAAGAGGGGCTGGAACACGCAAAGCAACACTTCGCGAAAGAGGTCACGGCGCGCCATCTCCTGCGAGCTTATGCGCGGCTGAGCGACATCCGTTATGACGCAGCCTTGGCCGCTCGCGAAGGCTTACGCTGGGCCTTCTTCAGCCGCTTCTTCAACCGCAGCGCCCAGTTCCGGCACGATGTCCAGAAGGTGCGAGACAAGACCTTCGATCTGGCCCGTTTCATGGGCAGCGCTTAGCGTGAGGCGAAGCCTGGCCGTGCCCTTCGCCACCGTAGGAAAACGAATGGCGGGGATCAAATAACCCCGTTCCTGCAATGCCGCGCTGGCCTGCATCGCGGCGGCTTCATCACCGATGATCAAGGGCACGATGGCGGCTGGATTTGGATGAGTGGTTTTCGCAAGACGATGAAAGGCGGCGAGGTTTGCCCGAAGCTGCTTGCGAAGGGCATCACCCGGTTCAAGGGCCACGATCTTCACGGCTTGCGTTGCCGTAAAGGCCAGGGCAGGCGGCGGCGCGGTGGAGTAGATGAAACTGCGCGCTTTGTTAATCAGCAGCTCGATCATCTCACGCGATGCTGCCACGTAACCACCGCTGACGCCGAGCGCCTTACTCAGCGTGCCCATCTGCAAGGCGACCCGTTTTTCCAAACCCAGTTCTGCGATCAAGCCTCGCCCTTGCGGACCCAGCACTCCGACACCGTGGGCCTCGTCCACCAGCAGCATAGCTCCGTATTGCTCTGTGAGTTGGACCAGCTCCAAAAGCGGCGCGGCATCCCCATCCATACTGAAGATAGATTCGGTCACCACGAGCACTCTCGTCCCCGCGCCATGCTTCTCCCGCGCTGATTCCAAGAGCCTTCGCAGCTTCTCCAGATGATTGTGCGGGAAGATGCGGATCGTCGCTCCGCTCAGTCTTGCGGCATCAATCAATGAGGCATGACTGAGCTTGTCGAGAATGACCACATCCTCTTTTCCGCACAAGGCCGGGATCACGCCCAGCGCCGTCGCATAACCGCTGGAGAAGGCCAGCGCGGCTTCCGTTCCTTTGAACCGCGCAAGCGTCTGTTCCAGCTCTTCGTGCGCCGCATGGTTCCCACAAACCAAGCGCGAGGCCCCGGCGCCGACGCCATAGCGCTGAACGCCTTCGATCATCGCGGCTCGCAGCTCATCGGAGTTCGAGAGACCGAGATAGTCGTTCGATGAGAAATTGATGATCTCGCGATCAGGCAACCGGATCAGGCTGCCCTGCGGTGAACAGACCGTGCGCAAGCGACGATACAAGCCCGCGTCGGCGAGACCTTCCAATTCGTTTTGGATGCTAAGGTCCATCGAGTGCCGCTACTCCTTCAGCTTCTTCTCCACCAGCTCATCCTTCTCCGCACCCAAAGCCACCGCTTTGTCATAGTGACGCTTGGCCAGCTCTATCGCAGGCGGCTTCCGTTCGAGATACATCAGGGCGAGATTGAAATGGGCATTGGCGTAGCCGGGATTCAGTTCAATGGCCCTCTGAAGCTCTGCCTCCGCTGCGTCCAACCAGCCGAGTTTCTTCACCACCACGGCCAGATAGCTGTGGGCTTTCGCATCCACCGGATCTTCATGCGTGGCCCGACTGAGCGCGGACAGAGCCAGATAAGTATCACCCTTTTCATAGCTCAACATGCCGAGCGCCAGCCAAGTCTGTTGCAGCGCCGGGTTCAGCGCGACGGCCTTCATCATGTAGGCTTGCGCCTCTTTCAGATGATCGGACTGCTGCTCCACGGTTCCCAGATTGGCCAGCGTCAGCGCATTGTCCGGCTCCTCCTTCAGCATCTCCTGGTAAGCCTTCCGCGCCTCATCCCATTTCCCCTGACCAAACGCCTTCGCCGCGCGCTCAGAAAGCGCCGTGGTCAGTCGGGGCAGGTGACCTGTCTTCGCTTGATTTGGCAGCCCGAGGGAGGCTGATTTGTCGCTGGCTTCCTCAGCAGAGAGAAGGCAGACGAGGCCGAAAAGGAAAGTCGAGGGAAGGAGCCGTAAATTCATGCCGCTACTATCTCCAGATGTCCCGCGCACCCAAGGGAAAATCCTTGACCGCTCAAACGAACAGTGTTCACCTGTTAAATGCTCACCGAACGGCAACAACAACTCCTAGAATTCCTGCGGGGATTTCAAAGAAAGCAAGGCGTCATGCCCTCCACGCGTGACATCCAGCGGCACTTCGGCTTCGCCAGCCAAACTGCGGCTATGAGCCACCTGAAAGCGCTGGAAAAGAAAGGCGTAATCCGTCGCCTTGCAGGCATGGCCCGCGCAGTCTCCTTTCCTGAAGATTTGGAGAAACCGGAGACCATCACCATTCCCATCTACGGCAGCATCCCCGCTGGTTTCGCTTCAGACAATCCTGAGTCCAAAGACGGCTCCCTCTCGCTGGACATTCAATCTCTCGGCCTCTCCCGAAGCAGCAATCCCTTTGCCCTTCGGGTTCGCGGAGACTCCATGATCGGCGCACACATTTGCCACGGAGACCACGTCATCCTCGTCCAAAAAGAGCCGAAACCGCGCGATGTCGTGGCCGCCTTGATTGATGGTGAAACCACTCTCAAGCGCTATCTTACCGAAGGGAACAAACCCTACCTGAAAGCCGAGAATCCGAAATACCCCGACCTCATCCCTGCACAGGAACTGATGATCCAAGGCGTCATGGTCGGACTCTTCCGCTCCCAGGGCACCCCTGCATAACCTTTGACTTCGCGCATCAAGCCAACGATGCTGCACCGCACAGAGGCCGACATGGTGGAATTGGTAGACGCACCAGACTTAAAATCTGTTGGATGGTGACATCCGTGCGGGTTCGATTCCCGCTGTCGGCACCTTATAGAATATAGGAAGTGCGCTGAAACAACAAATAGCCAAGAATTCACCCTTGGACACTCCTTGGACACTTTCTACTTGCTGAAACAGGTTCTCATCTAGAGGGAAAAGCATGAAAAAGGTATCCGCACCCCTAAAAGCCGATTTGTTCCTGCCCAAGTCTGGAACTCAAAGAGTGATTTGCTACTTTACGGAATTGATTGTGAGCCAAGATAAAACCGAGACACAAAATCTCGGTATCGGGGTGTTTCTGGACAGCCATGCAATCTTACATACCTTTGTAGAGTTAAGCTTGCTGTCATGGCTCAAAAAACTCCGTAGGAGACCCTCAGTGAAGGAGTTGATTATTTTGGAAGGAGAATTTGACTGCCTCAAATGGGAGCCGACTGGCCGGTGGGGTCGATATTTTTTTGATCGACTTGGTGTGGCTGCGCGAACAAAATTAGAATGTTTCTTAGTAAGAGCACTCAGGAGGTCCGGCATTTTACAAAAGCCTAATTGGATCGAGAAAAGTTCGCGTCGCCCTAGATTGCCAATAGTTATTTGGTTGCTTTTTCGATTAGCTTCATCAGACAATGGATTGGCGATTTCGTCAAAAGAGCTTTCTAAGCTTATTGCCAACCGAAGCGATCTACCGTCTTGGATTCTCGATAAGCTAGCGCCTGATAGCTGTGAGCGACCTCAAAGAGAATATTGTGCAGCAATTGCCACTATACGAAAGACTCGAGAAAGTCGTTTCAAACAAGCGGGTGGAGAAGAGAGTGAATTTGCACAGCGGGAGATTGAACTCGCTATAAAATTTCCCATGATCAGCGCCATGCTCGGCCAAGGAGTATTTGATTCCGAAATGGTCTCTAAGCACGCTCAAAAATTTCATAAGCTAAAGCGCCTGAGTATATTTCCCGAATTGACCAATTACACGCTTATGCACAGGGAACGGCTCCCTCGATTTCTACCAGAGGATTTAAGGGACGATCGATTTTCTATGGAAGCACTCTCACTTTTTGCCTGCACACCTTACAAACTAGTTCACAACGATGATCTTGAAAAAGCCAGATCATTTGAGATTGATCTACTCCCTAGGAGCCATGACGATAAGATGGCTCTCATGTTTGAGATGATTGAGGCGAAACATCCATTGCTGGATGATTGTGAACCGACTTTTCCACTGTCAATTAATTTAACCCTACCAAATTCGCTCAGAATTTGAATCAATTTCAGTAGGTTAGAAAATAACATCAATCCTATCCTCTGCAGACATCGGGTGAATCATTGTCCACATGATTCAACTGCTGTCTTATCAGGACGTAGGGAGGACCTGTGGTGTCTCTCCCAGAACAATTCGTCGATGGGTTGCCGATGGAAGATTGAACCCCGTTCGGCTGTCTTCTAAAATAGTTCGCTTCCGAGAAACCGAGGTCAATGCTCTGATTAAGTCTTCTGAAAATCAGAAGAGCGGAGAGGGGGTGGCTGAGTGAAGAGGGTCAAAATACCCAAGGAACTTCTTGAGCTTCGCCTCTGGATCTTGGATCACTGCCGTCCATTCCCCGCGCCTGAGGGCAAAGGCTTGTCAACGCCCTGCTTGCGTTGGTGCAAACGAAATGGTGACCCCGTAGAAACGCGAAAGCAGGTGCGTTTTAGGGAGCATTGGGTTTCGGCTACACGGATTGTTTTCTCGGCCTATCATAGATGCGTCATCCCAAGCGCGATGGTCGTGCGCCACAAATGTGACGTTAAATCCTGCTGCCAGATCAGCCATCTGGAGCTGGGCACGCAGAAAGAGAATGCCCGGGATGCGGTAACACGTCAGAAACGTGGCTGTGGAGTCAATGCTGCTTGGAGGAAGCATCCAGAGCTCATCCCAAACGGGGAGAATGAAGTCTTACGATCCCTCGAGGTTGCCCACTCAATCGAGGCCCTACTCGAAAGCAAAAACACAACTCAATTTGAGAAAGTATGAAACAAGATCCATTTTTTCCTGAATACGGTTTTAAGAAAGGGCTTAGCAGCGAAGACATTTTGACCATCCTATTAAAGGGACATCGCGCAGCTAAAGCATCCGATCTGCCACCCCTGAGCAAACAGCTCGCGGTTGAGTATGGCAGGTGCGAAGCAGTGATCCGTAATATTTGGTATGGCCGGAGTTATGCCTTTAGGCATCCAGAAATTGAACGCATGCAGCGCCGTGGTCACGGACGTTCTAAGCTGACTGATGAACAGGTTTTGAGGGTCCGACTGACATGGCAACTTCATTCTGAAATTCCTGGGTTAAAAACAGCCCTGGCTCGGTGGGCTGGCGTAGCAACACCTGCGATGATTGCCATTCTTGAAGGTAAGCATCGCAAGACACCCAAAGCGAAGCAGGCTCCTCCGATTCCACTGAGCGAACTCGAATTTAAAAGGTGTCCAGGTAAGGGGGAGCTCTCGGGCTTTTCTAAACTCAAGGGCGAACAAGTCCTTCAGATAATCGAACTTTGGAATCAAGGAAGGAAAAAAAATTCGATAGCCAAATTATTTGGCGTTGGAGCATGCCTTGTAGGCGACATTATAAACCGGAAAAGCTGGAAGCATTTGACCAAAGATCTGGTCACACGGACAAACCCTCGCAAGACGGGATACAAGCTTAAAAAAGCCGGGCAGCCGCCTGAATCCCCTACTCAATAGTAGGCCTACGAGTTCAAAGCAGGAGGCCTCAGCCTGCTCTGAACTTTCATCCATGCATAATGTTTGCGCCAGAGCTCTGGACCATGAACAATGAACAACCCAGCGTGTTCCATCCGCCGGAAAGTGAATCCTCGCGGACATTGATCGGCGAGCCACCTGTTTTCACTTTAGAAGACATGGAGGCCGATTTCTCCATGTTAGAGGAGTGTTCAGAAGAATTTTTGATCACGTTCTGCAATGCAATGTCCCAACACGCAGGTGCGATGGTGCAGATCGAATTTGCTAGCCGTTGGCAGGCCCTGAGACACGCTTGGGCAGCGGGCAGAGTGCTGGTCCACTTGAAACCCAAAGTAGGGCATGGCAAATGGCTTCGTTGGCTGCGTGACAACCTTCCACACCTATCAGAGGATAGCGTTCATCGTTACGTGAAACTGGCAAAGCAATATCCCACTCTTGAGACTTTGATCAGCGCTTCCAGACATCATCAGTCTCTTGAGATTGAAACAGTCAACAATAGGGCTTCTCGCAAGAAAACGGTCGAGGCCACTCAGGTAAGGGCGACCGGGTGGGAGGCCGTAAAGACCAAAGCTGAGAGACTAACGGTGCTTATCAAGAAAACCATGGCAACCGATGGCCAGCCAACGGACCAGGCTTTTCGGGGAGCATTTGAAGAACTGCAAAGCGCTTTGCAGAATATTGGGAAACCCTGTTTCATTCCTCCTCTAACAAGAGCAGCAACCGTTAAATCAAAGTAGCTCCTGGCTGCTCTATCGGAACTGACCGCTTTGCTTGATCTTGATTCGTATCGAGCGCATTCGGTTACTGACATTCAAGGAGTAGATTCTTGGAATGTAACCAACCCATTCGCGACCAGTCATCCATGACTGGTCACAGATAAAAACGTTCATCATGACTAGGCTTTCAAATTCCGCACGTTTGCGGAATTCGAAAAGATGGCCACCGTGGTAGAGACCTCCCTGGGTCTGGCCACGCAGTATGAGGCGCGGGCATTGGCCGCAGAGCGGAGGGTCAAGGAACTCGAGAGCCGCCCCGCTGAGACCGCGAAAGCAGCGACGGCTCCCGATGAAGAAATCACCAAGGCCATCGAGGCCCTCGTGACCCACAAGCTTCTGACTCCAAACCAGGCTGAGAAAGCGGCCAGTGACATGCGTGACCCCACGCAAGTCCTGCGCACTCTCACGAAGGTGGCCGGGTTACAAGGGCTGGTCCCAGAGATGGGGTCAGTCATCCACCGCCGCACCACCCCAGAGAACCAAGGCACTACCCATGACGAGTGGAGCAGAGTCAAAGCTCTCGGGAAGGTCGGCTAATTCAAAACAAAGAGACACTACTACCAGAACACGCACACCATGACTATCGGCACTTATCAGCGCCCAAGACCCGTTGTCCGAGTAATGCGGGGATACAACCCGCAGGAACCGACAACGCGCATGCAACGCGTTCCGGCCCAAGCAGCATTCTCTGATCCAACCAACACTGCTACGCAAGTTCGTAGCGGTATGGTCATTTCCAAAGTTTGGAATGGCACACTTTCTCGGTATGAATGGACCAAGGGCCTGGCCACAGGCGCTGAACCGTTCATCGCCCTGGAAGATGCCTTGGAGAAGAGCGTGCGCGCTTCCAGCCAACTTCCCGGGCTCTCATGCTCCGGCCAGTTCACCATCCAAAGTGGTTATTTTGATTCTGTCGGCAACACCTCAGGTGGAGTCTCCGACGGCGTTTATCTCTCAGCCTTTGCCAATACCCACGCACAGGCAGGTGAGCTTAAAATCGCCGCAACCGGAGAACGCATCGTTGGTGAAGTGACAGACAATCATCACGCAGGACTGGCCGATCAAACCGCTGTTAATAGCAACGCGGTGGTCTGCACGGTGGTCACATTCAACACCATGTTCACGGGCGGAGTCGCTCCTTAATCCGGTGAATTGAATCAACCCTGTCACAACCCAAGCACGCTATTCACTACGGTAATACCATGAACCAACCTTCCCTTTACTGCGAGTCCGAAGAACAGATCGCCGCTTCCAACGCCGACCTGATCAACGCCCTCAGCTACGGAGACCCGGAGACCTTCAACAAAGAAGCCTCCGCTGCCTCCACGACCATGATCCGCAGACAGATCCGTGAGAACGGATTCCTGCGCAACATCATCCCGCCCAAGCCGAAGTCCGCCGAGGACTGCGACCGTTCCCTTGAGAGTGTGCAACAGCGCATCATCGAGGACATGGAACCAAGGTCACGCGGGGCGGTCACGCTCTCGTTCAATGACGCTGCTGACAGCGACATCATGCGGGCTACCTCCAACATACTCTGGGTGATATTCTAAAGTATCTTTGTTCAGCAGTAGAGAGGGTCAATTCAAGAGTGGCCGCAATTACAGCCCGCTCTGTGTTATATAATATTGAGAGACCCCCAACCCGTCTCTCACTCAATACTCCATGCCCCGGCGAACTCATTACTCGCCCTGTATCCAACGGAGGATTGTGTGTGCCCTCTACCACGAGTCAAAACGTCGGCATCAACCGATGACCCGTCTCGTGGATGAACTGCTCTCGGCGTGTCTCCATGACACTCCGGGCTGGCAGATGGCTGACATCCAATTCTCCTCGTTGCAGGAAGAACCCAGACCCTATGGCGCTGCGCCCCCAAGTGCAGCGTGATCCTCATGTCCATCCCACCCTGCTTGATCGAGCCCGGCCACACGCCGGGCTTTTTCATGTCCAGGGATCATCATCCACACCCTACGTAACCAACTCAATATTATGGCCATCACCTTGTCCGCCAATTACAGCAAGAAACTCGGGCTGCCCAAATTCAGCAGCCACAGCTTCAGTGCTTCCGTCGAAGTCGAACTCACGGATCTCTCCCAGGTCGAAAGCGAATGCCGCAAGCTCTACGAGCTTTTGCAGCACTCCGTCGATCAGGAAATCCAGACCATCGGATTCGTCCCTGACCACCAATACGGCACTCCCAGTGCTGGTCACAACCCCGGCCATTCTCCGTCCCAGGGAAATGGTTCGAACATCCGCCCCATGCCCAAGCCGTCCGCATTCACTGACCAGTGGAACTGCACGGCAGGACAGCAGGGCCTCATCCAGCGCATCGTCCACGAGAACAAGATGGACAAGAGCGAAGTCGAGGAGCTGGCCCATCAGCTCTTCGGCATCGGTGTGAAGCAGCTCGACAAGATGCAGGCCTCACAACTCATCGAGGACCTCCTGGTCAAAGCTGGCAAACCCTCCGGTCAGAACCGCTGGCGTAAACCTCAACCTGTGGCCGCATGACCACGACCACCACCCCACCTGATAAACCTCAGCGCACCGAAGTTGAAATCATCGCCTCATTGCAGAACACGGTATCGGCCTCCCGGTTGAACACCTTTTTGCAGTGCCGCCTGAAGTTCTACTTCCTGTATGTGCTGGAACTGAAAAAGCCCAAGACAGCCGCCCTCCATGTGGGAAGCACCGTGCATGCGGTGCTGAAATCCTGGAGCAAGGCGCGCTGGCTGGGCAGGCCGCTCACACTCAAAGAACTCCATGAGGAGTTCTCCCGAGCGTGGGCCGACGACAGCGAAGGCCCTGTCGTTTGGGAGGACAATGAAGCAGATGAAAAGGCCACTGGCTGGCGCTTGTGCGAGACTTACTTGCGCGAGTGCCGGATACCGACCGACATCAAACCGGATGCCGTGGAAGTGCCAGTGGAAGCCGATCTGTCAGAATATGGGTTGCCGAGATTGATCGGCATTCTGGATCTCGTGCAGCAGGGGCGGATCATCGACTACAAGACTGCGGCCTCAACGCCCAACGCAGAAAAGGTGGCCCACACCACTGAAGTGCAGACCAGCAGCTATGGCGTTCTCTACCGGGCCAACAAATCCCAGCCTGAGAACGGCATTGAACTGCACCACTTGGTGAAACTCAAAAACCCCAAGGTGGTCATCACTTCCCTGCCCCCCATGAGTGATGCGCAGCAGACCCGGCTGTTCCATCTCATGGAGGCCTATGTGAGCGGTGTCGCAAGACGCGAGTTCATTCCCTCACCGGGAATGCAATGCGCCTCCTGTGAGTTCTTCAACGAGTGCCGTCAGTGGAAGTAACAATCCAAAGCACAGAGCCGGCTTCCGTTCTTCGGAAGTCGGCTCTTCATTTCACGCATTCTTGCTCAAGAAGTATTTCTTGATGCCAGCCTTCGTTTTTTCAGTTGGCGGAAAGAGCACTTGCGGAGGGACCTCAAGTGCCTGGGCAAGGCAGAGTAATTCTGCATCGACAACACAGCGGATCTGAGTCTCGATTTTCGTAACCACATTTTCGCCCACATCCCAACCGAGCATACCGCAGCGTGCAGCAAGCATGGCTTGAGTGAGTCCCCTCTCTCGGCGCAGTGCCTTGACGCGAAGTCCCACGATGTTCTGAGGCGAAGACATCTTCCGTAATTGGAAGTTGACGTTAGCCGACGCGTGCTTCCAATTTCGGAAGGTTCATATTCCCCGTGGCACAACCTTCAGCCGCGCCTGAGGGCGCTCAACAATAAACCATCAACACCAAAATTTCGTATGAAACACCATACCAGTAAGACAAAGCCCCCGTTATTGCTTGCCACGATATACTTGGGATTAGCCATCTCGATTGGATGGTCATCGCCATTCGGAGAACCACCTTCTGCCCTGGTGATCATCGCCACCAATGGCAGCGCGAATGAATTCAGCCCTGTCGTTGAATATACCAAAGTCGAGTTCGAATCCGGCCTCGCTCTGAAAGTGGTCTTATCTAATGGCCAAACTGTGTCCATCCCCAAAGGATAGATCGCTGAAATATTCAAGTATCCTGACCCTAACCAATCCCTCACGGACCCAAGAATCATTGACGAACTCAACGCTGCTAAAAAGGAAGCGATGAGACTGTCAGCCCGATACAGCAAGGTCAAGCCCTACCTTGTCCGTGTCATGGCGTCCATAGACTCGGATCTTGCCAGATTATCAGCAGGTCAAGTTCGTTACCAGAACCAGTGGATTAGCCGAGCTGAATTTGAGCGCAGCCATCAGGCAGAAGTGGTCACTGTGGACTTTCCAAGTTTGACCGTGGGGCTCAAAACCTACCGGGGTGTCCAAATCCTGAAAATCGAAAACGAGTCCGCTTCCCTCAAGCACGAAGGTGGCGTCGCTCGTGTCAAATTGGCGGAGGTTGGACCTGAGTTCTTCAAGAAGCTCTATAGTCGTCCAGAGTTGCTGCAAGCATTCAAGGCCATAAATGAAATCACCATTGATGGGGTTAGTTTGCGCAAAGCAATATTAATGACGGCTCCGTCTAGCGAGTGTGTCATTCTTCATGAGGGCGGCGTTTCTCGGATTAGTGCAAAGAAAATCGGCATCCTACAGAAGGATCAATTATTGGCGTCCAACCCCACCCTTTCCGCACAGGTGGCAACCAGCACAACGAACCCAAAAGCTCAAACGGGTCAACCTGCTGCAACTGGGGCAGTAAAGTTCATTCGTTCTTGGGGAAGCTTCGAGGTGCCAAACCGGCTGAAGCTAGTCACGATCACTCAAGATCGTCTAGGTGAGACGATTATCTTCACATCTGGGGATACGCTAGATCCGGGCAAGCGATACGATTTTGAAGAACTCAGAATGGAAGTGTTCTCTCCAAATCTTGAGGTTGAGGAAATAGGAAACAAGATTTTCTCGCAGGAGAATTTCAATCAACGTAAAGAACTACTCTCATTCGCGAAGCCCATCTCCATTGGCCGCAGAAACATGCTCCAGATTCCCCATGCAAATCCTTTGCAAACAAAAGAGGTGGGTGGGTTCGTTTACATGCCGATGCCAATACTGGCCAATGCTCAGGAATTCGCGATCCACTGGATAAAGCCCATCAATGAAATGGTGGTTTCCAACCAAGTCTCAGATGGTGTTGTTTCCATATGCAACACCCTTGAGTTTCGTAGTCATACAGCTGCGGAGGTTGAAGCAAATCATCTCTCGCTTCTTGGCATTGATCCCGGTGATCGTCAGAATGGAATCAATCCCTTTGGAAAATCTGTTGAGGAGCTTAGGAGAATATTCGGCAGCCTTCAGGAAGTGGATAAATCCGGCGTCCACTTTCCTGGAGTGGAAACGATGTTCATCCCAGAGTTTAGCACCCCACCCTTTTTGGAAACGGGTTCACCGGAATTCTTTTTCAAAAAGGGATCCCATCGGATCAGTGCATTGCGTATGGACAATGGATTAAAGAAGACTCATCTGTGGTTAAATTTTCTTCATCAGTATTTCTCGATCTTGGAGAGTGGAAATATACTGGAACAAAGAACAAGGAGATCGTGTCACTTGATTTTGAAGAGACAAAATTTGCAGGATTTGAGGACATCATCCTTCGTCTTCCTAAAGCATGCCTTGGTGAAAATCTGGATAGCGCAAATGAGCATTTGAAGTCTTCAATTCTTATGATCTACACCAACTCCGATGCGGAGTTGGTTGCCTGTGACATATTCATTGAGGGCAAGAAAACTTTAGTAATCGTAACACTTGATTACCTTGAAGATGTAAAAGCAGGACGCATTCAACTAGAATAATTACTCACAAAATAACACCCAAAGTTACAGAGCCGCTCACGCCGTGTGAGCGGCTCTTTTGTTTTAAACCAACCCCAAACCACCAACCCGAATAACATCATGGAAAACATCACCCTCTATTATCGTGAAGGCTCGTCTGATAAAGTCTATCAGGCTGCCATCGAACCAAAAGCCAACGGCTACATCGTCACCTTCGCCTATGGCCGTCGCGGCTCCACCCTCAACACGGGAACCAAAACCCCGGCCCCCGGATTACCAGACGGCCAAAGGCCTCTACGACAAGCTCCTCAAAGAAAAGACCGCCAAGGGTTACACGCCCGGTGCGGATGGCACGCCGTATCAACACACCGACAACCTCAAACGAACCACGGGCATTCTTCCCCAGTTGCTGAACCCCCTCGACGACCAGCGCACGGATGAACTCATCCGTGACCCTGCCTATTGGATGCAGGAGAAGAAAGACGGGCGACGCCTGCTCATCCAGAAGCAAGGCGATCAGGTCACAGGCATCAACCGCCTGGGACTCACGGTCGCCCTGCCAGCCGCTCTTGTCACCGATGCTCTCAACTCCAACGAGGACTTCCTCTTGGATGGAGAAGCCGTTGGTGACACGCTGCATGCCTTTGACCTCTTGTTCCTGGGTGAGGATCTCCGGGGCCGACGCTATGGCGAACGCTACCTGCACCTCATGAACCTATTGGCCTCGTTTCAGCATCCGAACATGGCACTTGTGGAAACCCAGTTCAGTCGTTCCGAAAAGCAGACCTGTTACCAGCAGTTTAAGGAGGCCGGGAAAGAGGGCGTCGTGTTCAAACACACCGACGCGCCCTATGTGGCGGGCCGTCCGGCTTCCGGTGGCACGCAATACAAACGCAAGTTTTATGAAACGGCCTCATTCATCGTCACCAAGCTCAATGCCAAGCGCAGTGTGTCCCTGATCCTCTTCGCCAGCGACAAAGTGGTCAGTGCGGGCAATGTGACCATCCCGCCCAATGACGATCTACCCGCAGCGGGCAGTGTCATTGAGTGCCGCTACCTGTATGCGTTCCGGGCATCCGGGGCCATCTACCAGCCGGTTTATCTCGGCATCCGAGATGACATCCGCGCTGCGGAATGCACCACGGCCCAGCTCAAATACAAAGGCGAACCTCTTCAGGTCGCCGCTTAGTCCACCCTAACCCAACACCCTGCGAAACAGCCCGCACTCCCGTCATGGGATGCGGGCTGTTCGCATTTTAAACATCATTCTACCTCCCGGCCAGTCTGCTGGCCACCACCCTCCTGTTGAGCGCCTGCGGCGGCGGCGGTGGTTCCTCAAATGAACCTCCCTCACCCCCACCGCTCAAACCCGAAGTCAATCACGATGCTGAAGTCGAACGCCGTCTGCGCGTGTCGGCGGAAGCACGCCTTGAAAAACAAGAAGTGACCAGCAGCCATCACGACACCCTAGCTTTGTTCCTCAGTCTGGGACTGGTCGCGGCCTTGGTGGGTGGCGTCATCGTTGGATCTCAAGCACGCCATGAAGCCGAAAAATAAACCCACCCTGCCCGGCCCTGTAACGCACGCATTATCATCGGAGGTCAAACCCTCTCTGACCATGCGACTGACCCAGTGGTTCCAACCCACGGCCATTGATCCCCCGCAAGTCTATCCACGTCTCACGAAGCTGCGTCCGCTGCCCCGTGCTGGAGAAGTCCTGCGTTACACGTTCCATCGTGCGGAGCACTGGCTTTCACCGGGCGGGCTGCTTCGGGAATGGGTGCGTCACAACCTGCGCCTGGCGCTGGTCGTGACCATTCCGCTGCTGATCTTCGCGCCTGCGTTGACCCTCATGATGACCCACGCCACCGAGTGGTCAGCCCAGCTCCTGGACATCGCGGGCAATCTTGCCCAGATCCCTCGGCGCATCAGCCCCGGCGTCCTGATCACCGCAGCGGGATGTCTCCTGCTGCGCTGGCTGACACGTCGCTGACCGCGCTTCTAAACCATCAACCTTCGCCAAAACAGCCCATGCGCCATTCCGGTGCTTGGGCTGTTTGGCGTTCCACCCCCAACCCACATCCACCCCTATGAAACCCATCACCCTGCCTCTGGCAGAACTCAAACCCGCCTTGAGCGGTCTGGGCAAAGTCATCAGCCGACACACGGCGGTGCCCGCGCTCAGCAGCATCAAAATCGAACGCACCCAGGACGGCTGGATCGGTCTCACCGCCACGGACCAGGACCGGTTTATCACCGTCCGGCTGGAGCAGCCTGCTGAAGGCGAACCGCTCTCACTGCTCATCCCCTTGGAGGAACTGCAGAAGGTCGCCAAACTCTGTGGCAAAGACGAAAACATCTTCGTCGAACCCAGTGGTCAAGACACGGCGGTTATCAAGTTCAAGGTCGGCCCCCAGCTTGGCGAAACCAAAGTGACCATGCCACCGATGAAGGAGTTCCCCGCGATCCCCAAGATCGACGGCGACCCCATTCCGTTGTCGGACACCTTGCGCGCTTCTATCCATCAGGCGCTGGAATGCGCCAGCAAAGACAACATGCGCGCCATTCTGCAAGGAGCGTTCCTGGATGTCTCCAAAACCAGCGGTCACTATGTGGTCGCCACGGATGGACGGCATCTTTACAGCAGCAACTCGTTCAGCCTGCCCCTCGCGCAATCCGTGATCATTCCAAACCATCGGTTCTTGGACTGGAAGGAGTTCAACAACGACGGCGGCTGGCAGTTGAAAGTGACCGGGGGCAAAGCCCCCTTCGTGCAGATCGCGAGTCGTCGCTGGCGGTTCATCAGCCGTCAGATCGAGGGCCAGTATCCCAACTGGAGCACCGTGGTCATGGACTCCGCCGAGGCGCGGACTCATCTCACGTTCCCTGAACCGGCCATCGAACAGGTCCTGCAAACCATCCAGCGATTGCCCTGTCCTGACACCGTAAACTCTGGCCTGGGTCTGGAGATCAAAGGTTGCAGATTGACGCTGAAAGCGCGGACCGCTGACGCTGCAGAATGGACCCGGGTGGAGATGCCCGGTGTGACCTGTCTGGGTGCGGATGTCACCGTGATGCTGAACCGGACCTTCCTCACCAAGGCCCTCCAGTTCGGACTCAACCAGCTTGAACTCACGGATGAACTGTCACCCGTGAAGTTCCTCAACGGTGGTCGTCAGATGACCGTCATGGTGCTGCGACCCAATGGCCCCAGTTCCACCGCGCCCATCCGACCTGGGCCACCTCAACCTCAACCCGCAGCTCCCGCTGCCAACCCCGAACCCAAAGCCATGCTCCAGAACACCGCCCCTGATTCGTCCACACCCTCAGACAACAACAGCAACCCCGTGACCCTTGAAGACGCCCTGCAGACCGTTGAATCCCTCAGAGAAGTCTTCCAGAACGGACTGACCACCTTGAAGGATCT
>JANYJH010000233.1 GCA_025361865.1 Phragmitibacter sp.
TCACCCACTGGCTGGTGCGTGGTGTCATGCTGTCCAGTTCGGCCATGGCGGTCTGGCGGACGGTGGTGTCGTGGGCTCCGTGTTTCAAGGCGAGCTGCTTCACGATGTCCGGCCGTTCCAAGACGATGCAGCCTCGCGTGACTTTCGCTGAGGTCTCGCGGAAATCTTTGAGGAAGGCGGAGTTCGTGAAGACTTCATAGACGCCGCGGTCATCGCTGATGCTCTCGGTGGCGAACTGGATGATGGGGCAGGGCTCGATGTCACCCTTCGGACTAACGTGATGGCTGATGCCGGTGGACATGGGGCAGAGGGCCTTGCCCGCATGATCGTAGTAGGCATCCACGATGGCGATGGGCTTCTTCGCCCTCATGCTGGTGATGAAGCGGCGCGCTTGGGTGATCTGGGCCGGGTTCAAGGCCAGCTCAGCGCTGATCTTCGGGCCGACGGGACGATAAGTGTGATACCAGGTGTAGTGGACGCCCATGGCGATGAGTTTATCCAACCAGGCTTCGCTGAGGAGGTCATCGAGATTTGTTTGGCAAAGGCTGGTCGCCACGCCCGTGAGAAGTTTTGCGTCCAGGCAGTTCTGCAAACCGCGCAGGGTGCGATTGAGCACGTCCTTCTTCCCACGACGTTCATCGCTCACGGTGCTGGAGCCTTCGATGCTCACGAGCGGTGTGGCATTCCCAATCTGCTGCATGGCCCGCGCTGTCTTCTCCGTGATGAGCTGGCCATTGGTGAAGACCTGGAAGTAGCAATCGGGGTGCTGCGCGAGGAAGTCCAGCAACTCAGGGTGCATGAAAGGCTCGCCGCCGAGGATGCCGAAGAAGGCGTTACCATGCTCCTTGGCGTTCAAGACCGTCTTGTTCAGCGTGTCGAGATCGATGGCGTTTCTCGGCGCTTCCACATCCACCCAACAGCCCTGGCAGCGCAAGTTACAGGAGTTCAGAATGCTCAGATAAAGGAACGGCGGGAAGTGGATGCCCTGCTTCATTCGCTTCTTAAAGAGCATCACGGAACGAGCGCCCTTGTAGCCGAAATTCCAGGCGACCTTCGCGAGGCAGTTCGGGGCGACGGTGGTGGCAATGTGGTAGCCAAGAGAGAAGATCATAGGAAATGGGGAAGCTGAAAGGAGCGCGGAGCTTAAGCCCGCATCAATATCAAAGCGGCGTGATGAAGACACAACGCGCGTGAATGAACTCAAGATACACGGAACGCGCTGGCTACCCATCATAATCTTAGGCGGGGCCACGGAAGAGAACTCAGAACTCCTTATCTATGAGCTTACTTACGCCTTCCCAGAGCTTGTCGGTATCGGTATCATCGCGATTGCTCAGGATCACGAGCGTGAAGTCAGAGGTGAGGTATCGGTAATAGGACGTTATGAAGCCGCTCCAGGAGCCTTCATGACCGTAACCGAAAAGGGCCTTCGGATCGTCGTAGTAACACATCCAGCCGAGGCCATAGTTAAAGGTGGTGCCTTTTCGCGTCGTGGCAGGAGTGATGGCGAGCTTCCAGGTTTCAGGCTTAAGGATCTTCTCAGCGCGGACGGCGAGGTCCCACTTGGCCATGTCTTCGAGGTTCGTCCAAACATCGCCATCGCCCACAATGATCTCTTTCTCGTGTCGATCGGGAGGCGTGCCCCAGCTAGGTGCCCAGACCTCTTTATGCTTTTTCCATTCATAGCCGATGGCACGATTGTAACCCGGTGCTAGGCTTGCGGGAACGGAGGCTGGGCTTTGAAAGACGAAGGTGTTCTCCATGCCGACGGGAGCAAAAATCTCGTCATGCAGGAACTGGCTGAAGGGCTTCTTAGAGACGCGCTCGACGATGAGAGCGAGCAGGAGATAGTTGCTGTTCGTGTAAACATGCTTCTCACCGGGCTTATATTCTTGAGGGAAGTCTTCCTGAACCTTGGCGAACATCGGCAGGAAGTCCACGTTGTTTCGGTAGGCTTCGATGTGCTTGGGCACCTTCGTGAAGTCGAAGTATTCCGGCAGACCGGACGTGTGGCACAGGAGATCGCGAATGTGGATCGGCGCATTGGGCTGATACACGGGCAGCTCCGGCAGATACTTGCGGACATCATCAGTGATGGATAAAAGGCCGCGATCTTGCAGGAGCAGCGTCGCCGTCGCGGTGAAGGTCTTTGACACTGAGGCCAGTTCAAACTGGGTGCGCGGCGTGATGGGCTGCTTTGATTCTAAGTTGGCCAAACCATAGCCTTTGGTGAAAACGAGCTTGCCGGGCTTTTGAATCAGGATCGCCAAACCGGGCTCGTCAGCGGTGTAGCCGTTCTTCGCGACGAGCTTGTCAATGGCCGTGGTAAGCGCCGCGCTGGGATGAAGATCTTTAGCGGTGCTGATGCCTACGGTGGTGAGCAGGAACAAGGTTGTGAGCTTGAAGAAGTTCATAAGATCAGTGCGTCAGAGGTCGGTTCGCTGTGTGTCAGTAAGCTCTGAAGATACACTGAAGCGGTGAACCCCCCAGCACATTCTATTCAGCTCGCTGGCTCACTCCTCTCCATGCCCTTCGTCCGCCATGCGCTGGATGGTGGCCGAG
>JANYJH010000239.1 GCA_025361865.1 Phragmitibacter sp.
ACGCTGTGCCGCTTGAACTCGACGCGCTGGTTAAGCTGTTGCATCAACTTCAAGCCGTTTCCGTGTCCACCGGACTCGGTGACGCGGAGTGCGAAAAATTCTGGAAGCTCCGCCGTGAGTATTCCTATAGCCTGCGCGCCACCGGATTGACGAAGCTCAATGAGGACATCGTGGTGCCGCGCGGAAAGCTCGTCGAACTCGTGAGCTTCGCCGAGCAGTTGCAGCGCGAGAGCGGCTTCCCCGTCGCCTGTTTCGGTCATGCGGGCGATGGCAATATCCACGTCAATGTCATGGTGCAGGACATGACGGACCCTGATCAGCGATCCCGCGCGGAAGAGGCTTTGGACCAGCTCTTTCATCACGTCATCGCACTCGGTGGAGCGATCACGGGCGAGCACGGCGTGGGCATCGCGAAGAAGCGCTGGTTCCCTGAAGCCATCGGCGAAGGAGCCATGCAGACGCATCGCCGGATCAAGGCCGCGCTTGATCCGCTAGGGCTTTTGAACCCCGGGAAGTTCGTTTGATCTCTTCGACGGGAAACGGCTCTGCTGAAGTCTGACCTCTGTGAAGGCGAGTATCTCTTGTGATCGAAGACATCCTTCGGCGAAGCAAAGTAGCCGTCATCGCTCCGCGTGACGAGCCGAGCGTAAACTCCATGCTCCAAACGTCCAAAGTCCTTTGCCTATCCTCAATGATCTAGACGCCGTGAGCTCATCACGCGGAGCGATGATGGCTACTTTGCTTCGCGTGAAAACCTTGGCTGGAGTGATGAACCTAACCCTGCTTAAACGGTGGCCGCTTCGCGCTGAAGTCTATTCTATAAGGATTCGAGCGTGGGCTTAAGCCACACCCAAGTCGCTCCCCAGCCGCCAGTCGGAGCGCTGGCGGGCCATTGCCATGAGGCGACTTCCGGTAGCGTATCCAACAACCGATGCACGCCTTCTCTCAAGGCTCCGGTGCCTTTGCCGTGAATGATGCGAACGGTTAAAAGCCCCTTCTCACGGCACTCATGAAAATACTCGGGCAAGAGGCTCCCGATATCCTGAGGACGGAACGCATGGAGATCGAGCTCATCCGTGATCGGATGGTGAACGATCTCCTCTGGCTCGTCTGACATGGGCTACTCTAGCACCTTGATCTTCAGATTACGATACCACACGGGGGCTTGCGCCTTGCCATGCAGGCCTTGCAAACCGAGCGGGCCTTTGCGGGCGAAGTCCTTCAGCGCCTTCGGGAACTTGTTCGGCGTGCCATCAGGATTCTTCCCTTTTTCAGGCCACTCGTTGAGGTCTGCGTGGATGACTTCTTCACCGTTGAAGACCACGATCACAAGGCTGTCATTGCAGGTAATGGTGTAGTGGTTCCACTCGCCCACGGGTTTGGCCACGGCCTTCTTCGGCGGGCAGGCGTCATAGATCGCGCCGACCATGCCGTATTTGCTGCCATCCGTGGAGTCATGCACCTGAATTTCCAGCGCGCCGAGCACGTTCTTAATGTCGCTGGAATGAAGGAAGACGCCGCTGTTGGATTCCTTCGCGACCTTGAATTCTAGGTCGATGATGCAGTCTCCATAGCTCTCCTTGGTCCAGAGCGTTTCGTGATCCTTTGCGACGAGTTCGCCATTCACCCAGTTCCAATGGTCGCCATTGGTGGTGTCAGCGAGATCAGCGGTGAAAAGATCCTTCCAGCCAGTGGTGTCGGGATTGTCGATGGCTTTAAGCCCGGAGACGGGGGAGCAAGCCAGCGCGGTCAGAGCTAGAGCGGCTGTCTGGGAAAACAGACGGGTGAGAAGAGCAGAGGTGTTCATAGGTTTTCAGAGTGGCAGGACTGCGGCGAAGCTCAAGGCTGAATTAGCGATCACTGAAGTAAGGAGATTTCAGCCCTTCACCTCAAAGCAGGAGATGAGTTCCTGATCGCGAAGGTAGAGCCTGCCGTTGCTGACCACGGGATGGGTCCAGACCTTACCCTGAGGTTTGCGCAAGGCAGTCTGCGGCTCCAGCTTGAAGCGCCCGTGTTCGCTCCAGCCGTTCGGTGAGGCATCAATGAGCGCCACGGTTCCAGTGGCTTCTTCAAGGAGATACAACATGCCGTCTGCGCAATGGATCGCGCCTTTGCCGAGCTTCTTCTCAACCCATTTCACGTCCCCTGTTTTGAAGTCCTGACAGGTCCAGCCGCCCTTGTCAGAGAAGCCGTAGAGGTAGTCGCCGACGAGGATCACGCCGCCGTGATGATTCACCATGTTCGCGTTCTCATAGGCCACGGTTGGTTGGTTGTTGGAGTCGATCTTGATGGCCATACAGCCTGCGTTATAACCAGCGGCGACATAGACCTGGCCGTCCTTGTAAATGGGCGTCGGGATGACCGCAGTCTTGCCTTGAGGAAAGGCTTGCTTCCACAAAAGCTTGCCGTCCTTGGAATCGATCCCGGCGATGCTGTTGGCGGTGCGTGCGATGAGCTGATGCGTGCCGTTGAGCTCAGCGGTGATGACGGAGGAGTAATGCGCGCCGTCGGTCCACTCGGTGGATTGCCAGGCCAGCTTGCCAGTCAGCTTATCCAGGGCGAGCAGCGTGCCTTTGCTGCCGCCGGGCGTGCTGATGACGTTGCTACCGTCCACGAGGACGCTTTCGGTGTAGCCCCAGCCGGGGACTTTGCCGCCGAACTCGGTCATCTCAGCTTTCCAGATTTGCTTGCCGTCTTGGGCATTGAGACAGACGAGCGAGCCCTTACCACTCAAGGCATAAACGCGGTCGCCATCCACGCTCGGCGTGCCGCGCGGGCCGTCACCCCAGTTATTGGTGAGGAGCACGCCGACTTCAGCGACCCATTTTTCTTTGCCCGTGATCGCATCGAGCGCGATGACGAACTCCTCCGAATCGCGAGCGCCCATCGTGTAGAGCGTGCCGTTGACGATGGAGAAGCCGGAGTAGCCGAGGCCGCCCTGATCATAGGTCCAGACCTTCTTCGGGCCCTCAGTAGGCCATTGCTTGAGCAGGCCTTTTTCAGTGGAGATGTCCGTGCGGTCAGCGCCCCGGAACTGCGGCCAATCGGTCGCGTGCAGGCCGGTGACCAGCCCCAGAGTAAGCAAAGCAGAAGCAAGACGTGTTTTCATACGGGAGAAGAAAACGAGGCCGTCACAGTGATGTTACAGCGCTTTGATCAAGCGTCGTTGAACAGCGAACGATTCTTCCAGAAATAGCTCAGGCCAGAGACCACGGTCAGGGCCACCATCATATTGATGCAAAGCACGCCGAGGACGGCTGGCGAGGTGAGCTTCCAGGTAAAGAACGGCGTGAGCCAGCGGAACATCGGCTCGCCTGCGGCCTGGAAGAGCAGGAAATAGATCACCGTGATCATCTGCCACGCGGTCTTGTGCTTGCCCAGTTTTTCAGCGGCCAGCACGGCCCCTTGACTGGAGGCGATCAAACGGATGCCGGTGACGAAGAACTCGCGGGCCAGCACGATCACGACTGCCCAGGCAGGAATGAGCTTATCCTCAGCGGAAAGCAGCACCAGCGCGGCACACATGAGGATCTTATCCGCCAGCGGGTCCATCAGCTTGCCGAAATTCGTGATCAACTTCCGCTGCCGGGCGATCATGCCATCCAGATAATCCGTGAACGAGGCAATACCGAACACGATCAAGGCGATGGCTTCGCGGTTATCTGATGGCACATAGAACAGCGCCACGAACACGACCGTCAGGGCGAGGCGGGAGACGGTCAGCTTGTTCGGTAAATTCATGTCTGGTCTTGATAAGAAGTGCCTCTCCTGATGTCAATGCACGTTTCCGTATCGCTGCCATTTAGCGCCGTCCGTATGAGCATTTGCAATTCGCGTGCCGACACCTATTTTTCAGACGTAAACAATACCATTATGAGCCAACCTAAAATCACTGCCTACCTGAAGACCTACTGCGGCTGGAGCGAAGGCGTCCGCGCCATCTTCCGTAAATACGACCTTCCCTTTGAAGAGAAGGACATCATCGCGAACCCCGCCTTCCGCTGGGAAATGGAACAGAAGAGCGGCCAACCCCTCAGCCCCTGCGTGGAAATCAACGGCGTCATGGTCGCTGATGTGAGCGGCGAGGAAGTCGAGCGCTACATGATCCAAAACAATCTCCTCGCCGCGAGCGATGCCGCACCCGATGCGCCGATTGACCGCGCGTGCAGCGATGAAGCCCATGCCGCCATGGCGCGCGGCCAAGTCAGCAGCATCAAGTTCGTGGCCTAAGCCGGACGAGTTCCCTAGATTCAAAGGACGCTGCCTTCCGGGTAGCGTCTTTTTTGTGTCAGCTCTTCATGGGCGGGAAGCGCCGATAGATCAGGCTCCGATTCACGCCCATCAGGCGGGCGGCTTCGGCGACGTTTCCATGGGTCTGTTCGAGGGCGCGTTGGATGAGCGCTTGCTCGGCGGCTTCGAGGTTCAGAGGCAGCGAATCAAACGACGCCGCGTTGGGCTTGGCGGCGTCTTCTTGTGGATAAGCCAGGGTTGTCGGCAGTTGCAGATGCTCGCGCTTGATGGGCTTGCCACCGCTGAGAATCAGCGCCCGCTCGATGAGGTTCTTGAGTTCTCGGATATTGCCCGGAAACGGATGAGCGATGAGTCCCTGCAAGGCATCGCTGGAAAGGCTGGGCGCTTCCATGCCCATTTCAGTCGCGAAGACATTGAGGAAGTGAGCCGCGAGGATGGGCAGGTCTTCGCTCCGTTCTCGCAATGGCGGCGTCTGCACGGTGTAACGGGCAAGGCGGAAAAAGAGATCCTGGCGGAAGTCCCCGTTGGCGATCTTGGAGGTGAGATCGGCGTTGGTGGCGGAGAGCACGCGAACATCCACATGGCGTGATTGCGTGGCCCCGACAGGCGTGACTTCACCGTCTTCTAGCACGCGCAGGAGCTTGGCTTGTAAGGACGCTGGCATGTCCCCGATTTCATCCAGGAAGAGCGTGCCTTCATCAGCGAGTTCAAAGTAACCTTTGCGATCCGAAGTCGCGCCCGTGAAGGCTCCTTTGGTATGGCCAAAGAACAGTGATTCCGCCAGCTCCGCCGGCACGGCCACGCAGTTCACGGGCACAAACGGAGCTTCGGCGCGCGGGCTGTGATGGTGGATGGCCCGGGCGACCAGCTCCTTGCCCGTGCCGCTCTCGCCCGTGATGAGGACGCTCGTTTTGCCAAAGTTCTGAAGCCGCTCGATGTCCGCAAGGATACGACGCATATGAGGACTCTTGCCGACGAATCCGCCCAAGCCCCAGCGCTGGGCCTCTTGCGAAGCGATGTTGGACAAACGCTGGCTGGCCCGCTCACGACCTCTCTCCGCTTCACGACGTTTGCCCATCTCGGACTCCAGTTCGGCATTGCGCTGTTGGAGTTCTTTAGTCAGCCGACTGATCTTCAAATGCGTGGCCACGCGAGTGACCACTTCTTCCGCTTGGAAGGGCTTTAAAATATAGTCCACAGCTCCCACGCGAAAGCCTTGCAGCACGCTCTTGGTCTCCTGCTTACTGGTCAAAAAAATCACTGGGATGTCCCGCGTGGCCTCTTCCGCTTTCAGGGTCCGGCACACCGCGAAGCCATCGTGGCCGGGCATCACGACATCCAGCATGACGAGATCAGGCACCGCGCGTTCCGCTATTTTCAAGGCGTCGCGCCCACTGGAAGCGGTGAGGATTTCATAGCCATGCGGCTCCAGCACAGCCACCAACAATGCCAGACTGGCTGGGGTGTCATCGGCGATGAGGATACGTTCGCGGGTCATGGGAGCACGGTGATTTGAGCAGCAAGCCGCTGGATGGTAGCCATATCATAGCTTGCCAGAAAGTCGCGCAGATGACTGGCCAAGCGCTCGCCCCCAGGCCCAGTTTGTTCCACTTCAATCAAGCACTGCTTCAAGACCGTGGCACTATGGAGTTCAGCGGCCATCACGAGCCGCGTGGCCAGCTCTTCTGGGAGCGCCACCTGCGCCAGATCAAAGGTGGCCTCTTGCGCGGGTTCAGCGGTGGGCTGGCGATAGTCAAACTGGATGCCGAGAAGCTCCTGAAGGCTGTGGTAAATTTGCGCCGCTCGCAGAGGCTTCGGCACGAAGTCATCGCAGCCTGCTTGCAGGTAACGCTCGCGTTCATGCGCCAATGCGGAAGCGGAAGTCGCGACGATCTTTAAACCCGTGGGATGGAACTCCTCCACGATGCGGCGCGTGGCTTCGATGCTGTCGGGATCATTCATGCGCATGTCCATGAACACGATGTCCGGCCTGGAAACACGCACGACTTCCCGCGCCTGACGGCCATTCTCTGCAAGCACGACTTCACAACCAATCACGGTCAGCATCGCGGCTAAGACTTCACGATTTTCGAGAATGTCATCCACCACCAGAGCCCGCACTTTGGAGCCTTCGGCCAGCTTTTCCACCTCACGTTTCACAGTCTTCGTGATCGCATTCTGTCGTGAAGCAGGCGGTAGTTGCAGGCTGAAACTGAAGCAGGAACCACGTTCCAAATCCGAGCGCACCGTGAGCGCCCCGCCCATCATCTCCGCGTGTCTTCGGGCAAGCGCCAAGCCAAGCCCCGTGCCACCATGATGCCGTGCACCGGGGCCTTGTTGGAAGGGTTCAAAGATGAGCTTCTGCGCTTCTGGCGTAATGCCGATGCCCGTGTCCTCGACGGCAAAGCTCCATTGTCCAGCCGCCACTTCCGTCACTCTCAGCATGACCCGACCGCGCTCCGTGAACTTAACCGCATTGCCCACGAGGTTGATGAGAAGCTGACGCAGTTTGCCTTCATCCCCATGAACGTAACGCGGCTCATCCAAGAGCCCTTCGAACCGCAGGCCGAGATGCTTCTCCTCACAAGGATGCTGGAACAAGGCGATGATCTCGCGGACGAGCGCTGATAAATCAAAATCCGTCAGCTCCATTTCCATACGACCCGCGTCGATTTTGGAGAGGTCCAGAATCTCGTTGATGAGGTGCAGAAGATGATCGGAACTGCTGTTGATCGTGGTGATGGCGTCGCGTTGGAACGGATGCAGATTCACATCACGGGCCAGGATTTGCGCATAGCCGAGGATCGCATTCATGGGCGTGCGGATCTCATGGCTGATGTTCGCGAGGAAGTCTGATTTGGCTTGATTTGCGGCCTCCGCAGCGGCCTCGGCCTGTTTGCGGATGCCCACTTCCGCGAGAAGGACTTCCTGCGCCATCTTGCTTTCAAAGGTGCGGCGGGCGTTATTCCAAAGGTAAGCGGCGAGCAGCCCTGAGATCAGCAGTCCTGCGGCCAGCCCGAGCCAAGGAAGCGGGATGAAGCCGTGATTGATGGTGCTGCCCGTAGGCGTGAAACGCAGGTTCCAATGCCGTCCCGCGACATCCAGCTTCGTGCTCCAGCTCTCCCTGTCAGGCTGCGTGGTGGTGCCTTGAGAGTAGATGATTTCGCCTTGAGCTTCATCGAAAATGGATACGGCGGTGCGCAGTCCGCCTGTGGATCGCAGCGGTATTTCCACCAGATCACCGATGCGAAAGACCGCCGTGGCAAAACCTTTCAATGAGGCTCGGCGCTGCTCCACTGTATCCGTGGGTCCGGCATAAAGCGGCTCAAACACCACGAAGCCTTTTTGTGAACCTGACTCCTGAGCAAGCCTGATGGGAAGCGTGGCCGTGACCTGTCCGGTATCGCGTGCCTGTTCCAGAGCGGCCCGTCGGGCGGGCTCAGAGAGGACATCGAAGCCAAAGGCTCCGGTGTTCTTTTCCAGTGCTTCCAAGAAGAAGACGGGGAAGTATTCCTCACGCTGCTGCGCCGGAATGATCTCACCATTGGAGGACTTCTCCGTGAAGCTGAAATGGGCAAACCCTTCTGAACGGGCGCGGTCTTCCCAGGCTTCGCGTTCCGTTCCCGGCACGCGAGGGTCCCAAGCGAGCGCTTGCAACTCCGGCTGTCGAGCCAGGGCCGCACTGGCGAAGATGTGGAACTCGCTTCGGCTGACTTCTGGTCGAGCGGCATAGAGCGACTTAATGGAATGCAGCACCTCCATTGACCGCAGAATGGCGGAGCGCAGCACTTCCGCACGATCTTCCGCGATCTGTCGCGCCGCGTCTTTCTGCTCCCGCAGTTGCATCCGTTGCAGCAGGAAAGCGAGCAAGACCGACACACAGACACCCAGCGTCAAAGCACAGAGGGCAGGTGCGTTGCCGGGTTTGTGCGGACGTGAGGAGAGCGGCATGAATGGGCGCTATCTTTAACAATAGCACCCTCTATGCCAAGGGTTTGGAATGAGCAGAGTGACACAGGCTTCAAGCCTGTGGGTAGAATAGGCATCCTGCCTGTTATCAGAAGCAAATTCAGGCAAGATGCCTGAACTACCCACAGGCTAGAAGCCCGTGCCACTTAAAGAAACCTCACGGGCTTCTCATAGATGGCCAGGACCACGCAGCCGGCATCACTGATGACGCTGTGTTGGGTGCCGGGTGGGTGAATGCGGAGAGTGCCTGTTTTGAGGAGGCCGTTCTCATCGCGCTGGGAACCGGCGAGGATCAAGATGTGCTCATAGCCGTCGTGATGATGCAGGGGCACTGAGGATTCCTTGCTGAAACGGATGAGCGCCGCAGAGGGGCCGGTGAGGCCGTCGCCATAGAGTCGGTGAATGTCCACCCCATCACGAAAGGGCTGCCAGTCGATTTCATCTAGACGGGAGGCGAGATTGAAGAAGTCATCCAACTGGATGCAGGGAAAAGTCATGAAGGAAGCGGGAATGAGCCTCTAGCTGCTGATGGCACTGATGAAGGCTGCGGAATCACTGACGGCTCCGAAGACGCCGCCTTGCATTTTGATCATCTTCAGCGCGGCCAAATAGTTTCCCTGATCGGTCGCGCCCGTGCAATCAGAAAGCAGTAGGCACTCATACCCACGGTCGTTCGCCTCACGCATGGTGGTGTGAACGCACACGTCCGTGGTGATGCCTGCGAGGACGATGTTCTTGATACCTTTGCGGCGGAGCAGCATATCCAGATCAGTGCCGTAGAAGGAGCCTTTACCGGGTTTATCAATGATCGCTTCTCCAGGGAGCGGAGCCAGCTCGGGAATAAGATCCCAACCGGGCTCGCCACGCGTGAGAATGCGACCGCAGGGTCCAGCATCGCCAATGCCTGCGCCGATGCGTTGGCTGCGCCAGCGCTTGTTTTCAGGAAGATCGGAAAGGTCGGGACGATGCCCTTCACGAGTGTGCATGATGTGGTAGCCCTTAGCCCGTGCGGCGGCGAAGACCCGCTGAATGGGCTCAATGGGCGCGCGCGTCATGGCGAGGTCATAGCCCATCATGTCCACATAACCGCCGACGCCGCAGAAGTCCGTCTGCATATCAATGACTAAGAACACCGTGTTCTCCGGTCGGAGATCACCATTGTAAGGCCAAGGATAGGGATCAGCATCAATGTAGATCGGCGTCATAGAAGGAGAGGAGTGCAGTAGGGTTAAGCAATACTTGTTCCAACTGAAAGCGGCCCAGTAGCTATGCCACTGGGCCGCTCCAGTCTGGCGAGGTCTAGCTGGTCAACTCAGGTAAAGCCTCAGATTCGTTTGACTCTTCAAGTTCTGCTGCGGGCGCAGTGGCATATTTTGCGCAGCCCACGAGTAGGCCGCCGACGGCGAGGTAGGCCAGTGCGACGCCCGGTGTCTGGTTGATGCCGATGGCCTCACCATGCATCAAACCGAAGAAGGTGAGCACGCTACCTGCGAAGGCAAAGCCCCCTGCCATCATGAATTTGCGATCAATGATGTAAACCGTGATCGCTCCGAGCACGACGCCTGCAAGGATCGAACCCCCGCCGAGGATCGAGAGACCGTGATAGAAGACGCCGGTCTGCGCCATTGAAGCGATCATTTCGGGCGTGATCTGATGGATGCCCGAGACGGAGCCGAGTGAGTTATCAATCTGCAATTTTCCCCAAGCGGCGAGTGACGGGATGATCGCCATGATAACGGCGGGCGCGTGGCGATGCGGGCTTTCCTGAAAAGCCTGCGAACCAATGAGCATCCCGATGTAGAGCAGGATCGGCGAGATCGCGACGACCGGAATCAAGGCGGTCATCAGCGAGATAACACCGAACCACGAGAGCACGATGACCATGATGCCCGTGGCGGCGGAGTAACCGATGCGACCGCCCATCGCCTTCCAGCCAGGATGGCCGATATAGACGGCATTGATATAGGGATTGCCCATGAGGCAGCCGATGAGACTGATCACGCCATCCGCAGTGAGGACGCGCGTGGTGGGATAGTCGTCACCAGCGGCGGCGGCACTCACGACATTGTCCATCGCCTCAACGAGATCGTAGATTCCGAAAGGAATCGCGGTCACGAGGATGACGCTGAGTAGCGCCCAATTCAATCCGCCGAAGACCAGCCCAAAGACCGGCGTGGGCGCGGCGAAGCTGAAGTTCGAGAATGATTTACCCAGCGCTTCAACGGTCATGCCGCCCAAGTTGAGACCGAAGAGATTAGAGCCCCACGCGATGAGTGTGCCTGCGGCGATGGCCACGAGTCCAGCAGGAATGCCGCCGTATTTAACGCCTCCAAACCAGCTCAGGAGAATAATCGCAAAGCAGACCACGCCGATGACTGGCGTCATGAACATCTCAAGCGCGGGCTTCATGGAGATGAAGCTGATCGAGACCCCCGCGAGCGCACCGAGCAGCGCTGCCTTGGGCGTTATCTTCCGAATGATCGGCGCGAGGAAGCCGCCGCCCA
The DNA here is from genome assembly GCA_025361865.1 of Phragmitibacter sp. Lineage (GTDB taxonomy): Bacteria > Verrucomicrobiota > Verrucomicrobiia > Verrucomicrobiales > Verrucomicrobiaceae > JANYJH01. The sequence goes on from JANYJH010000239.1 coordinate 10,725, forward strand.
TCAGCACGAAACTCTGGATAAAGACCCACACCAGCCCCGCTTGCCAAGCTTTCATGGGATCGCCCGTTGCGAGCTTGATCGGCAGCATGATGACCAGCGTGACGATGAACATGTGCGGCACGCTGATCCCTGAAGGCAGCGCGCAGACATCGGTGCGCCCGGTCTCTTTGGCCAGCTTGTAGGCGAGCCATGCGTAGTAAAAGGTGCTCATGCACATCATCATGCCAGCAGCGGGCAGGATGTGTTTGAAGACCATGTCAGGCGGCATCTTCAGCACATAGAGAAGTAGGCCGCTGAGGGTTAGCATGTTGACGAGGATGTTCGTGCCGAACCCGAAGAAGGCGTTCCAGTCTCCGGGAACCCAGATTTTTGGTTTAGTGGTGGATGCAGTTGTCATGGTGCTTCACATGTGTGGTTGATGTTTATGCCGATGTGCCGTTTTGATCCCTCATTCGAGAGCGGCGAGTATTTTGGATGAGTGGGAGACCCAGCCAAAGATGCCCCCTTGGGCTTTGATCATTTTCAGTCCCATCTCCTGGAACTCGGGGAAATAGGAGCCGACGCAATCCTCAGGAACGAGGCAGTCGTAGCCGCGATCATTGGCCTCGCGGACGGTGGTATTGACGCAAACTTCAGTGGTCACGCCGGTGACGATCAATTTCTTAATCCCCACGTTTTGCAGAATGGCATGGAGATCAGTGGCGAAGAATGCGCCCTTGCCTGGCTTATCAATGATGGGCTCGTTAGGCAGCGGATAAAGCTCGGGAATGATGTCGTGCCCAGCTTCGCCACGGATGAGGATTCGCCCCATCGGTCCCTTGTCTCCGATGGTCGTCTTACCCCGACCGCGAACGGCTTTGGCAGGAGGGAGATCGGTGAGGTCAGGACGATGCCCTTCCCGCGTGTGAATCACCTGAAGGCCCGCAGCGCGCCATTTGGAGAGGAGCACCTTGTTGGGCTCGATCGTGCGTCGAAGCTGTGAGAGATCATTGCCCAACATCGCTCCAAAGCCTCCCGGCTCCAGGAAATCGCGCTGCATGTCGATAATGAGCAAAGCGCATCTGACGGGCACGAACTCGAACTCATAAGGTTCGGCATCAATGCTGATGGGTTGGTAAAGGTCCATAGAAGTGGTCGTGAGCTTGATTGAAACGGAGCTGCCGCCAACGACATCGGCAGCTCCGTCGAGTATGGGTGTGTTGAAGGTGGGAGCCGACGAACGACTAAGCACTGACGATGCCAAACGCCGTCAGGAAACGTGGAAGCCTTGATTCTAAAGGCTTCGCGTAG
>JANYJH010000309.1 GCA_025361865.1 Phragmitibacter sp.
CCCGTCTCCAGCGCGGCAGGAATGAGGACCGTGGTGGATTGGAAATTCGCCCGAATGGAGCAGCCGCGACCGCAACTGGTGGCCCAGAAACAGGGAGCGCGCATGGCCATGTCTTTCTGCATGATCTCGCGCGCTTTGGCATTGGTCGGATAGAGCTTCTCAGCGATCCGCTGGGCATCGAGAGGCTTCGTCAGAACAGCACGACGCGCGGCGACGATGGGGACATTGATCTTGCGGCCTGCCCTCTTGGCCAGCAGTTCGCCAACGCGGGGCTTCGGTGCAGGAAGAAGCACGCCGGGTGAAGAGTCGGGAGCGTTCTCGATGCCTGCGTTCTCGCCATAAACGCCGATGAGCATCTCCACCTTGTCATACCATGGGGCGATGTCTTCATAGGCCATCGGCCAGTCAACGCCGAGTCCATCGCGGGAAGCACAGCGGAAGTCATGCTCACCAAAGCGCAGTGAAATACGGCCCCAGTGATTGGTGCGGCCACCGAGCATCCGCGCGCGCCACCACCAGAAGGCACCTTCCGTGCCCTCCTTGTTCGTGTAGGGCTCGCCCGGCACCTGCCAGCCGCCATCGACAGTCGCATCATAGAAGCCGAAGAACTTATCCGGCGTGGCGTGACCTCGCAGCGGAGCCATCTCAGGCGTGTTGAACATCGGCGTTTCTTTGGACGGCTCGTAATTCCGTCCGGCTTCGATCATGAGCACCTTGACGCCATTGAGGGCCAGTTGCAGGGCCGCCATTCCGCCGCCCGCTCCAGAGCCGACGACGATGACATCATACTGGGGTTGTGTTTTACGGTCAGTAAGGAGAGGCATGGTGCGAATGGGAGATGAGGGAAGGGCAGGATGCAAAGGCTAAATCCGGCAAATGAAGCAACGCTATCTAAGGCGGAATCTTGCTTGCGGAAAGAGGAGGAGATGAGAGACAGGAGGCTTGCCAATAATGAGGGGACGCGTTAATGATGCGCTCAGTCTTGTCGTAACTGAATCATGCTAGCTCTAGCTTCCACCGCAGCCATCATTTCGATCTTTATGTTCTGCTGGACATTCATCATGGCGCGCGATCCCAAAACGTGGCGCATGTGGTGGATGGCCCTCTTCGGCATTATCGACATGAATAGCACGCGGGAGCAGCGCCGCAGATATGAACTCAGGCTCTCCATCGTGTCCTGGATTCTCTCGGGCCTCTTTCTCATCTGCGTCGTGGCCTCGGTCTATGTGATCATCATTGAAGTTCAGGAGGAGAGAATGCCCCGCACGCAGTTTGAAAAGGATCAGGACAAGACGATGCATGACATCGAGAAGTGGCGGCAGAAATTCAGGAAGCTGCGATAGCCGCATCACCAACCCGCACGCTGCCTGAACTCCATGCTGCAACCTCCAGACGCGCCTCCTGAGCCGATGCTGCTTCCGGCCTCAGTGCTCTATGCGACCAGCGCTGGCCTCGGTGGCTCAGGGCTGGACTCGACCTCACTCGAAGGCGCACTCGCCGCCCAGCGCATGGGCATTCTGGGAAGCGCCATCTGCTATCCGAACCGTCAGCGAGAGATTCCCCGCCGATCCGTGAAGTCCCTGCAATACCATCCCGTGCGGTTCTTGTCCGCGCTCGGGAGCAAGGACTACTATGCGGCGAAGAAGCGCTGCCTGGACTCCGCTGCCGAGCACGCCTTACAAAGCGGTGCCTATGACTTCTTCCACGGCTGGTCCGGCGAGAGCTTTCGCAGCCTTATCGAGGCTCGTTCCCAGGGCATCCCCTCCGTCATGGACGTGGCCACTTGGCATCGGAATAAGGGCCGTGTGAAGCCTCCCGAAACCAAGACCGAGCGCCTCGCCCGCCTCTCAGATCGGGGTTGGAAGGACTGGCGGAAGCACCTTCATCCCACGCGGCTTCAACACCTCACGGAATACGATCTTGCGGACGTGATTCTCGTTCCCTCATTGAAAGCGGCAGAGACCTTTCGCATCGCAGGCATCTCACCGGAGAAGCTTCACTATGTGGGCCGTGGTGTGGACCTGGCCCGCTATCAGCCCGCCGAGCAGCCGCCAGAGATCTTCCGCGTCGGTTTCGTCGGCGCGCTCATCAAGCGCAAAGGCCTTCATCACCTCCTCGCGGCATGGAAGAAGCTTGCCTTGAAAGACGCCGAGCTGGTCCTCATCGGCACCGTTCACGACGAGATCAAACCTTACCTCAGCGAGCTGGCCACGGACACCGTGCGGGTCATCGGCTTCACCAGCAGCGTGCAGGATGAGCTGCGCCAGTGCGCCGCCTTCGTCTTCCCCAGCGAGTGCGAAGGCTTCGCCAAAGCCACGCTCGAAGCCGCCGCGTGCGCGCTGCCCATCATCGCCACCGCCGAGTCGGGTGACGCCGTGGCCCATCAGGAAACCGGCCTCCTCATTCCCGCGAACGACCCCGAAGCCATCATCACCGCGCTTCAGCATCTTCAGCAAAATCGCGATCAAGCCGTCACCATGGGCCAAGCAGGTCGCGAGCGCGTGGAGCAGTTCTTCACCTGGGACCATTACCGCGCGCGGATGCTGCACGGCTATGCGAAGGCCATGAAGAAATAAAGCTACCGCGTCACGCGCAGCCGCAGGAACGCGCGGCCCGTAGCGCTCACTGGGTGCTTGTAGCGAAACGTGCGCCCATCAGCTTGCAGCGCTGTGATCTCCTCAACATCGCTCGTGCTCCAACTGCTCAACGCGGTAGAAGCTTCAACGACGAAGGTCACATCCGTGGCCGCAGGATTCGGCACGAACGTGAGCGTCAGGTAATCATTCACGATCACCGGCGCGGGTTGTGCCGCAGAGTCAGCGACCTTCGGGTTCAGGTTCAGCGCGAACTCCATCAGGTTCGTGAGGCCGTCCTTATCCCAGTCCGCGCCATCGGCGGCTTCGGGATCATTGGCGGCGGCTCCAAAGTTCACGAAGCGCCAGTTGTCCGCTGGCTTGTCATGAACCGTGACGGTGGCTGTTGCGGCTGCGGCTGCGGCCACACGATACGAAGAAGTTGCCGCCAGCGTGAGCACCGCTGTGCGATCCCCTTCCGCAAGGTTGTTCGCGATGGGCACGAGCGTGATCGTGGCCGAAGCCGAGCCCGCAGGAATCGTGATGAAACCGCTCAAAGCGCTATAGCCCGTGCCATTGATCGTGGTGCCGCTGGTTTGATAACTCACCATGAGGTCCGCTCCCGTGCCGCCCGTCCGGGAGACGGTGAACCAACCATTCACGGGTCCGGCCTCGCCCGCATTCGCGTTGGTCGCGGTGATGCTCACGCTCGGGGACAAGACGATGAGCTGAGCGTTGGCCAGATCGCCATTGGCCAGGATGTCCGCACCGCCTTTGATGAGGAGGCTCGCCGCATAGTCACCGGGCGTGGCATTGGCGCTCAAGGCCACGCGGAAGATGAGGCCGTTGTAAGTCTCACCCGGCAGCAGGATGCCGGGGACATTCGCAAAGAAGGCGTTCGGTTGCAGCACCAGTTCTGAGCCTGCGAAGGTCAAGGCCACGTCATTGAGAAACACCTTGTCCGTCGTGCTCGTGTTCGTCAGCGTGCCGCTGAAGTCCACCACCGCACGGGGCGCGGCATTGGCCGCTGAAGGGGTCAAGGTCAGCGTCAATTCCGCGTGAACCCTCTCAGCGAAGGTCAAGGCAGCGAGCAGCGTGATGAGGGTAGTCAGTCGTTTCATGGCTCATTGCCCCACGG
>JANYJH010000330.1 GCA_025361865.1 Phragmitibacter sp.
TGAAATCATGGAGGTCACCGAGCGCGGCCACGCCATTCTCATCTCGTTCGCCAGCGCCTGCTTTGGCTTAGGACTTCTGTGGAGCATCGTCGAACTGGGCAAGATCGCGTTCGGTCGCATTAAGCGGAAGTTCGACAAGCCAGAGCCGTGGACGATTACGCAGTCGAAGGAAGAAGAGCCGCCCGTGCTCAAAGTGGGCGATCTGGAGCTAACCTGGGATGACATCTTTGCGCGCAACACCGACCGCATCGTCATGCAATGCGAGGCGCTCACCGTGAACACCCAGTCTTACACGAACGTAGGCCTCGAAGTGCGCTCCGACAAACTCAAGATCACCGCCACTGGCAAGCCCCCTAAAACCTTCGATCTCGAAGGCGTGAAGAAGCTGGAAGGCCAGACCACGAGCGTCGTCATTCCCCGTGAAGCGATGGGCTTTGGTGATGTGCTGCTACTCGCGATGATCGGCGCGTTTCTCGGCTGGAAAGCCGTGCTGTTCACCGTCGTGGCCGCATCCTTCCTCGGCAGCGCCTTGGCTTTGATTCCGAGACTTTTCGGCAAAACGGAATGGACCGCGAAGATCCCCTTCGGCCCCTATTTAGCGGGCGGCGCGATGATCTGGCTCTTCTACGGCGTGCAGTTCATGGACTGGTATCTGTCGCGGTTTCAGCGGATTGAATAACCACTCATTCCAAGAAGGTTGCTACATTTGCCAGCGCAGGTTAAGCTGAGTTATGTCACACGCACCGACTGACTCAGCCTCCCTCTTAAGCCGGATCACCATTGATCCTGAGGTCTGTCATGGCAAACCGGTCATTCGTGGCCTGCGTTACCCCGTAGAATCAATGCTCGAATATCTGGCTGGCGGAGACAGTTTCGAGGAGGTGCTCGCTGAGTTTCCTGATCTGGAGCATGATGACTTGCTAGCCTGCATTCAGTTCGCCACGCAATCTCTGAAGTTGAAGGGCCGACAACTGGTAGCGGCATGAAATTTCTTCTTGATGCGCACCTGCCGCCAAGTCTCCGAAAAGTCTTCGCCTCCGCTGGCCATGACGCCATCCACACGCTGGAGCTGCCGCATAAGAATGCCTCGCGAGACGGCATCCTGAACGAGGTTTCGATGAAAGAGCATCGAGTTGTGGTTACTAAAGACACGGACTTCTACTATTCGCATCTGCTGCATGGTCGTCCTTGGAAGCTAGTGCTCGTCCGCACTGGGAATATGGGCCTCAGCGAGACTAAGCGATTGTTTTCAACTCACCTTGCAGCCATCACCGAGGCCCTTGAATCATGCACACTGGTTGAGATCGACAAGCAAACCGTCTCAGTAGTAGCCTGAGTTCTTTAGTCTCAAAGCCCCTTCCATTCCCAGAGCAGCTCCATGCCGCCATCGTCCGCTGGATGGTCGAAGAGCTTGCCTTTTACCTCCGCTGCATCCTCGCTCACGAGTTCAGGCTTGATTCTCAGTGGGCTACCTTTGCTGATCGCGGGTTTGAGATTCGGGGATTCCTCCGTGAAGGGCTCGGGCTCCCAATCGGGCGGAACACCGGGCAGGCTCTCGAAGAACCGACGCCGCACATCTCGGGTATGCGTGCTGAGCAGTTCATGCATTCCTTCCTGGCATTTGCCGCAAATCATGAGGCTATCTAGGAGGTTCTGCTCCGCACAGAGAGCGGTGATCGTGTAATCCTTCATCGGCGTCTGCGACCGGGTGCTGGCGCAGAAGCAGCATTCGTTGGTGCCGCTCACATGACGCATTTTCTCTCGCTGATGCTTCTCCAGATTGCTCTTGGACTCCTCGGAAAACTCTTCCAGCAGGGCATCCCGACACTGCGCGCAGAAGGCGTATTCAAAGACGCATTCGCCATTGCGATACGCCTTGTTGATCTGAAAATTCTCGAACGCGCTCAAGCTCTCGCCACAGCGTGAGCAGCACAGAAAGGGACGCTCCTCATATTCGGAGTCGAACTCTCTGGGGATCGGCGTATCTGGCTTTTCGCTCATGGGGAATGGGATCTGCTGAACGATGCGATGCCGCGCGCTTCCTGCAACTCCGAAAGCAGGGCCCCTCTCATTTGCCTTTCATTCAAACTCCGCTAGTCTCCGCGCTCACCATTTTCCAGCCCGATGAGCGACAAGAAAAAAGACAAGGAAGCCCCCAATCCCTACAAGGACTCACTGCACCTGCCCGTCACGGATTTCCCGATGCGGGCCAGCCTCACGGAGCGGGAGCCGGAACGCCTTGCCAAATGGGAAGCCGCAGGATTGTATCAGCGCATTCAGGCCAAGCGCAAAGGCTCCAAGAAGTTCGTCCTGCATGACGGCCCGCCCTTTGCCAATGGCGATGTCCACATGGGCACGGCGCTGAACAAGATCCTCAAGGACCTCGTCGTGAAGTCCAAGACCATGCTCGGCTACCACGCGCCGTTTGTGCCGGGTTGGGACTGTCACGGTTTGCCCATCGAGTTCCGTGTGGTCAAAGAAAGCACCGGTCTCAGCCCCGTCGAAATCCGCCGCAAGTCTGAGGAATACGCGAGAAAATACATCGACATCCAGCGCAACAGCTTCAAGCGCCTAGGCGTCTTCGCTGACTGGGAGAAGCCTTACCTCACGCTGGACCCGGCTTACGAAGCGGATGTCATGCGCACCTTCGGGAAGTTCGTTGAGCAAGACCTCATCTACCGCATGAAGCGCCCTGTTCTCTGGAGCTACGGCGCTGGCACGGCCTTGGCGGAAGCAGAAGTGGAGTATAAAGACAAGGTATCTCCTGCGGTTTATGTGAGCTTTAAAATCGTGGCACAGGCTTCCAGCCAACCTGTTG
>JANYJH010000384.1 GCA_025361865.1 Phragmitibacter sp.
CCCATCGGTTGCTTGCACAAAATGGGTGAAATCCAGATTGGTAGTCTGTCCCTGAACCGAATTGGCGAAGAGGATCAGCAACGCAAGACCCGCCTGGATCTGGGTTATTCGGAAGAGGGCTGAGAGCTTCATAAAGGAAGAGTGGTTGGGTTAGGTTGTGAGCTAGTGATTAACGGACAATCAAAGTGTGCTTATTATTGAATATACGATTATTATAATAAAATCAAATAATAAAATGATATTTATTATAATTAATTCAATTTACCATTTTTTCAGGTATAAAATTGGGCTTAATGATTCTACTGGAAGCGCAGAAAACAAAAAACGCGGGCTGGATATTCCAGCCGCGTTCTGTAAACACCCAGCTATCCGTTTTTGATCTAGGTTAAGGTGCGCTTTCTGCGTCCGAGAAGTCCTGCCACCAGTGGGAGCACAGCTAAGAGCGCACTCGAAGGTTCAGGAACAACGACAGGAGCGCCAAAGCCGCTTTCATTACCGTTCAGGATGGAGAGATCTCCGTCGATACCTGAGAAGACACCATTGTTGGCAGGACTGCTGGAGAGAGTATTGGCCTCGAATTGCAGAGTGATGGTGCTCGTGTTCTGGTAAAGGAAGATGACATCACCCAAGGCTGATGTTTCGGATACGTTCGTGTTGCGTCCCTGGAAAAGCGCATTGGTCTGGTTATCCGTTACGATCAAAGAGGTCGTTGGATCCGTGCCGATCTGGTAGGACAAAAGCCCATCTGACTTAAAAGCTCGAACGGCCTCTGACTGTGTAGCCTCACCGTCCACGTCATAGACGAGGATTCTGGCCTGAGGAATCACGAAGCGTGTGGTGAAATTACTGCTGTGGGTGTAGAAATCCATTTTATATACAATGCCACCCGCGTTGCCGGGGGTCGCTGCGTTGTAAACCACCCCAGTATCTCCCGCAGGCTGCCCTGGAGAATTCTGGCTGTAGTTGGGCAAGTGTCCCACGAACGAATAACCTGTGCCGAAGGCTGTGGCCGTCATACGGGCATCAATGGCGACTCCGCCCAGAGTGGCGACATTGGTATAATCAATCACCGAACCGTTGTAATAAGGGCCTAGAGCAAAGCCGTTCGGATTAGTGCCAGTCGTGGCCTGAACATTCTGGCTGAAGTCCAAAAGAGCTGATGTTTGGGCTTCTACCTCTTTGGGAAATAGGGACAACACAAAGAGCACAAGCAAGAATTGTAGGCTTTGTTGCAAATGAGGCAGTTTCATAAGAGTAGCTGGATTGTTCTGTGGAGAGGAAGATGGACTAGTGGATGATGACTAACTTATCTCAATTATGAAATGTATAGTAAATGCCGAAAACATCAAGTTAAAATCTATAATTACCATAACTAATTAGCTACGCTTTGCCTCTTCATTTGCGAAGTATTCGCTTCCTATCCATGAGTATGCAGATGACAACCCATTTACAATCAAAGGATTAGGACTCGAAACTTTGATCACGAATGATCCAAGAGGATAAGGCCTAAATAGCAGAAAATAAAAAAACGCGAACCGGATCACCCAGTTCGCGTTCGTAAATCGGTCTAATCTTGGCAAGACACCTATGCGACCAGCGCATGTAGATTGTCTTTGCACCACTGACCGTTCTGACGGGTCACCCCATCGGGGTCGCCAATAGCTTCATGGCACTCATCCTCGCAAATGATCCAACCTTCAAAATTACGCACGACCAGCCATTCGGTGATCTTGTGGAAATCCAGCTTCCCAGTGCCCATCTTGGACCAAGGTTCAGGGCCGTTGCCAGAGAAATCCTTGTAATGGATGTGATCGACGAGGTGGCCCCATTTCGTGAGCGTTTCGATGACATCCATACCGCCACGAGCAATGTGGCCCACGTCAGGCGTCCAACCCGTTACGGTCGGATCAAGGCTGCTGATGATCACATCATAATCTTCCTGCGTGCGCACGACGGATGACGGTGGGCTGTTCGGGTGGAAAGAGCACTTCACGCCTTGTTCGACAGCGCGGCGGCTGACGGAGTTGACGTTCTTCACCAGATTCAAGCGGCGCTCGTGGATGTTCTTCCGGTTCGTTGGAAGAGGCACGGTGCAGAGCTTGGCACCGGGGAAGTGCTTCAACAAAGCGATGGTGTCATCAGCTTGTTTCTTCTCATCCGCAGTCTCGGTAGCTTCGTTCCAGCCACAAACCAGCGCTATACCGGCGAGTTCGACGTTGTGCTTGGAAAGCGAGGCGGCGAGCTTCGCGGGATCAGCGAGATCACCCAGCCAGAAATGCATGGGTTCGATCCCTGCGAAGCCGGATTCACCAGCTACTTGGATCATGTGATCGAGCTTGTTGTTGTAGGCTTTCCCAGATTCCTGCATGAACCAGGTATAGACTTCGGAGCCGAATTTGATCTTGGCCATAGGTAGTGTTTTGAGTGTGTAGTTGGGTTGGTTGAGTGAGTGGAAATTGGCTAGCGGAGGGAGCGGCGTTCGTCCAGTAATGACGATGAAAAGTTTCTAGCGCCGCTCAAAGCACCCATCCTATCGTGATCAGGATGACATAGGTAGCCTTACAGACGGCGTGCAAAATCTGATCCGTGTGGAAGCTCGTCTTGTGCTCACATTTGGCTCCATCAAGTAAAACATGAAGAATGAGTTCCGCCACCGCAAAGATTGAGCGTCCGGTGATCAGCCAGACGAAGCCTGCATGAATGAGACTGTGAGCGAGCAGGCAATGAATCCACAAACCTGATGGTTCTTGACTGCTATTCGCAGGCACATAATTTCGATTTTTGTGAAGCGCCAGATACTCGCCCTGCAAAGGATAATCCGCGAGCGCATGACCGATAATGAGCGCGAAGAAGAGTTTCAGACCTTCCGTGAGCGTTTGTGGATTCTGCGTCAGATCAAGCATGGCCAAATCATTTCTTGGGCTAGAAAACAGGCGATCACTATCCCTCCAAAAAATTTCAAGGCGTAAGTCGATGAAGACCCACGCTATTGAAACTGAAGAACTATTTTCCTCAGGACAATCCTGCGTTCAGAATCTGACCCATCGTGGCCACTTTCTCATTCGTGTCACGCAAGCGACGGCTCAGTGTGCTTGCGATACCGATGAGCAAATGCGCGGCTGGCATCGGACTCACGTTCATGAAATCTTCGAGTGAACCCCGATCAATGCGCCAGACCTGGGAGAACTCCACGGCGGTTACGGTGGCACTCGCCAGACCGGGATGGAAGATATTGATCTCTCCGATGGTCTCCCCGACGGTGATCTTACCGAGTAAGACCTGACGCCCGCCGCGCATGGTGGTAGCATGCAAGGAGCCTGAAATCACAAAGTAGAGCGAGTCCTGCTGATGACCTTCTTCAATTAAAACCTGCCGTTCATGCACCGGACGGAATTCACCGTAGGAGCTGAGAATTTGACGGTCCTCATCGCCGAGGGGTTCGATGATGCCCTTAGCTGGCAATTCAGGAGAAGAGAATTCAGTGCTCATAAGAAAACGATAGATGAAGGAGTTATTTTTGCAGGAGGTTCAACCAACTGGCAAGCAAAGAAAAGCATTCATCCCAACGAAAGATAAAGATCGCTCCAGCGTATGCCCATGACGGCTGAAATCATCAGGTGAATCCACTCCTTGAGCGAAAGCCTTGCAGACAGCGAATTTAATCATCACTCTCCACTCCGAAGCCGTATTGTCCTTGTCGATTTAGGAAAGAGATTTTTCTGGATTTCCCACTCATCCCAGTCAGAATCGCCTCCCCACCAAAAACGAAGCAAACCAACACACACACTGAACCATGTCCGAAGACTCTCAAGATAAATGCCATAAGTGCTGCAACCTCGGTATGACCTATGCCCACGTCATCGCTCGTCTCTTTGTTGGGATGCGCCTTTTCATGGCGGGCGTTGATAAATTTCGCTCGGGTGAAGGAGCCAATGCGACCTTCAATTTTGAAAACTATGAAAAGAAGACGGGCCTGATCGCCACGCTCATGTCTGAAAAGAGCATCATCCCTGCGGCCCTCTGCGGTCCCTATGCTCACAGCATCGGTTATGTGCTTCTCTTGGTTGGCGTGTGGGCCGCCCTCGGTTTCTTCACTGAACTCAGCCTCCTCGCTGCTGGCCTCACCTTCCTCTCCTTGGGCTTCGGTCTTTCCGCCCTTCCTGACGATCTTGAGTTGAGTGCTAATATCGGCATTGGCATCATCATCACCGTCGCAGCGCTCGTAACGGCGAAGCACAAGTGCCTCTCCCTCGACGGCCTGCTTGCTAAGAAGAAAGCCGCATAAGTTTTGTTCATCGTGAATTCAAACGCATGAATCCTCCGAATCCCACCCATCCCACGCCATCCGACCTGTCCCGCTTCATGGACCGTCGGGGCTTCCTCCGTAACTCCGCTTATGCTGGCGGCGGACTTTTGCTGATGACCAGCAAGAGCGCCATCGCTCAACAAAGCGCCCCTGGCCGCACAATCAAATGTGCGCTCGTCGGTTGCGGAGCTCAGGGCGACCGTTTGCGCGTCGCCTCCAAAGACGTTCCCGGCATCCAATGGGTCGCCGTCTCAGACATCTGGGCCTATAACCGCCGTCAGGTGGCGGCCCACATGAAGTATGAGAACAAGCACCAAGTGAATGGCGTCGTAAATGAATACGACACCATTGATGAACTGCTCGAAAAGGAGAAAGACCTTGAGGCCGTTTTCATCGCCACACCTGACTTCCTTCACGCTCCGTTCTCACGCCTCTGTCTTGAAAAGGGCAAATCTGTTTACAGTGAAAAGATGATGTCCAACACCATCGAAGGTGCCCGTGACATGGTCAAAGCGCAGCAGCAGACCGGTGGGATCTTCCAGATCGGTCACCAACGTCACAGTAACCCGCGCTATATCCATTTCCGCGAGAACATCTATAAGAAGAACGCTCTTCTCGGTCGTGTCACTCATTGCTACGGCCAGTGGAATCGCGGTGTCTCCGCCAGCCAGCCGCTCGGCATTCCCAAAGGACAAGAAATCCCGAAAGAGCTGCTCGATAAATACGGCTACAACAGCATGGAAGAGTTCCGTAACTGGCGCTGGTTCCGCAAATACGGCGGCGGCCCAATCTCCGATCTTGGCGCTCACCAGATTGATATGTTTAACTGGACGCTTGAAGCCACACCAGAATCCGTGATCGCCACGGGCGGTGTTGACTACTATGATGGCACGGATGGCAAAGCGAAGTTCGAGCTCCCGGACAACGTAATGACCATCTATCAATACAAGTTACCCACTGGCACGACGCGCGCCTACTATCAGGTGCTCACGACCACCGGTTCTCAGGGTTACTATGAGAAATACATGGGCGTCAAAGGCTCAGCCATTGTCTCCGAAAGCCCGAGCTACAATCAGATGTATTCCGAACCCGGTGAAGACTGGGATCAGTATGCTCAGGGTGGCAGCCCTCTGATCGTCAAACCAGCAGAAGCCGTGAAAAACAAGTTCTGGGAAAACAACAAGACTTGGGAGAAGCCCAAGCCGAATTCCTACAACGTTACCGGTGTTGCTAAAGCCGTCGCGGATGTTCGCGAGAGCAAAGCCCTTTCCCCTTGGGAATTGCCCGTCGTCTTGAGCCGCCCGCCTCATGCACCCCACGTCCAGAACTTCATCGAAGCCGTGCAGCAGAAGAAGATCGAACTTCTCACCTGCCCTGTCGAGATGGCCTTCAAATCCTGCGTGACCGTGCTGACTGCCTACAAATCCATCGAAACAGGTGGTAAGATCGACTTCAAACCCGAAGACTTTAAGGTCTAACCGAGCCTCCATCGGAAGGCCCCATCGCTAACAAGTTCCCTAGATAGACATGAAACTGAATACCCATACCCTCCTCATCCTCGGCGGATTGCTCGCCACCACCCTCATCTCCTGCGGCCCAGCGGCGGACAAGAAAGATGGTGATGCAGCAGCACCAGCGGCCCCATCCGCAGCCAAAGCCAGCAACGGCGCAGACCTTCCTCCCGGTATCCCTGCGGCTGATCTCGTTGACGTAACGCCGACGTATCCGAAGCCCATGTTCATCGGCACGCCAGTGCCCACGGGCAACATCGCTAACCTCGAAAAGCCTGATCCAGAAGCCGATAAAGCCCGCTGGACCTTCAAGCTTCCTAAGGACGCAACGAACGTGGCCAAAGGTAAGAAAGTCACCAGCTCCGATCCTCTCCCGATCATCGGCAGCCTTGACCTCGTAACGGATGGAGACGCAGACGGCTCTGATGGCTGCTACGTTGAGCTTCAGCCCGGCCACCAGTGGGTGCAGATCGACCTCGGTGCGGATTACACCCTGTGGAAAGTCCTCGTCTGGCACTTTCATAAGCAAACCTCCGTTTACTTCGACATCGACGTGCAGATCAGCGACGATCCCGAGTTCAAGACTGGTGTCACTACCATCTTCAACAACGACTCCGCTGACAAATCCAAGCTCGGCAAGGGTGATGACAAGGCTTATGTAGAAACCAACCACGGTCGTCTCATCGACGCCAAGGGCACCAAAGGCCGCTATGTCCGTCTTTGGAGCAATGGGAACTCCGCCAACGAAATGAACCACTACGTAGAAGTTCAAGTCTTCGGCTCCCCAGCCAAGTAAGTTGATTCCATCACATTCCAGAAAAGCCGCCGTGGGAAACTACGGCGGCTTTTTTATTGGGCCGCTTTCCTATTGGCCATCACTCCGCTATTCAGGGCACCGTTTTAGACTGCTTCAGAAAGATTGTTCTTCTGAAAAACCTTGCAGAACTTTCGTCAGCCCTTCGGAGAGTTTCCCTCATCCTTCCCTACTCTCTTTAACGGGGGTGAGGAGGTGGCGACTTTTAAAGTCGCCGTTTGCCGTGTTCCAACACCTCCTTAATACAGGTCGGAGCTTATAAACCGCCTGTGCCGCATCAAGCGACTTTCAATGCGCTATGTAGCGTGTTATAACATGCAAATCCTTCGTTTTCAATGCCACAGGCCAGATGCGACATCTGCAATTGGCATGTGGATTGTTAAAAATCCTAAGGTGGGGAAGTATAAAAAGTAGCTATGAACGAACCGAGCAAATTGGCAGTCTTGATCGAGCAGGAACGTGACGCAATTTTGGAGAGTTGGCGGCAACAAGTGCGGGAGCTCCCATCAGCGCGCGGGCTCAGTGTGGCGACGCTCAACGATCACATCCCCGGACTATTGGATGAACTGGCTGAGGCCCTCGTAGAAAAGTCTGAACAGACCATTCCGGAAGCGCTCGCTGAAGGAAGCCCGCCAGTTCATGGGAGACAACGTCTCAAGGACGGATTCGACATCGAAGAGGTGGTGGCGGAGTATAACCTGCTGCGCGGCTGTATCCACCGTCTGGCTGACGACCATGAGGTGAACCTGCAAGGGCCATCTCTCCACATTATCAACCGGGTCTTTGACCAATCGATCGGCCTGGCCGTGCAGACCTATGCCACGGAGCGGGCTGAGGAAGTGCAACGGCGGCGGGAGGAGTATCTCGCCTTTGTGGCCCACGATCTTCGCACGCCACTGAGTGCCATTGCTTTGGCTGAAAAGGTCTTGCATTCCACGCTCGTAATGGATGGCATTGGCGCTGAATCCTCCCAGATGTTAAGCATATTGCGTCGTGGCGTGAAGCAACTGGAACAACTGGTCAATCAGGTGATTGAGGAGAATACCAATCTGGAGACGGAAATTGGGATCAAACTGGTTCGACGTGAGTTTGATTTGTGGCCTTTCGTTGCAACTCTGATTCACGATCTCAAGCCCGTGGCGGGCTCTGGCAGCACGGGACTCATCAACCGGGTGCCGGACGGCCTTTCCGTTTATGCAGATGCCAGTCTGTTGCGGAGAGTCCTGCAAAACCTGATTACCAACGCGATCAAATACTGCCCGAGCGGAGAGATCGTCATTGGTGCCAGAGAATTGGATAAAGAAGGAGCCATCGAGTGTTGGGTCAGAGACAACGGCGCGGGAATCCCTGAAGACTTTCTGGATAAAGTCTTCGTGAAGGGCGAATCCGATCCGAGCGATGCAGGGGGAACAGGCTTGGGCCTCGCCATTGTGAAAACAGTCACGGAGGCTCACGGTGGCAGCGTTTCCGTGGAGAGCCATGAAGGAGTCGGCTCGACCTTCCGGTTTTCACTTCCTACCAAGGCAAACGCAAGCGAGGTCTAACGCCGCCTGATCCAAAGCGGTTCGGCAAACGACAATACGAATCTAAAACTGCATGAATCGCAAAGTCATCCTTCATTTTTCAACCAAAAACGTGCCCAGAGCACGGGCGTTTTACACTGCACTTGGATTCACCGTGAACGAACAGTTGAGCGGAGAGACCTGTGTTTGCATGGTCATAAGCGATACCATTAGCGCCATGTTCTCAATGGAGTCCGTCTTCTCCACATTTTCGCCACGCGCCCTCTGTGACACCTCCAAGTTCCTTGAGGTTCTGAGTTGCCTCACTTGCAGCAGCCGAGCGGAAGTGGATGACATGATCCAGAAAGCAGAGGCTACTGGGGGCACCGTTTTCGAGGAAGCGGAAGATCACGGATTCATGTATGCGCACAGTTTCCTGGATCCCGATGGGCATGGATGGAATCTGATGCACATTCCGGAAGCGCCCTGTTCCATAACAACGAGTTGAGCTTGGGCGGGACTCCACTCTGAATCTTGGTGGATATTCATGGCCACACTTGATCGTCCAAACGAACCCGCTTAAGGACACATCCCCATGACCCGCACCGAAGCTTACCTCGCGCTGAATCTTCTTCCCAAGATTGGGCCCGTGCGGGTGCGTCGTCTGATCGAATGCTTCGGCACGCCGGAAGCCATTCTCTCTGCGAAGACTCGCGAGGTCTTGCAGGTGGAAGGCTTTGGACAAGACCTCGCGGAAGCTGTTTCTGGTTGGGAAAGTCGGATTGATCTGGCCCGAGAACTTCGCCGCATTGATGAGGAAGGCTTGACCCTGCTCACGCAAGAGGACGATCTTTATCCGAAGCTGCTCAAGGAGATTCACGATCCGCCCATCGTCCTCTATGTGCGCGGGCAACTGACGGAGCGAGATGCGAACGGGATCGGCATGGTGGGCTCACGACAAGCCACGCAATACGGGCTCGCGACCGCGAAGAAGCTGGGTTTCCAGCTCGCTTATGCCGGTTACACGGTGATAAGCGGCCTCGCGCGCGGCATTGATACGGCCGCCCATGAAGGCGCGCTGGCCAGCAAAGGACGCACCGTGGCCATCATCGGCTCAGGGCATGGAAAGCTCTATCCGCCGGAGAATGCGGCGCTCGCCGAGAAGATCTCTCAGAACGGCGCGGTCATCAGTGAGTTCCCCGTGGACTATCCGCCGGACCGGCAATCCTTCCCTTTGAGAAACCGGATCGTCAGCGGTTGGAGTTGTGGGTTGATCGTCGTTGAAGCCCCGCTGCGCAGTGGTTCCCTCATCACCGCCGGACAAGCGCTGGAGCAGGGCCGCACCGTTTATGCCGTGCCGGGAAACATTGATCGGCCAACTTCACATGGCTGCAATCGGCTCATTCAGGACGGGGCCAAGCTCATCATGGATGGAGCGGATGTGCTGGATGATTTGATGAGCCTCTTCCCGACGCAACCCATCGCGCCGAAGATGGAAGAACTGAAGCCCAACGTCGAACTGTCAGGCGATGAAAATGCGGTCTTTCAAGCCATCAGCAGCGAAGAAGCGCATGTGAACGAGATCACCTCCCGCAGTGGTTTGAGTTCTTCTACCGTCAATGCCACGCTCATGAAGCTGGAGATGAAACGTCTGGTCAAACCGCTGCCAGGGAAGTTTTATGTGCGGTTGATTTGAGGTGCTGATCCTTGCACACGCGATTGCTCAATGGTTCGTAGCCTGACTCTCCAGAGTCGGGAATCAGTAATCCAGTGTCTATGACCCGACTCTGGAGAGTCAGGCTACGTTCATGATGCCTCGGGGCTTATAAAGTCTGAAGCCCTCAAGCTTAAACAGCGAGCGGGGTTGCGCATTGCTCAGAAACGGGTTCATTGCGCGCCCTTCTTTTCTCATGAGTTCCCCTACCCCTTCGCTTCTTTCGGCCAATGAAATCACGCTCTCTTACGGGAACCAGCGTCTTTTGGAAGGCGTAACATTGGCAGTGGCTCCGGGCGAGAAAGTCGGTTTGGTGGGCCGGAATGGCTGTGGCAAAACGAGCCTGCTGAAGATTCTCTCTAACGTGGAAAAGGCGGACTCCGGTGATCTCTCGCTGCGGCGTGGTTTGCGGGTCGGTTATCTGCCGCAGGAGTTTGAACTGGATGGCACGAAGACGGTGCATGAGAACATCGAATCTGGCGCGGCTGATTTGGTGGATTGGATCAATCGTTACGAGGCGGGTGACGGCAGCGAGGAGGCGATGGCTGATCTGCTGCATGAGATCGAAGCGGCTGATGGCTGGAACTTGGAAGCGCGGATCAAAGCGATGACCACCGCTTTGGATGCACCACCCTTGGATGCTATGGTGGCCTCGCTTTCGGGCGGCGAGAAACGTCGTGTGGCCTTGTGTCGCGCGTTGGTCGCAAGGCCAGATTTGTTGCTTTTGGATGAACCGACAAACCATCTTGATATTGAATCTCTTTTATGGCTGGAGAACTTTCTTAAATCGTATGAAGGTGCAATTATACTTGTTTCGCAT
>JANYJH010000439.1 GCA_025361865.1 Phragmitibacter sp.
CAAAGCGATGACCACCGCTTTGGATGCACCACCCTTGGATGCTATGGTGGCCTCGCTTTCGGGCGGCGAGAAACGTCGTGTGGCCTTGTGTCGCGCGTTGGTCGCAAGGCCTGATTTATTGCTTTTGGATGAACCGACGAACCATCTGGATGCCGAGTCCATTCGCTGGTTGGAGGAGTTCCTACGCACGTTTCCCGGCGCCGTGATCTTCGTCACGCATGACCGCTATTTCCTGGATGTGATCGCCACGCGGATAATCGAGATCGCAGATGGCCGTGCTTTCTCACACGCCGGAAACTACACGGCTTATCTGGAGAGCAAGGCGGCGCGCATGGAGATTTCAGAGCAGACGGAACGCCGTCGCCAGCGTTTCCTGCGCACGGAGTTGGAATGGGTTCGCGCCGGGGTCAAAGCGCGCACCACGAAATCGCGGCATCGCCTTGAGTCCTTCTACAAGATCGAAGGCAAAGAAGCGCCTGTGGAGGAACGCGAAATGGATCTTCTCATCCCGCCTGCGCCGGGCATGGGGAACATCGGCGTGGAGTTGGATAACGTCGCCGCCAAGGTGGGCGCAGGCGATGAAGAACGCACGCTCTTCCGCAATCTCACGCTATCGCTTAACCCCGGTCAATGCACGGGAGTAGTAGGTCGAAACGGTGCAGGTAAAACCACGTTGCTCCGCATCTGCATGGGCGAGCGCCAGCCCGATGGCGGCAAAGCCACAGTCGGGAAGAAGGTCATCTTCAACTACATTGATCAGGGACGGATGCAGCTCACGGGCAATGGCAGCGTTTTGAATGAAGTCTCCGACCTCGATGAAACGGTGATGTTCGGCTCGCAGAAGATGGGCGCTCGCACTTACCTCAAGCGATTTCTCTTCACGGACGATCGCGTCAATGAGCGAGTGGATCGCTTATCCGGTGGGGAAAGGGCACGACTGATGTTGGCCAAGGTGCTCAAGCGAGGTGGCAACATCATCGTGCTGGATGAACCGACGAATGACCTCGATCTCCCAAGCCTGCGGATGCTGGAAGAAGCACTCGCGGACTTCGATGGAAGTGTGCTCGTGGTCAGCCATGATCGCTATTTTCTGGATCGTGTCTGCGACCAAGTCGTAGCTTTTGAAGAGGACAACGTCTTCGTTCAGCCCGGCAACTACTCCTATTATCTGGAGAAGAAAAAGGAAAGGGATGCGCGTGAAAAAACCGGTTGGGGTGATCTCACGAAAACGGTCAAAGCCCCTGAGCCAATCGCTGCGGGTCCCAAAGCACACAAGATGAGCTTCAAGGAACGCGCTGAACTGGAGGGCATCGAAGCCGTCATTCTCAAGGCCGAAGCCAAAGCCGCAGAGCTGGACAAGACGCTGAACGATCCCGAATTCTATATCACGCGCTCCCAAGAAGCCACCGCGCTGATCGAAAAGCTAGACGCAGCCAAGGCGAAGATCACAACGCTTTACGCACGATGGGAAGCGCTGGAGGAGATCGCGAAGGCTTCGATTTGAATATTGCATTGGGGAGCGCACGCGTCTCGCGTGCGCTCCCCAAGCTTCTCGCTAGCAATGAAAGAAGCCGCCCTCATTCGAGAGCGGCTTCTTTATTGAAGACTAGACCTTATATGGCTTGATCGCCGTCACGCGCACTTTGCGGACGCCGACTTGATCCGTGGGAAGCTCTGCTTCTTCGCCGACTCGTTTGCCGATGAGGGCTTTGCCCATCTCGGAGAGGTAGGACAGGATTTGCTTGTCAGGATCGCCGTCCCAAGCGCCGAGTAGCGACTGGGTTTCTTTGACACCGGTTTGCACATCTTCCATCTCCACGATGGTGCCGATGCCAACTTGTTCCGTGGGAACATTCGCGAAGTCGGTGCCACGGGCATGACGGAGTTCGCGCTCCATTTTGGACTGCATCCGCAGGAGGACGGCCTGTTGCTCACGGGCGGATTTATATTCAAAGTTTTCGCGCAAGTCGCCATATTCGCGGGCGATCTGGATGTCTTTTTTGTTCTGAGGAATCTTTATGCGGGTCAGTTCTTCAAGCTCCAGCTTCCGGCGTTCCATGCTCTCCCAGGAGACGATCAAGGAGTTGTCTTCCTTGCTGCCGCCTTCATCCATGAGGGACTGGGTTTCCGGGCGCTTCTTGATGATGCGGCCCATGAGGGAGCGACGGGTGAGCTCTTCAAAGACGGGTGAATTTTTGATGCGTTTAGAGAAGATGACGAGTTCATCTGCTTCGGCATCCGCGATCATCTCTGGCACAAGGTCCGCATCTTCCGTGAAGGCATCATGAAGGCGCGAGGTCTTCTTCGGGCCGCCTTGCAAATGATCATCCTCCAGTGCGCCGATGATGGCGTTGCCCAGTTCCATATCGAAGACGGGCTCGGAGAGTTTCTTGCGCTCGCGACACATCCAGATGAGCAAATCCGTGCTGAGGAGTCGATTCCGAACGGCGCGCTTGAGGTAATCCACGAGCACGTCGAGCTCATCATTCACATCGAGGAGTTGAGTGATCTCTTCCAGCGCGCGACCATTGGTGCGCGTGAGATGCTTCAGGCATTCCTGCACCCATTCGCGCTCAGGGAACGAGCCGGGAAAGGCGCGATACATGCGGGTCAACAAGGCAACAGGCAGGCCACTGGAAGCATCCGCAATCTGCGGGCGGTTATCGCGCAGATGTTCTTCCACGGTGAGCGAGCCTGCGGGCAGCGTGCCATTCGGGATAGCGTCCAGAAGTTCATTGCGGCAGAGCAGCAGTTGCAGCGCCTCTTTGGGGTGAAGCTTCGCGGCCTTCTTTACGGTGGATGAGATGTCCGCGAGAACGGGTTGCAGTTCATCATTAGGATTTACGAAGAGGTCAAGCTCACGCTGAATCATGGCCAGCGCGGCGAGCTTCCCTTTGAGATCGCGAGCAGAGAGGAAGTTACTGACCATCGTATCCGCATGGCTTTTTTCTTGGTCGCGCAGCGTGAGGAGTTCGGTGCGCTTGGTGGGCACGACGATGTGGCGCGTTTCTTTGAGAGCCTTCTTCGCGGCGGTCCACCAGTTCTTGTAGTCCGCATCCGCGACGATGGTGCCTTTAAGCAGAGCTTCGAGTGAGTCGAGCGACATCGCATTACTGCTACTCGTCAGTGCCAGTTCCACTAATTGAGCAGGCTTCTCTTTGGCCATCTTTTTGAGCGCAGGTAGATCACCGACACGGCGCGCCAACAAGGAATTTGGCGGCAATACTTCCAGCGAATTCAGCGCAAAGCTGAGCTTCATGGAATGCCCGGCCTTGGTCTCGAAGTCAATCACCATGCGGTCAGCGAGCAAGTCCCACTCTGCCACCCGACCTGCACCCCAGCTCTTATGCTGACAAAATGAACCAACGGGGAGTAGTGAAAGCTTCTCCCCCTCCGCACGAGAAAGCTTTCCAGCAACAACCAATTTTTCGACCTCAGGACTCATCATAGAATTCGCAGCATAGTGCGGAGAGACAGGGGCGCAAAGGGAATATAGAATTGGAGTTTTACCAATGTCGTTCAAGATGTCATCCTTGGCCAAACTTCCACTGATGAAGTTTCCTGTATTCGTTCTTGCCAAAACTATCGAACTTTGGCTAACTAATAAAGAATTTATGAAAAACCGTATTCTATTCATGCTTGTCGGAGCCCTCACAGTGGGCGGTCTCGCTTATGGCGATATTCAATCTCCACCAGCGGGTCAATGGAACTGGAGCCGCAAGCTCTCCCGTTCACTGGCCAACTTGGTTTACGGTGTGACCGAATATCCAACCACTTGGAAGAAAGTGGATGACGCAGATGGTAACAATGCCGCAGGAGCCGCGCTGGTGGTGGATGGAACCAAGCGCACCGTCGTCCGTCTCGGCTACGGTTTGTATGAATTGGTGACCTTCCCCTTCCCTACTTATAAAGGTGGCTACCGTCCCCCGTATGGTGCTCTTCACAGCCATGACAAGATGGACCCTTGGCACGGTTATCAGGAGTTCCCTCCCATCGTAGGCTTCATCAGCCAAGGGCACTACAACCGCGCCCAGAGTAACTAATCGAGCATTTTCTAAAGGAGGCTTGGTGAAAATCCAAGCCTTTTTTTATGCCCATGATCAACGCGGCAGCTTGTCGAAATCAAACGTGCAGCATCCGAGATCGAGCACGTTCTTATTCTTTGCGAGATGCGCACTGAAGTCCGTAGCCAGTGAGTAGAACCTCTGCTGCCCCTGTTTCTCCTGTTCAATCAAACCTGCTTCCCGCAGCACCCGGAGATGCTTGGAGACATTGTATTGGGTAACGCCCAGCTCTTCAGCAATTTCATTCACGCTGGAGCCTTTCTTCAAGAGTATCCGCACGATGCGCATCCGGCTTTCTTCGCCAAGTGCTTTGAGTGCGGTGATGCAGTCGAAATTCTTCACGCCCTACCGATAGCAAAATACAGCGCCGCAATCAAGTCTCGTCAGTCAGTGACGAGAAACGCGGCCAGCTCGGGCTGATCGCGATTGCTCAGCACGTCATCAGGATTGCCAATCGCCAGCACTTGACCTGCTCCATCGCGACCGCCGACAAAGGCGAGCGTGTCAGCCAGACGCTGAGCTTGTCTGAGATTGTGCGTTACCAGCACGAGGGTGTGCTTGACCTTGAGTCGCACGATGAGGTCTTCGATGGCTTCCGTGCTCTTCGGATCAAGCGCGCTGGTGGGTTCGTCCATGAGGATCACTTCTGGCTGAGTTGCCAACGCACGGGCAAGACAAAGACGTTGCTGTTGCCCGACGGAAAGAAGGATTGCAGGCTGTTGCAGGCGGTCTTTGACTTCATCCCAGAGCGAGGCTTCACGCAAGGCCCGCTCGGCTATCTCAGGCCAGTCTTGCTTGCGCGTCTGACCCAGATGCTTCACGCCGAAGATGACGTTTTGAGCAATGCTGCCGGGGAAGACGACGGGCTGCTGAAAGAGAATGCCGATGCGAGCGCGCAAGGCGTCTGCATCCACTCCCGGTGCATAGATCGGCGAACCACGAAACGACACCTGACCGCTGACCTTGAGACTACTGGTGAGATCGACGAGACGGTTCAGTGACTTGAGCAGCGTGCTCTTCCCTGAGCCTGATGCGCCGATGATCGTGAACACTTCATGCGGAGCGATGACGAGAGAGATATCACGCAGAAGAGTGCGAGAACCTGCCTCGATGGTGAGATGGGAAACTTGCAGAATGGGGTCAGTCATGATGGGCTTCCTCGTGCATTTTGAGTCGTGCTGGCAGCGCGATGAGGCTGAGAACAAATACCAAGCCGATCATCACCAAAGCCGTGCCCCAGACCTTGGCACCGACGCTTGGATCAAATGAATCCTGGGCGAGGATGAAGATGTGATAGGGCAAGGACAGCACAGGGCTTTCCTTGACGCCATGAGGGATCGTCGCCCCGGCAAAAATCGTGGCCGTGAACATGATGGGTGCGATCTCGCCTGCGGCGCGGGCCAGACCAAGTAACGAACCGGTGACGAGTCCGCTCAGGCTCTGCGGCAGGATGATTGACCAGATGATCTGCGACTGTCGCAAGCCTAACCCTGTGGCCGCCTCGACATAGCGCACAGGCAGACTGGCGATGCGTTCCATGAGCGCGACCGTCACCGTGGGCAGCATGATGATCCCCAGCAAGAATCCGCCGCTGAGCCATGATTTTCCCCAGCCGAGGAATTGCACAAACACGATCAAACCAAAGATGCCGCATACGATGGAAGGCATCCCATTGATGACGTAGAGCAGAGTTTCCAGCGCGCGTTTCCAGCGGCCCTCACGCAAATAAACCCCATGCAGGAGCGCCAGTGACAAGGCCATTGGTGAACTCGTGATGAACGCAGTCAGTAAGAGAATGCCCGTGCCGATGAGGTTGTAGAAGATGCCTCCGCTCGCGCCGACGAGCCTGATCTGTTCCGTGAAAAACTGCCAGGAGATCGCGGGCCATCCACGTCTGGCGATGGCAAAGATCAGCCAACCGAGAATGCTGCACGCCAGCAAAGCGCACAGCGCGGTGAACGCACGGAATCCATGATGCAGAAGCTTACGGGACATGGCGTCGGGAGAAAGAAGCGCTGATCAGGGTGATGCCCGCCACCATGACCATGAGCACCAGCGCTAAACCACAGATGGCAGCCCAGTGCAGCGGATAACCATAGGCTATGTTCGTCTCTGAGCTGGCGAGCTTGGTCGTGATCGTCTGGCCGGACTGGATGAGTGGCTGCATGGATAGTAGCCGATACGGCCATTGATTATCCTGCCGCCCCACCACGAGGAAGACCGCGATGGCTTCGCCCAAAGCACGTCCCAGCGCGAGCAAGAGCGCCGCCAATAAGCCACGGACACTTTGCGGTAACGCTATGTGCAGTGCGACTTCCGAGCTATTTAATCCCAAGCCACGCGCCGCATGCCGTTGGATCACAGGCACACCTCGCAAGGCATCATCCGCAAGCGTCATTACCGTCGGTAGGATCATCACAGCGAGCAACACCGCACCTGTAAGCAAGGTGTCTCCACTCAGCGGATCGAAGGGCGTGAGTAGGTCGTAAATCCAATTGCGAAGAAACAACACGCCGAGCAGGCCATAGATCACTGAGGGCACACCGGCGAGTAATTCGATGACGACTTTCACCGTCAAACGCAGTCTTGGATGCAGGAACTCAGAGGTGAAAATAGCCGCACCTATTCCTAGCGGTGCGGCCAGCAGCAGCGCCGTGAACGCGGTGATCATCGTGCCCAAGATCATCGGGGCCGCGCCGAATTGCTGTTGCCTGTAAAACCACTTCGTGCCCGTCAGAAAGCTCAGTCCTTCGTGCTGCCATACTGGCAGACTTTGAAGAATCAAAAGCACGAACATCGCCACGACGGTGCCCGCTGCGAGCGCAGAGAAACTGTAGGAGAAGAGTCTTGTAAAGCTGAAGCGGCGCTGCATGAGGAGCTACTTCAAATCAGCCAATTTTAGGTAGCCGTGCTTATTTACCAGAGCCTGCCCGCGCTCGCTCAGCACGAAGTCCACAAAGGTCTTCGCTTCGCCTAAAGGCTCACCATTGGTGAGGAGGAATAGCGGACGACTAAGAGGATACTTCTTAGTCGCGATGTTCTCATTGGTCGGTGGAATCAGCTCGCCTGACTCCGCTTTGATGTTAAGCGCAAACACTGTTTTGCCATCTGCCCATGACGAAGATAGCTGCGACAGGGCACCGCGTGTGGAGGCTACCTTGTTCCGTGTTTCTTCGTTGCCACCGACCTCGGGGAAGCTCACCTGGGGCGCTTTCTTGTGGTCGCCATAGACCCAGTTGGCAAAGACTTCCCAAGTCCCCCGCCCCGGCTCCTTGTTGAAGAACGCGATGCGTTTATCCGGCCCGCCAAGCTGCTTCCAGTTCGTCGTCGCGCCTTCATAGATGCCTTTTACCTGTTCCTTCGTAATGGACTTCACACCGCCTTCCCACACATCTGCTGAGACGATGAGCGCCACCGCATCTTCACCGATGTGGATCTCCTTGAACTCGCATTTCGGGAACTTGGCCCGGTCCTCCTCGTTCACATGCTTCGAGGCCATTCCCACCTGCACCAGCCCTTCACCGAGCATGGATATTCCCCCACTGCTTCCACCTTGTATGTCCACCTGAATGTCCATCTTCTTCTCGGCCCGCAGGATCTCCGCCGCTTCAGCCGCAGGTAGATTCACCGTCGTTGAACCATTGATTTTAAGCGTATCTGCATGGACGACAGACGCAGTAAAACTGGTGAGTAGGAGCAGTTGGAAAGTTGTTTTAATCATCTGCCCACCAGTGCATATAAGCGAAGCTTGAAGCAAGAACTTTCGTCTCATTACCCTCGCATCTGTCCCAACGTTCCACTTTAAAAAATGCTAAAAACATGCTTGTCTTCATCCTGTTTCTTTTCTTATATGCTGACTCGCGCATATAAGAAAGTATCACCTATGAAACTGACATACCTCACCACCCTCACTCTCCTACTCACCAGCACCGCTGTCTTCGCTACTCCCAGCGGACTTAACAATATTCCAACCGCAGACACGATCGGGGATCGAACCGTTGCGGTGCAGGCCTATGACACCTTCAGCGGTTCTGGCCCTCATGACTTCGCGATGGGCTTCAAGACCGGTTTGGAGTTCTCTCCTTTGCACCTGGAATGGGGTCTCGACAGCCACCTCGCACCAACTCCTTCCGGCCCTCTTGATTTCCAGATCAAGCTCGGTTTCACGCCTTGGCAGAATGGAAAGATCGCCGTGGGTGTCGCCAATGTGGCCTTGACCGACAGAGATCGCGCTGGCGATCCTTTCTCCTACGCCGTGCTCACGCAAGACCTGAAATTTGCCAGACTCAGTGTTGGCTACGGTCTGCAAACGGACAACAACACAGTGCTGCTCGGCGTTGACCGCACCTGGAAACTCTCCGGTCATAATATCAACCTCAATGCCGACCTCGTGCAAACCGGTGACGGCTCGGGTTGGCTGACTTCAGTGGGGGTTAAATACGACCTCTGTGACCACATCGTTATCGAGACTTGGGTCAACCTTCCTGATCACGGCGACGTGAGTGTCGTGGCCAAGCTTAACTACGTTTTCAAATTCTAATCACCCGTTCAAAACCTATCATGAAACACATCCTCCTCAGCGTGCTCGTCGCGCTTCCCCTCATCGCCAAGGCCGACATCGGCGTCATTTCGCCTGCCGATGCCAAGGCTCTCATCGAGAACCCTGATGCTTCAAAGCGCCCCATCGTGCTGGATACACGCGGCGGTTATAAAGACTACTTCCGTGGTCATTTGCCAACCGCTCATCATCTTAGTTTTGATACCCTGCGTGGCACTGACGAAGGCGTGCCTGTGCAGTATCTGCCAGATGATCTGACCAAGGCGCTCCTTATCCGCGCGGGTGCAGACAAGGACCGCACTCACCTCGTCTATGCTACGGGTGAAGCCCTTCCCAATGATGAAATCCTCAGCAGCACGATGGTCGTGCATGTGCTGGAGAAGTTCGGCGTCAAAGACGTTCGCATCGTCGATGGCGGTCTTCCTGGATGGAAGGCAGCGGGCTTTGAGGCCACGCAAGAATACTTCGGCAATCCTCCCGGTCATCTGCCTGCTGAGAGCAACAAAGGCATCGCAGCGAACATCGCTGATGTGCAAGCTCATGTCGGTAAGCCTGGCAACATCCTGGTTGATGCCCGTCCCATCAATGAGTTCAGAGGCGAGGACATCGTTTGGTTGCGCAAGGGCCATATCCCCGGCGCGATCAGCTTCCATTGGGCACGCTTGATGGAGAAGGACAACACCCACAAGTTCAAGCCCTTCTCCGAGACCAAAGCGGCGCTGGAAAAAGCGGGCATCACGGCTGATAAGAACATCATCTGCTACTGCGGCACCTCCCGTGAAGGCAGCCTTCTGCGCTTCTATTTGAAGCACGTCGCTGGTTATCCGAACGTGCGTCTTTATGAAGGTGCCTGGAAGGAATACGTCTGGCTCAATGGCAAATCCCTTCCTGCTGAAACTGGCGGCGAGCCTGCTGGCCAGTAGTTGATCCTATCTGAAATAATGACTGCGTCACCGCCTTAGTGCTGTGGCGCAGTTTTGTTTTTGACCTCATGATGAAGCCACCTAACCTCCGAAACGATATGAATGATACCACCGCCAATACAACCCGTCCCGACTCCAACCAATCACC
>JANYJH010000026.1 GCA_025361865.1 Phragmitibacter sp.
GCCCCGCGTCTTGAAGGAACATGCTTGGCGAGAGATCGGCAACAAACACGAGCCGCGTGGCCTCAGCATCCTTGCGCTCCTTGGCGTGGGATTCATCCGGCGCTTCCACCTTAATCATGAGCAGTGTGACGACTCCCCAAGTGAAGGCCGTGAGACAAGCCACGCGCAGCAGCGGCACCAGCCGTGCCCAGGCTCTGGCCGCTCCGGCTGGGCCAAAAGCAAGCCGCGCCGCGACACGAATCCGCCGGACGTGAAGCCATTCAGTCAACGAAACCAACCACAGGACAGCGAGCGCAGAGATCAGTGGAATCATGCGATAGCAGTAGCCTGAAGCCTTGCAAAGCCGATAGAAAGTGGCTTGTCAGCAAAAGTGGTGGGACTCATGCAAGGCATACGGTGAACTCCGCCGCTTCGTTCAGCGTTTTGATCAAAAATGAGGCGCTGAAAATTCCAAGCATTCAATTTTCAAGGATCAAAGAAGATTCAAATCTCAAAGCTCAAGGCATGAACCCAGCCTTTCAACAAGTCGTGACGCTTGAACCTTCCTTGATCCTTGATCCTTGGATTCTTCTTCAACCTCCCCCGAACCACCATTGTCAGCGAAGCCCATTTCGTCTAGGCTCGCGTTCCTTATGATTAAATCATTCCTTCTCATCACCGCACTCTCCTGCACGGCATGGGCCAGTGCTTCTGCCGAAACCCCTGCCGAACAACTCGGTTGGAAGCTGGCCATCCACTCCTACACCTTCCAGAAATTCACCATCTTCGAAGCCATCGACAAGACCGCTGCCATGGGCGTGAAGAACATGAGCATCTCAGGCAGCGTAAACCTTGCAGGCCCAGACGGGAAGCCGCTCAAGTCCTCCACGGTGGGCCTTTCCGACAAGGACGCTGACGCCATCACGGCTCATCTGAAGGAGAAAGGCATTGATCCCAAGTTCGTGAACATGGGCGTCGTGAAGCCCAGCATTGATGAAGCCGCGAGCCGCAAGATCTTCGAAGGCGCCAAGCGCATGGGCATCGACGTGCTCGTCGCCGAACCCGAGGTTCATGACAAGATGGAAGAACTCGGCCCCGTCATGGATGTCGTCGAGAAGCTCGCGAAGGAATACAACATCAAGGTGGCCATCCACAACCATCCCGGTCCGAAGAACTTCTATTGGAATCCCGACACCGTGCTTGCCGCCGTTAAAGGCCGTAGCCCTCTTCTCGGTGCTTGTGCCGATGTCGGCCATTGGGTGCGCTCCGGCCTTGATCCAGTGGCCAGCTTGAAGAAGCTCGAAGGTCGCGTCATCACCCTCCACTTCAAGGATCTCAATGAAGCAGGCCCTAAAGCCCACGACGTGCCTTGGGGCACCGGCATCAGCAACACCAAAGGCATGTTGACCGAACTCAAGCGCCAAGGATTCAAAGGCGCGATCTGCGTGGAATACGAATACAACTGGGACAACTCCGCCTCAGAAATCGCCGAGTCCGCCAAGTGGTTCGATGCCACCTGCGCCGAGTTGGTGAAGCCTTGATTTTGAGGCCTCGCATAAAAACCGAGATTAAAGCTCCAGAGTGTGAAAGCTCTGGAGCCCATGCATTATGTGGCACTAATGCCACGCAGACTCACGCCAGCAGGCCTTTCACCACATTTCCATGGATGTCCGTGAGCCGGTAATCACGGCCTTGGAAGCGGAATGTGAGGCGTTCGTGGTCGATGCCTAAAAGGTGCATGAGCGTGGCATTGAGATCATGCACATGCACGGGATCTTGGGTGATGTTGTAGCAGTAGTCATCCGTGGCCCCGTAGGTCTGGCCTTTCTTCACGCCTGCTCCAGCCATGAAAATGGAGTAGCAACGCGGGTGGTGATCACGACCGTAATTGGTCTCGGTTAATGCGCCCTGCGAGTAGATGGTTCTGCCGAACTCACCGCCCCAGACGATGAGCGTGTCATCCAGCAGGCCGCGCTGTTTGAGGTCTTTGATCAAGGCCGCTGTGGGCTGGTCCGTATCACTGCACTGGCCTTTGATCGCATTGGGCAGGCCACCATGATGATCCCAGCCCATGTGGAAGAGCTGGATGAAGCGAACATCGCGCTCCGCCAATCGACGGGCCAGCAGGCAG
>JANYJH010000053.1 GCA_025361865.1 Phragmitibacter sp.
CCTCGCTATTTTAAGCGTGATGGCCTCGCTCATCATCGGTGCATTTTCCAATGCGGCGTCTGACACGAACCGCATCGTCGCCCGTCAGCAACAAGCCGCCGTCCAGGCCGCACTCAATGCTTGGATCAACAGTGACGCCAATCGCGTGGATGTCATCAATGCTACCACGGGCAGCGCGAAGATCCGCACTCTAGAAGAGATCCGCTTGGACTATAACAGCCGTGGCACCGCCTTGGCCCGCTTGAATCTGATCGGTGCTTATCTGGACACACTGAGCTCCAGCGAATTTTACAGCAACACCGTTAACAGCGGCAAGATCAAGAGCCAGTCGCTGAATTCTTCCAAGCAGTATCTGACGCTTCCCGACTGGGCCGCCAACAACTTCCCTCAGGTTCAACTGCTTCCTGAATAAACCCATTGACCGTATGAAGACCTCTCACTCTCATCCTAGGACGACGCGTCGAAGCTTTGCCTTCTCCCTCGTGGAAATGCTGGCCTCGGTCGCCATCATAGGGACCATCACCTTTCTTGCGATCCCTAATCTGGTTAAAATGCGTGGTGACGCGGAACGAAACATCGCCATTGCCCGCGCTGAAGCCATCAACATGAGCATGGCCACCCTGATCCAAGTTCGTGGACGCACGCAGGCCGTAACGGACTGGGCAGGCGCATCCACTGATCAAGCCAAATACACGCTTCTCAATCCCTACCTCGCCTATGCCGAGGTGAACCTGACGGACTACATCCCAAATGGTTACATCCTCACTTTCAATACGCTGGATCCACTGAGGAAAGCCACGCTCACTCAGGGCACCACCGTCATCGCTTATTAACTTTCTTGCTCCCATGAAAGCCCCCTTCACCCGCTTTAACTCTCTCAGCCAACGGGGCTTCTCGATGGTGGAGATGATCGTGACGGTAGCCGTTCTCGGTATCATGTCCGCCGTCGCCGTGATGTCGCTAACCTCCGTCAGTGATTCATCCAAAGCCGTGGTGGCCCGTAATCTGGTAGAAACTCTGAACACCGGGATTCACCGCTTCAATGAATCCAACTACGAACTCTACTACAACCCGCTGTCCTTCTCCGCGCAGGATGAAATGGTGGTGCTGCGAACCCTTCAGTATCGTGATCCCGCCCATCCCGCCATTGGTTCACCCTATGTGCGTGCGGACTTCAATCCTGCCACCTCCAGCAGCACCACTGATTACCGGGTGATTTGGACCGGCACCCTTTACAAACTGCTACCACCGGGCACAACGGGCTATGGCATAAAAGTGGTTTATGACGCGAGCGATATAACCACGCCTTATGCCTTTCCGGCAGGATTCAGCTTGGCTGGACGATAAGAACGGACGCAACCGGAAACCCTTGGAAATCCCCCCAAATGAGCCAGACCACACAACAACCCCAGCCACCGGGCGTCACCGCTCCGACTGCGCAGGCCTTCGCCAACAGTCAGGGTGTTGCCGTGGACGCAGGTGACAAACTCATCGTCTCGCAGGAAGGTCTTGCGTTGCAAAACAAGATGCTTCCCGTGACTATGCTCCGTGAAGCCTGCACCCCGGATGCAGAGAAGCTGCTGCGGAAATTAGGCCGCGTTCCGCACACGGCAGACCCTTGGTTGCCCATCGCTGTTGTCGGTCCGCTGCTTATCATGGCGCACCACAATCCGCGCGCTGGGGATATTTGGGGCGTGCCTCAGGCCTTCACCGTGCGCGTGCTCATCAGTGCCGATCAATATCAAAAGACGCGTCGGGATCTGATCCAACGCTTCACGACCAATCCTCTGGCCAACAGCAACGCCTTTGAGCGCATCGAACTCCCCAAGTTCCATGAGCTCA
This sequence comes from Phragmitibacter sp., assembly GCA_025361865.1. Lineage (GTDB taxonomy): Bacteria > Verrucomicrobiota > Verrucomicrobiia > Verrucomicrobiales > Verrucomicrobiaceae > JANYJH01. The sequence goes on from JANYJH010000053.1 coordinate 1,843, forward strand.
AGATGGAAGCCGCCTTCGAGTGGATGCTGAAGAACTATCCCTACGAACCTTCGGATGTCACGAAGCTGCGTAAGTTCTATGACGGCTTGCGTGAGAAGAAAGATGAACTCAGCATCGTGGACTTTAACACAGTGCAGCGGAACTTGGGCATCGCCCTCCGTTACCTGACTTCCGGTGGGAAGACCTTCATTTATAACGCCCAGGAAGCGCCAAGGCAGAACTACTTCCCCGGTCACCTGTTGGAGCGGCATAACGTCTATCCTCTCTACACGGGGAAGAGCACCGTCTATCTCCTGAGTGAGAACGAGGACTGCTACGCCTTTGAAGATGAGTGGCTCTCACTGGGCAGTGAGAACGTCACGATCATTCCCGTCATGGCGGATCTGGTCTCCATCCGTGAAGCCATTACCCGTGCGAATGCCAGCTTTGATCCTTCCTCCGTAGCCACCGTCGAAGGTGAATACGTGGAAGTGGATGACGCGAACATCGTGGAGATCACCGCTGAGGACATGGCGCGTGTGAACCCGGCGAACCCGAATCAATCCGCTGAGGAACTGGTGCAATGGGCGCTCTTCACCGCCGTGCGTTGCCGCGCCAGTGACCTTCACATTGAGAAGTTCTATAACCTCGTCCGCTTCCGCGCCCGCATCGACGGAAGCATGAAGGTCATCCTCACGTCTCCTGAGGAAATGCTGCCGCGCTACATCGCGCTGATTAAAAATTACTCGAACATGGCGCAGACCCGTCAGGAGTGTCAGGACGGTCGCTTCTCCATCCGCATTGGTCGCCGCAGACTGGATGTCCGTGTCGCCGCCGTGCCCATGCGCCGTGACTTCCAGAAGATCATCATGCGTTTCCTGGATAAGCAGGACGGCGTGAAGCGTCTCTCTGACTTCAATCTTTCCCAGCGTCAGCTTGAAATCCTCACCCGCACCATGCAACGGGATCAGGGCCTCTGCCTAGTCACCGGGCCGACCGGTTCTGGTAAAACGACCACGCTTTATGCGCTGCTCAACAGCGTGAATGATGTGGATGTGAACATCCAGACCATTGAAGACCCCATCGAATACGAGATCGAAGGCATCAACCAGACGCAAACCAACCCAGCGCGCGGTCTCGACTTCGCCCGTGGTTTGCGGTCCCTTCTGCGCGCTGACCCGGACATCATCCTCATCGGTGAATCACGAGACAGCGAGACCGCCAATGCTGCCGTAAACTCCGCGCTCACGGGTCACTTGGTGCTCACCACGCTGCACGCGAACGACTCCATCCGTGCCGTATCCCGCTTGCTCTCGATGGGGGTTGAGAAATACTTGGTCTCAGATTCGCTGGCTTTGAGTCAGGCGCAGCGACTCGTCCGCCGTCTCTGCAACTATTGCAAACGCCCCATCGCCGCCACGCCGGATGTGCAGACCATCATGGCGAAGCAAGGCGCGATCACGGCCCCCTTGACCCAGCCCATCTATGAGAAGACAGGCTGCACGGAGTGCCACGGAACGGGCTACTCAGGACGCGTCGCCCTGATGGAACTCTGCGAGATCACGGATGAAATTCGCGACTACATCGAGACCGGAGCACCCCAGAGCGCCATCCGAGGCTCCGCCCTGAAGAACGGTTTCCGCACTCTCTATCAGGAAGGTCTTGTCCAAGTCATCGCGGGCCATACCACGATGGAAGAAATCCGCTGCTTAAGCTACACCGCCGTATGAGAACTGTAGAACCACCCCGCGAGAGAATGCTCTTGGCTGTTCAAGAGGAGCTGCCCAAACCGCTGCGTTCACCGAATGGCTCCAGTCGGGTGCTCTTTGTGGATGATGATCCCCTGGTGCGGGCGATGGCCAGCGCCATGCTCGAAGCGCAAGGCTGGCAGGTCTTCCAAGCCTGTAGCGGTGAGGAAGCGACGCAGTTATTCAGCTTCTGTGGCAAGCATGACATGCCCGTAGCCGTCGTCATCATGGACATGATTCTGCCCGGCGGCATGAGCGGCATTGATGCCATGCATCAGCTCCGCTCGCTCGATCCTGAAGTGCGGATCATCGCCAGCAGCGGGTATTTTGATTCGGATGGAAAATCCCAATGCCACTCCATGGGCTTCAGCGATGTGTTGCCGAAGCCCTACTCCATGGAAGACCTCTCCAGCACGATGCTCCGGTGTCGGAGCAAGAACGCGGATGACGGCCTCGCCCTCTCCTGATTCCAGGCAGATCAAGGGCGCGCTGGATCAGCCGAAGATTTGTTAAACCATGAGAGCCATATTCCTGTCAGCGCGACTTATCGTCGTTTACCTGCTCGCCGTATCGTTCTCCATTGTGACGATATTGGGCGCGTTTGCGTGGCATGAACTCACTTCCTGTCGCGGCGCTCAGCGTTCGCATCTGCTCAGCCTCGCCTTCGCTGGAGCCGCTGAAGTCAGGCTCGCCTTGGATGAGCAGAAGTCCAAAGACCTGCCCGCGCAACTCCCTTACAAATTCGAGGACAAGCTCCGCGAGCGGCTGGCAGATCTTCATGGACCCGAGGGGCTGGTCTCCATCGGCGCACTCGTGGAAGTGCAGCGTTACATGCCGGAGATGAAGGATGCGAAGAACCGCTTCGCCCGCGCCACCTCCATCTCCATGACTGGCAGCGTGCCAGTAGAACTCTCCACCAACAACAGCACCACAGGACAGATCGAAGCCCTCACGCTCATCAGTGCAGGCTCACCCTACGCCGCATCGTCCACCTTTGTGCAGAAGCATAAAGGGGAAGTGGACCTCGCCGAATGGATCGTCGCTGCCGTGCCCATCACCTTCACGGATGGGAGGCTCATCGGCGTGATCGTCATCCAACAGCCGCTCTATACCTGGACACACCTCATTGCCGGAGCACCGCGTTTCATGTCCTTGCTCGCAGCAGCCACGCTGCTCGGCATCGCACCCGGCTTGCTCGCTTTCATCTACCTCGGAGGTCGCATCACCCGTCGTGTTCACAAGCTGACGGACTACCTCGTCGGCGTGGGCAATGGCGTCTGGAATCAGCGATTGAATGTCTTCGGCCTTGATGAAATCTCCGGGGCTTACAGCGCTTACAATAAGACGATGGACAAGCTGCAAGCTGAAGAAGCGAAGAAGCAGCAGGTCATCAAAGAATCCATCGCCGCCCAAAAGGAAGCCGAAAAAGCGATGGCCACGAAGAGTGATTTCCTCGCGAACATGAGCCATGAGATTCGCACGCCCATGAACGGCATCATCGGCACCACCTCCCTGCTGCTGGATACGGCATTGGATACCGAGCAAGAAGAGCTCGTCCGCATGATCGGCACCAGTGGGGAATCACTGCTGCATCTGATCAATGACATCCTCGACTTCTCCAAGCTGGAGTCCTCCAAGATGGTCCTGGAATGTATGCCCGTGAACCTCAGCCAGCTCTTCCGGGAGACCATGAGTATCTTCGCCTACAAAGCCGTGGAGAAGGGCGTCGAGCTGAATTATCACATGAACGAAGAACTGCCGCAGAACGTTCTGGGCGACTTCCAGCGGCTCAAACAAGTCATCGTCAACCTCGTCGGCAACGCCGTGAAATTCACCGAGAAAGGGGAGATCCTCGTGCTCGCCCAGCCCATCGTGCGCAAGACCCCGATGGGGGATATGCTCTTCCTGCACATTTCCGTGCGGGACACCGGCATCGGCATCGCTCCTGACAAATCTACCCAGCTTTTCCAAGCCTTCACGCAGGCGGACAACTCCACCACTCGTAAATATGGCGGCACCGGCCTGGGCCTTGCCATTTCGCGCAAGCTCTGCCGACTCATGGGCGGTGAAGTCAACGTCCAGAGTGAAGAAGGCAAGGGCTCCAACTTCTTCTTTGAACTGCCCCTCCGCCCCGCCCCCGAAGACTCCGAAGCCATGCAGGAAGAGCTTAGCTGGCAGACCTTCCTTCGCGGCATCAAAGTGCGCATCCTCTCCAGCAATGAAACCACCTCTAACATCCTTATGCACTACTGCGGACTGTGGGGCATGGCACCAGATGCCCGCCCCCTGCGTCTGGGCTCATCCGTAGCAGAGCATCTGTCCGGCGCTCCATCGCTCGTTATTCTTGAAGCTGCACCGCCAGCCCGCGAGCTGGCCGAGCAGATCGCCAAATCTGCGGGCAGTCAAGGCATGGCCATCGTGGGCGTCATGCCCATCGGGAGTGAAGCCTTTAAGCAAAATCTCATGCGCGCTGCCGGGCCCCACTTTGCCAGCGTCCTGAAACCCGTGAACCGTCGCGAACTGATGAAGGCCATGATGCTCGCTGTTCGGGCTCAACAAGCCACGCGCCGCGTCGAGCATCAGAATCGCCGGGAACCAAGTTCTGCGAGCCTCGTCACCGACGTGGAAGCCACCATTGTTCCCCAAGCCGAAGCTGCCCCTATTGTCCCCGTCCGTGCTGCTCCCAAGCCCAAAGAAAACCAGCCCGTCTTTGCGAATGAACACCCCGCGCGCATCCTCCTCGTAGAAGATCAGCCCATGAATCAGAAGCTCGCGAAGCTCATGCTCGCGAAGCTTGGCTATGAAGACGTGGACCTCGCCGAGAATGGCCAGGAAGCCATCAACATGGTCAATCAAAGCGCCTACGACATCATCCTCATGGACCTCCAAATGCCCGTCATGGGCGGAGAAGATGCCACCCGCGAGATACGCGGAAACTTCGCCCTGAAGCAGCAGCCCGTCATCGTCGCCGTCACCGGACACGCCCTGAGCGGAGTGAAGGAATCCTGCAAAGAAGCGGGCATGAACCACTTCCTCACTAAACCCGTCAGCCTAGCTGACCTCCGCGGCGTCATCTCCAACAGCATCACTCCCGGCATGGCGCTGGCGAGTTAGAACTGGGGCGACTTTCGTAGAGACCTACCCGCTTAGGTATAATGGCCCTTTGCTTGCGCGATGATCAGGGCATCTCCCTCCGTTTTGTAAACAAGGCGATGCTCATCATCAATTCGTTTGGACCACCAACCGGATAGCTCATTCCGCAAAGGCTCGGGCTTTCCGATGCCACCGAACGGATCACGCAACGTTTCATCAATCATGCGGAGGAGCCTCTTAGCTACTTTCGGTTGGTATTGCACCCAATACTGCAAATCCTCAAATGCTTGAGGTTTAAATTCCAAGCGCATATTCCAAGTCTTTTAATGATGCAAAGACGAGGTGCTCTGAGGAAGGAACCGCTATTGCTTCCTTCAAGCGGGCCGCATTCTTGGGAGACTCCATCAATTGCTGCGTAGGATCAACGGCAGCTTTGGCTGGTAAGGTTTTAGCGAGAATATAATCCTTGATAGAAAGTCCCGCAAAAGTAGCCAAGGTTTTGATCTGCCTGTGATGTTCGGGCTCGATTTCGATGCTGAGTCTGCTCATGCATTGAAGATATACCGATTGAACATTTTGTCAAAATTGACAAGAGCACCTAGCCCGACATGGCTTTGGCGAGTTATACTGATGATGCGAAAAGTTGGGAGCGCGACACTCCGATGTCGCTCTTCTCAATCGACAATAAAGCCAAGAAGCCGAATAAGCGACTACGGAGTGTCGCGCTCCTTGCTGTCACGACTACTCCTCCGCATCCGCTGCGGCGGCGGCCACGGCGGCTACCGCTGACTTGGTCTTCCCAACAGCCTTCTCATTGAGCTTCGCTTTGACGGCTACTTCGACTTCTGCGTAGAGGGTGGCATCGGCTTTGAGAGCGTCCTTACAGGCATCACGACCTTGGGCGACTTGGGTGCCTTTGTAGCTGATCCAGGAACCGCGCTTCTGCATGATGTCGTATTCCAAAGCGAGATCGAGGAGCGAGCCGACGCCGCTGATGCCTTCGTTATACATGATGTCAAACTCGGCCTCGGTGTAGGGCGGAGCCATCTTGTTCTTCACGACTTTGACCTTGGTGCGGTTACCCGTGACGGTGCCGTCGGAACTCTTGATGGCTCCGATGCGGCGGATGTCGATTCGCACGCTGGAGTAGAATTTGAGCGCCTTGCCGCCCGGTGTGGTTTCGGGATTGCCGAACATCACGCCGACCTTCTCGCGAATCTGGTTCGTGAAGATGCAGCAGGTGCGCGCCTTGCTGATGATCGCGGTGAGCTTACGCAAAGCCGCGCTCATGAGACGGGCTTGAGCACCCACGGTGGCATCCCCGATGTCACCTTCCAATTCCTGACGGGTGACCAGCGCGGCCACGGAATCAATGACGATGACATCCAGAGCGTTCGAGCGGACGAGCGTTTCACAGATGCGCAGGGCTTCTTCACCGCTGCTGGGCTGGGAGACGAGCAGCTCTTCCATCTTCACGCCGAGCTTCGTCGCGTAGCCTGGATCGAGGGCGTGCTCCACATCAATGAACGCTGCCAAGCCGCCTGCTTTCTGGGCTTGAGCGATGACCGTCAGCGTCAGCGTCGTTTTGCCGGAGCTTTCTGGACCATAGACTTCCACCACGCGACCACGCGGGAAGCCGCCGATGCCGAGCGCCTGATCAATCAAGAGATTGCCCGTAGGAATGACGGCCACTTCGACCCGATTTTCCTCTCCCATGCGCAGGATGGCACCTTCACCAAAGTCCTTCTGAATCTGTTGGATGGCGCTCTCCAGATTGCGGGAGCGAGCCTCGGCTACTTTGTTGGTGGCGGAGTCAGAGGAGGTTTCTTTAGGTGCGCGGGCCATGATCGTGTGTCGTTAATGAGTTCGTGGTATTTGATGTTCGGTTGAACATATATACGAAACCGTGCGGACGGCTAGTATTCTTTTCTTTATCGCAGGCTTTTCAGACCTCAAGGCATGTCCTTCAGGATTTTCATATACTCACCGTTCTCGCCGTAGATGCCCTGAAACATGCTGATGATTTTATAGGCGACGAAGCCGACCACGAACACATAGAAAAGGCGCGGCATCCACTCTGCCACGCGGTCTTGGGCTTGCGCAGCCATCTCGGATTCCGCCTCCGCCCACCGTCCCATCTCCACATCCAGCGACCCCGTTTGCTCCGCTGTTTCTACGGAGTTCAGGAACGTCTTGGAAAACACGCCGTAGCCTTTCAGAGAAGAGCTCAGCGTATTCCCCTGCTGCACGAGGCCGGCGGCGCGGCGGCTGGTGCTATTGATCAGGGCACTCTGTGAGGAAGCGCCCGCGAGGATCAGCGTTTCACTCATGCGCATGGCCGCGAGGAGGCCCGTCTGAAAGACCTGACAAAAGCGCGCCAATGCCCAGTGACGCCGCGTTGAACCGATGAGCGGAATCGCGCAGAGAAACCGATCTGCGAGCGCGGAACTCTGGCTGAGTTTGCTGAGAACGGACCACGCGATCCACATTCCCAAAAGAAGGCCCCAGGCGGTGGCGAAGCGCATGATGATCTTCGGCACCAAGGAGGGCAAATCCGTTCCCAGAACCAGCGCGGGCACATCCTGAAAGATGAGGCCCACATGCAGAAGGATCACCGGATAGATCATCGCGCCGAGCGCCTTGTCCTTGGCCTTCTGCTTCAGCTCAAAGTAACGCGCGAGATGACGGAAGGCATCATCCAACCGACCACCGCGTTCACCCGCTTCCACGAGGCTGATCTCTATGCTGGTAACCAGGGAGCCATTGTGCTTCGCGATCGAATCCGCGACGCTGAGATGCTCCGCCAGCCCTTGACGCAAGCCCGTCAGATAACGACGCACAGATGACGCAGGCCCTTGTTCAATGAGCAGCTCCAACGAACGATCCAAGTGCATCCCCGCTCCGATGAGCTTTCCGAGTTCGCGATAGAGCCGCGCGCGTTGTTTGGTCGTCATGGGAAGATGAGAACATGTTTCTTGAAATTGACCACGCAAAAACCGAATATCCCCATAGCCTCATCCATCATGCCCGCCGTTCCAGACGATGAATCGTTCATGCAACTCGCCCTCATTGAGGCGCGACGCGGCATCGGCCTGACCGCGCCAAATCCCGCCGTGGGCGCCGCCTTGGTCAAAGGTGGCATCGTCATCGGAGCAGGCTTTCATCGTAAGGCTGGCGGCCCCCACGCGGAGATCGAGGCGCTTCGCGATGCGGCTGCCAAAGGCGCTGATCCGCGTGGCGCAACCGCTTATGTGACGCTGGAACCCTGCTCCACTCATGGCCGCACGGGAGCCTGCACGAGCGCCTTGATCGAGGCCCGCCTCGCGGAAGTCGTCTATGGCGCTCGCGATCCCAATCCAGCTCACGCTGGCGCTGCGGACGCCGTCTTGAACCAAGCGGGCATCCGCGTGAAGAGCGGTGTTTTGCAGAAGGAATGTGATCACCTCCTGCGCCCGTTTACCAAATGGATCACGACGGGTCTGCCTTACGTCATCGCCAAGGTCGGCCAAAGCCTGGATGGTCGGCTCACCCGCCCACCGGGCGAGCCCCAATGGATCACCAGCGAGGCCGCACGCGCTCACGCCATGAGGCTGCGCGTGCGTTGTGATGCCATCATGGTCGGCGCGGAAACGGTTCGTCAGGACAATCCGAAACTGACCCTGCGCGGCCTGAATATCCCAATGGAAAAGCAGCAGCCGTGGCGCGTCATCGTGAGTCGAAGCGGCCTCCTTCCGACCAAGGCCCATCTCTTCACTGATGAGCATCAGGAGCGAACCATCGTCCTCCAAGGCGAGCGCACCTTCCCAGAAATCCTGCGCGAACTGGCCAAACGAAACATCACCAGCATCCTCCTAGAAGGCGGTGGAAACCTCATGGGACAAGCCTTCGCCGCCAAGGCCGTGGATGAAGTCCACTGGTATCTGGCCCCACGCCTCTGCGGTGGCGGCACACTTTCCGTAGGCGGCGTGGAGTTCGCAGAAGCCGCGCGATCCGTGGAACTCAGCGCAGTGACGCATGAAATCATCGGGGATAATCTGTGCGTGAGCGGCTATCCGGTTTGGGAGTGAAGCTTGCGATCCGTGGGAGTTGGGTAATCATTGACCCATGACGGCTGATCTTATTCTGGAAGAAGCTTTGCAACTGACACCTGAAGAAAGGGCTCAGCTTTGCTATGAAATCGAGTGTAGCCTTGAGCACGAAGATCAAGATGGATCAGGTAGGGCACTTGAACATGAACTGAGGCGTAGAATTCTTCATGCGCGAATGAATCCTGAGGATGGATTCTCTATGGAAGAATGGAAGGCAGAGATTCTTGCCACACGCGGCCTCGCCTTATGAGTCGCAAATTTGTCTTCGGTCGTGAAGCACGACTCGATTACAAACAGGCCGTTGCTTGGTATGATAATGAAACAGGCAGTCAAGCCGTGGGTGACCGCTTTACTTCAGTCATCAATAAGGGGTTTGAGGAGATTCTTGCAAACCCAGACCGTTTCGGCCCCTCCATCATGGGTGGACGAAGGATGTTTCTGGAGCCTTTCCCGTAGCATTCTATATGTCCAGTTAGGAGAGATCATCCATGTCGTCGCCATCTGGCATGAGCGCCGAAGCCCTGCCAGCCTTCATTTGCGTTACAACCGATTCCAATAATGCGCCCCGCTTTCTTTTTTGACCGTGATGGAGTCGTGAACCGATCTCCCGGCGCTGGCTATGTGCTACGTCATCAGGACTTCCATCTCAGCGAGGGCATCATCGAGTCACTGGCTTTCCTTAAAGCACGAGGCTACGCGCTCATTCTCGTCACCAGTCAGCAAGGCGTCGGTAAGGGACTCATGTCTCAAGCGACGCTGGATGACATTCATGCGACCATGCAGAGCGAACTTGCGGAGCACTCCGCCGCGTTTGATGGCCTCTATGCCTGCACCCATCTCAGCGGCACCTGCATCTGCCGCAAACCCAGCCCCGAGATGATCTTGCAAGCGGCTCAAGAACACGATCTCGATCTCAGCCGCTCATGGTTGGTCGGAGATCACGACCGCGACATCCAAATGGCCATCAATGCGGGCGTGCCGCAGACCATCCGCATCCGCAGTGATAAGCCCATCACGGTGGAAGCAAACCACACGCTGGATTCGGTTGCGGAGCTACCTCTGTTACTGCGGACGTTGGTTTGATCAGTTCATCAAAAAGCCGACGAGGGTGGAACCTCCGTCGGCCAGGGATGGATGGGCTACTGCTTTTGCGAAGCTTTCTGCATCGCCTCATTCATCGCTTTCTGAAACTCTGGAGAGGCGGCCATGGTAGCCCCCGCTACGACGTTGAGAACGAAGGATGCGCCGGTGGCGATCGTCCAGATGAGCATGATTTTCTTGAGGCCGTATTCCGCATTCTTTACCCAACCCCAGATGAAGGTGAAGATGGGGCAGATAATGCCGAGGATGCCAAGGCCGACACCGGCTTTGTTGAAGATCACGATAAGCACTTTAATCCAGCAGATGATGCTGACGAGGCCAATGGCGAGTGCGAGAAGTCCGATGATGCTGCTCATAAGGTGATGTTTTGTTGAGTTGATGATTTTGAATGACGTTTGACTTAACGGTCAGACCCGAGACTTCTCACAGATGAAATTCGCGTCGGTGGAAAGGGCTGGCCGTTTTCGTTAAAGCAGCATTGCCCCATCCTTAGCAAGCCATAAATGGCGAAGGTGAGCATAATGATGGCTAACAGAGGGGTGCTGCGCTCGAAAGCTTCAATGCCTTTCGCCATCGTTTCACGCCCCGATGCCGGAACGATCAAGGACGCCGCCATGACCAATCCCAACACTAGGAAGAACGGTGCATAAGGATGAAACGTCATGGCTCGCGACCAATCACCCCGCAGCAAAGCCTCCGTCGCCCGAGTCATTCCGCAGCCGGGACAAGGCAGTCCGGTGAGTGCCATGAACGGGCACGGCATCAGTGTTACCCGCATCACTCGCGCCACTCCGAGCACGACTGTGCCCACCATGATGCCGCGCGTCAGGGCCACATCCCGCAGGAGCCGTGCGAACCACGGCGCTGTCAGATAGTTCCAGACTGTCCCCCACATGCGACTACTTCTGCCCGCTGAGCAGGGCTTGATCAAATGGATCCGTCATCTCATCTTTGGCAGGGCTTTGAAGTGAGATGATATATGCTACGAGCGATTCCAGTGCGTTTTCTGATTCGATGAACCGCGCGGAGAACGCCATTTTCTGCCCCATCGCATCCGCCGTTAAAACACCGCGCAGGCCGTGCCTGAACTTCTGAATCTGGGCCATGAGATACCAGTCCTGTAATCCTACCAGCGGAGGGCTGCCAAAGACCATCTCACCCTCGCCATTGAAGCGATGGCACTCCATGCAGCATTCCCTATAAAGCTCCCGCCCCAGCATTCTATCCGCCGCCACGGTGGCCACTGGGGGCACACGTTTCAGACTGGCGACATATTCAGACACCGCGCTGCTTTGCTCGGCATTCAGTGCTTTGGCTGAAGCGCTCATCAACTGACCCTCCACATCACTCGGGTCAAAGCCGCGTCGGTCTTCACGGAAGTTACGGAGTTGCCCATCGAGATACCACGCGGGCGTTCCCGCAATGGAAGGCGCTTTGAGTTGGGCATTCCCCTCACCCTTCATTCCGTGACAAGTGAAACAAAAGTTCGTGAAGATGATCTTACCCAGCGGTTCCTCAGCTTGTGAGCCCAGACTCCACGCCATGAGGATGAAGAGGGATAGGGAGCGCATGGATGACATCATATCGGCTTCGTGACGGAACGCTTGCTACTTACACTTTCGGACCTCGTTCACAAGACATGGCGTATTGCATAACGCTTGCCGTGACCTTCATCCTGCCTATCAAAACGCTGCCCATGTCTGTTCTCAACGTCGCCGGTTACAAGTTCGTGCAGCTTCAGGATCTCCCTGAGCTCAAAGCACGTATCTTGGCTGAAGGTGTGCAGCGCTCCCTTCGCGGCACCGTGCTGCTCGCTGAAGAAGGCATCAATCTGTTCCTCGCGGGCGAGCCAGAACCCGTGCGGAACTTCATCGCGTGGCTTCGCACGGATTCACGCTTTGCGGATTTCACCGTAAAGGATAGCTGGTCCGCGACGACACCGTTTCGCAAGTTTTTGGTGAAGCTCAAGAGGGAGATCATCACCATGAAACACCCGACGATCCGACCCGAAAATGAGCGCGCTCCAGTGGTGGATTCCGCTACCCTCAAGCGCTGGCTCGATCAAGGTCACGACGACAATGGTGAGCCGATCCTGTTGCTGGATACGCGAAACATTTACGAAGTGGAACGCGGCACCTTTACCCATGCCGTGACACCCAAGATAGAACATTTCTCGCAGTTCCCTGCTGTGGTTCAGTCCCTACCCGAAACCGCTAAACAGCAGACCATCGTGTCCTTCTGCACCGGAGGCATCCGTTGTGAGAAAGCTGCTCTTTACATGCGGGAAGTCGGCTTCAAAAAAGTGCTGCAACTCGATGGCGGCATCTTGAAATACTTCGAAGAGACAGGCGGCGCTCACTATGAAGGCGCGTGTTTTGTCTTCGATGAACGTCGTGCCGTGGAGGCGGACTTAAGCCCTTCCTTGGCTTCTTCTGGGCAGTGATTGGCGGGTGGTGAGTTCTTCAATCAACCGCTCCATCGGCAAGCCTTTGACGTTCGACCACGACCCTTCGATACCCGCGATGATCATGGCGCTTTCGTCCTGAATCGCGTAGCCGCCAGCTTTATCGAGTGGTTGAATACGGCGATGATATTCGGCGATGATTTCATCCGTGAGCGGCTTGAAAGTGACTTGGCTGACTACGGCAAAGACACTCACCTCGGAAGCTGCGGCATGAGCCAATGCCACGCCCGTGCAGACTTGGTGGGTGCGGCCTGAAAGCCTGCGCAGCATGTCCCGCGCTTCATCAAGATCCTTAGGCTTCCCGATCGGCTTTTGATCAAGATAAACGAGCGTGTCTGCCGCGATTACGAGGGCCTCGGGGACGGCTAAGGCGACGGCCAGCGCTTTCCATCGGGCATTCTCAGTGGTCAGCACCTCACACGTCAGATTTTCATCGTGAGCTTCTTCGACTTCAGGCACGATGACCTCAAAGTCATAGCCTGCTTCATGCATTAATTCTGAACGGCGAGGCGAGGCGGAAGCAAGGATAAGTCGGGACATGATGTTTCTACATTTCGTGCAGCATGAGCACTTCGTCTGCACGGATGAGGGCATCCTTGCCCGCGAGATCGCGGAACTTGTAGTAGCCTGTTTTTTGGCTAAAACTGGGTTCGTTCGCCGCTAAAAATTCACGTCCATCACGCAAGGTGATTCTATAGTGTGGAGATGAACAGGCCCCCATAAATAGGGCTGTCAGCAGGACTAAGACTGGCTTGAGCAGGTTGTTCATATGACAAGAGGGTTTGCACATTTATTAAAACTATTCGCAGCGCGCTGCAACCACTGATAATCTGCCATCCATGTCCTGGATTTTTCTTCGTGAATTTATTAGCAACTGGCAAATGACTGGTGCCATCGCCCCATCCTCCGCGCGTCTGGCCCGGAAAATGATGGAACATGCCGAGGTTAAAAACGCGCAGTGTATCCTAGAACTTGGACCCGGAACTGGACCTTTCACGGAAGCCATCCATTCCTGTATGCCAGATGGGGCCCGCTATCTGGGCCTAGAGCTGAACACCGTCTTTGTGGACCGCCTGCGTCAACGCTTTCCCACCATGCAGTTCGAGGCCAAAGCCGTTCAAGAATATGACTTCGATGAGTTCCTAAAACCGGGTGAAATGTTTGACACCGTCGTAAGCGGCCTGCCTTGGACGGCGTTCCCAACCGAATTACAGATCGCCATTCTTGATCACGCGCTGACCCGATTAAAACCTGGCGGTCGCTTGGCTACATTTGCCTATGCTGGCTTTCACTTATTGCCCACCGGAAAGCATTTTCGAGAGTTATTGCAAAGCCGGGTGAACCTGCTTGGAAGAAGCGACATCGTTTGGCTCAATGTGCTTCCGGCTTTCATTTATCAGACCACCAAGATCTGATGGCTAGCCATTAAGTTTAAGCTCGATCAGGCAACCGCCATATGCGCGTTCTTCAATACTTGGGTCACTTGGGCCTTCATTTCTTTGCCCTGTTTGAACCGAACCACTGCCTGCGGAGGGATCTTGATTTCGGAGCCGGGTTTGTTTGGATTACGTCCCACCTTGGGCTTAGTGATACGGGTTTCAAACGAGCCAAACCGACGCAGCGTCACCTCATTGCCCTTGGCTAGTTCTTGAGTAACAACATCGAGAATCACCTGAAACACATCAAAGACCTGACTCTGAGTCATGCCCGTTCGATTGCTGATTTCGACTACAAGATCGCGTTTGGTAATAGTGGCCATATGTTCAGCCGAACTATTATCCATTGATAAGATTCTTTACAATTTATAACCTGCTTTGTAGGACCAAAGGCCTACACGCAAACCCTCTCTTTATTAGAGTTGCTAATACAGACTTAGATTCACGGGATGATTTCTTGCGTCGTTCGGAAGTGTAATTTGGCGACTTTCCCAAGTTGTTCCACGCTGTGTTTCTTAACAAAGGCCATCGCGTTCTCCTTCACCACTTGGGAGACTCCCTTGGGTAAATCAATCCCCCATTGTTTGCCTGAATCACGCAGCCAAAGCACGAACTTCTCGCGGGCCAAAATCGAGGCCGCAGCGACAGCTAAATCGCTCTCCGCTTTGGTTCTTTGTTCAAGAACAATGCTTTTCCCGCGTTCTTTTAGCGCCGCCTGAAGAACCTTTGGATTGGCAAACTGATCTGACAAGGCGCGCGGACAATCGGGAACGCGTTCCAATAGATTCTCGATGACCTGCGCGTGACCCCAGGCGAGCAGCTTGTTGAGGTTACCAAACTTCCCGTAGAGCTGGTTGTATTTCTCGGGGCTGATCACGATCACCTCATGCACGAAGCCGCGAATACCGCGCATGGCTTGAGCGATAGTGCTGATCCGCGCATCACTACCGATGCGCTTGCTGTCCATGACACCGATCTCTTGCAGTGCCCGCGCAACCTCAGGATTCACGTAGGCTCCCGCGATGACGAGCGGCCCGAAGTAATCCCCCTTCCCGCTTTCATCCACGCCGATGTGGGGCTCGAACATCTCGGGTGAATTC
>JANYJH010000064.1 GCA_025361865.1 Phragmitibacter sp.
ACTCAGCAGACGCTCCAGATCATCGAAGACATGGTCGCTTCCAAGCGGCCCCATTACTTGGCCACGGCCAATGTGGACTTCGTGGTGCAGGCGACTCATGACCTGGAACTGCATCGTATCCTGACGGATGCGGACCTCGTCTTGTGTGATGGAATGCCGCTCGTCTGGGCTTCCCGTTTCCTCGGTAATGCGCTGCCGGAACGCGTGGCCGGTTCTGATCTGGTGCCCGCTTTGTTGGAGCTCGCAGAGCAGAAAGGGTATCGCGTCTTCTTCCTCGGGGGGCAGGAAGAGGTGGCCGCGAAGGCGCTGGAAAACATCATGGCAAAGCATCCGAAACTCAAAGTGGCGGGCGTGCTTTCCCCTCCCTTCAAGCCCTTGCTGGAGATGGATCACGAAGGCATCTGCCAGACCATCCGCGCGGCTGATACGGACTTGCTCTTCGTCTCCTTCGGCTGCCCGAAACAGGAGAAGTGGATCAGTATGAACTATCGCAAGCTCGGCGTGCCCGTATGCATGGGCGTCGGCGCGACCATTGATTTCCTCGCGGGCCACATGAAGCGCGCACCGAAGTGGATGCACGGTCTTGGCCTGGAGTGGATCTTCCGCTTGGCCCAGGAACCAAGACGACTCTTCAAGCGTTACTTCGATGATCTTCTCGCTTTCAGCACGAACATGATGGGCCAGCTCATCAAGCTGCGTCAGGGCAACAAAGAAGGCTCCACCGGCTTCGTCATGACCGAGACGGAGAACAGCCAAGTGGTGGAACTGCCTGAAATCTTTAATGCGAAAGCGGTGACGCTGAATCGGGCCAAATGGCAGAATCTCGCTGCTAGTGAAAAGCCTTTGGTGATTGATGGATCGCGCGTGCAAGTGGCTGATAGCACCGGACTGGCATTACTCACCCGCCTTCAGAAAAACCACCGTGAGGCAGGTCTGCCACTGGTGCTGGTCAGTGCGTCGAAGTCCTTGCAGAAGGCGCTCGATCTGATGCATCTCAACGGAATCTTCAATACCGAATCCGATGTCGAAGAAGGCATGAGAATGCTTCAGGAACTCGGTGATGAACGGCCTGCGCGCACCATCTATGTGGACTCAGACTGCGGGGGGTGTATCTCCTGGCAGGGCGAAGTTACCACGGCAAATGAGAAGGAAATCTGGAGTCTCACGGAACTGATGATTGATAACTCTGCGCAACACGGCGGCAAGGTGGAGATTGATCTCTCTACGATCCGCTTCGTGGACAGCACCGGTGTGGGCTTGATGGTGCGAGCCAAGAAACAAGGCCGCAACCGGGGCGTGGTGGTATCCTTCACCAATCCATCTGAAGCGGCGCGCAGTGTGATCCGCACGCTACGCATGGAGAAGTTCATCTTTGCTGAAGCCCCTGCCCTCGCCGCATGAAAATCGGAATCACCACCACCGTCATTCAACGCGGCAAGACGGGTGTGGCCCAGTATGTCTTCGCGCTCACGCAAGCGCTTATGGCTCATGCCCACGAGCATGAGATCACGCTGTTCGTGCTCGAAGAAGACGTGCCTTTGTTTGCCTTCGTGGGCGATAAGATACGCATCGTAACTGTGGCCGAGAAATGGCGCGGCGCGGTAAAGAACATCCTGTGGCATCAGTTCGTGCTGCCGAGGATCGCGAAGAAGCTCCAGCTCGATGTGCTGCATGTGCCGAGTTATCGTCGGATGCTTTGGCGGAAGCCTTGCGTCTTGGTTTCCACCATCCATGACCTCGCGCCCTTTCATGTTCAGGGGAAATACGATCCTCTCAGAATGTTTTACGGTCGCGTGATCGTGAAACGACTGGCTCGAAGGCAGGATGGCATCATCGCCATCAGCACGAACACCGCGCAGGACATCGAACGCTTCTTCAACATCCCCGTGGCCAAGCAAAAGATCATCCTCAACGGACTCGATCACGAGAGATTCAAGCCCGCGAGTGAAGGTGCAGTCACAAAAAATGGCTGGAGTCTGGAACAGCCTTATTTTCTTTACGTCTCCCGTCTGGAGCATCCCGCTAAGAATCATGTCCGGCTCATTGAAGCCTTTAATCAATTCAAAGCCGCCACAGGCTCTCCGTGGTTGCTGGCCCTGGGTGGCAGTGATTGGCACGGAGCTGAGTTCATCCATGCAGCGGCGAAAGCCTCGGCATACGCTCAGGACATCCGTTTTCTGGGCTTCGTCGCGGATGCCACCCTCCCGGATCTCTATCGCGGTGCAGGAGCCTTTGTTTATCCATCGCTCTTTGAAGGTTTCGGCCTGCCTCCCGTGGAAGCGATGGCTTGCGGAACCCCGGTGATCAGTTCAACGCGTGGGTCATTGGATGAAGTGGTGGCGGATTGCGCACTGCGCATCAATCCTGAAAGCATTGAGGAAATGACCGCCGCATTAACGCTGCTTTCCACGAGTGAATCAGCCCGTAGGGAGCTGACCGCAAAGGGATACACCAATGCGAAACGCTTCGATTGGGATCAAAACGGGCTTAAAGTGTTGGAGTTCTATAGATTATTAATAAATAGTTACAAAAATTAGATGCATAATTAGTGACATGAGTTATAATTTCCATATCTATGGAACTATCACGTCACTGGAATCTCAGGGAAAGGCCGTTTGAGGCCACATGGGATACCCGTTTTTTCTACGGTAGCCCAAACCATTTAGAAGCTCTCAACCGCCTGATTTATCTCGTCGAAGAGCGCACCATGAATGCGTGTCTTTTGAGCGGCGAGATTGGCTGCGGTAAAACTCTGACCCGCGCAGCTTTTGCACTTCACCTTGATGTTCAGCGCTTCAATGTAGTGACTTTGGAGAACTCAGGATTTTCCTTCGATGAACTTTTGTATGCGCTTCTCCGTAAGCTTGATCCTCATCACTTGCCCACTGGCACGACGAGATTTGAACGCTGCGAGCAACTCACCGCTTTGCTTGAAGAGAACTACTCGCTCGGTCGTCATGTGGTCATCATCCTTGATGAAGCGCAGGATCTCTCAGCGGAAACGCTGCATGAACTACGCTGGCTGACGAACTTCAATGCAGGCGGACGGGCTTACCTCACGCTGCTGCTGATTGGCCAACCCGAGCTGAGAAAGACCATCATCACCCTCCCTGCGCTGGATCAGCGGATCAGCCTGCGTTTCCATCTGAAGCCACTCGGTCTTTCAGACATCGGTGGCTATGTTTCTCATCGCTTGCGGGTAGCAGGTCATCCCACCGGACAGGTCTTCACGGAAGATGCCTGTCGTTATCTTTATACGGCGAGCGGCGGCGTGCCGCGTGAAGTCAATCGTCTGGCTAAACTGGCGTTGGAATATGTCTGGCTGCGCGATGGACACATCGTGGAAACAGCAGGCATCGACGCTGTGGTGAAAGATCTTGAGCGTCACCAAACGCTGCGTGCTGCATGAACTCCGTGGATGAATTCAGTCTAAGTGCGATCAACCAGAAGCGAAAAGCCTCCGGTTCTTCAAACGGCGCGTCCTCACCCAGTGAGAACTTTGCGAAGACAATTGATTACATTCCCACAACCAGCCAGGCGATCATACCTGCAACCACTTCGCTAGCTGTGAAAGCTGAGGCCAAAGCCCCCGGCTTCTCCTTACCAGTCGATCCTTTCCGTGTGGTGGATGTGCTTTGGCGTCATGGGAAATGGTGCCTGATTGTCGGCTTGGGCTTGAGCACGTCCCTTTTCATTCTAGGAAAACTTCGCGTTCAACCCAACTACACCGCCAGCCTCCAGCTCGTGCGACAGGAAATGCCAGTGAGCTTCCGCGCATCTGATAGTGGTGAGCCTTTTAAGCCCACGATCATCACCATGCCCATCCTCCAGAGCCTCATGCGTTCCGGAGCCATGATTGATCGAATTAGCGCAGCGGCTCATCTCCCGCCAAACACCATCCGCGCCGGTCTCCTCATGGCCCCGGAACGCAACTCCGATCTCATTCATGTGAGCTTCACAGCGGATGCCAGTCCAAAACAAGCCGTCGATGTGCTGAACCTTTACAGCGAGGAATTGATCAATTTCACAAAGAGCCTGCAAGCCCGCGATGCCGCTGAAATCAACGGTTACCTAAAGACCGAGCTGAACCGCGTGGAGCAGGACTTGATGAAGAAAAACGAAGAGCTCCTCAGCTATGCCAAGGATTCAGACATGATCGACGGCGACAAGGAGATGGATGCCTATCTGGCTCAACTCGGTAACTATGACCTGAAATACGAGGGCTTACGGCTTGATTTCGAGACCTTGGATTTGAAAATCAAAGCCTATGAAAAAGAGTTCGCACTCGCCAGCCCCGTGGCCGGAAAGCTGAGTGCCGCCCATGCGGAACTCGCCCAGCTTCAATTGAAATATACGGAAGCCAATCCCTTCGTTCAAGAAGCCCGCGAACGAATCAAGTCACTGGAGGAAGAGATCAAGGACCCCACCCCGCGCCAGGACGGCCCACCGCCTGCAGGAGAGAGCAGTGTCACCTCCGGCATTTACATGGAGCTTGTTCAGTTGAAGACGACGAAGCAGGTGCTCGCGGAGCAAATTAGCAAAATCGACAAAACCAGAAACGATGTCCGCGCGAAGCTGAATCTGCTGCCGCGCAAGCAGCTTGAATACGCCATCATCAGGTCGCATCGCCAGTCTCTCGAAACCGCGCGTGCAGTGTTGGCCAGTCGTCAACGCGAAGCCCAGCTCTATCAGGAGAACGCGCTTGGTTATTGCCGTATCCTAGCCCCATCACGGATCGAAGATGTCGCGACTGACACGCGCATGAAGAAGGTCATGATTCTGTCAGGCGGTGGACTGGCGTTTGGCCTGCTCGTGACTGCCGCCATGTTCCTCTTCCGTGAGCTGGCGGATGGTCGGGTCAAGACCGCTGGCGACCTTAAGCGCGTGACCAAACTACCCGTCCTCGCGACCCTGCCGGGGAGCCTGAGCCATGACAGCAAAGCCCAACAGATGTGGGCCTTCCGCACCTGGACTCGCATTCAACCGACCCTCTCGGCACCTGATGGCAGCATCTTGTGTGGACTCCTCTCTCAAGCGGGCGAGACCAGCGCGTCAGAGATGTCCCGACTGCTCGGTGAAGCCGCCGCCTGGAGAGGTTCATCCGTATTGATCATCACGAAGCAAACCTACCCGAACAAGCCCACCATGCTGCTTTCCGAAGCGCTCAGTTCATCACTGATGCAGGCCGATCAATGGCTATCCCTAGGCTCCGGCATCGTCTTCCTCACCATTGATGAAGACTGGGAATGGAACACCGAACATCGCCTGAAACTGGACAGCGCCTTGAACCTCTGGTCGCGTCATCGCGGAGGCGTCATCTTCGTTGAGCTGCCACCTGCATCACGACCAGAGACGCTACTGATGGCCGAGAGGCTCCCGCAGATTCTATGGGTCGGAGCCAGTGGGAGTTCCCTCGGTGCCGCCATCACTGAACAACTCGCCATCTACCGTCATGCAGGCTGCAAGCTCCTCGGAGCCATGCTAAATGGGGCTCCGAGCCTCAGCCCGCCTATCTTGAACAAGCTCTCTGGGCTGACCGCCGCACTGGCATTCTGTGTTGCCAGCGCCTACGCCGGAGAATCGGACTTCCGCACCGCCCTACAAAAGACACCTGTCTCCGTGGCTTCGAGCACCAGCCAAAACGAGCCGCTGAAGCTGGCTTCCTTGCCCCAAGATTCACTGACTCACGATGCCCCCACAAAGCTGACACTTGGCCCTGGTGACAGCGTGAGCATCGTCATGTTTGGCAAACCGGAGACCGCGCGTTCTGATCTGTTCGTCGGACCAGACGGGCGGATCACCTACTACCAAGCCCAGAGCGTCATGGCTGCCGGACTGAGCATTGATGAACTACGGGAGGCGCTGAATACCGAACTGTCCAAGTATTATCAAAAGCCCCGCGTCATCATCACGCCCACCACATTCCAGAGTAAGAAGGTTTATCTTTTGGGTAAGATCGTGAAGAAAGGGATGCTCAACTATGACCGACCACTCACCGTTTTGGAAGCTGTCACAGAGGCTGGAGGCCTTGAAGTAGGCCGCTTCGGAACGAACACCGTGGAGCTGGCTGACCTTGGTCGAAGCTTCCTCGTTCGCGGGAACAACCGCATCCATGTGAACTTTGAAAACCTTTTTTATAAAGGGGACATGTCCCAGAATGTCCATCTCCAACCCGGCGACTATCTCTACTTCCCATCCGCTAACGCGAATGAGTTCTATGTGATGGGCAACGTGGCGAATCAAGGTTCCCAAGGGCTTCTCGCTCACTCGACCGTCACCAGCGCCATCGCCGCAGCAGGTGGTTTTACGAAACGCGCTTACCAGAGCAAAGTGCTGGTCATCCGTGGCTCCTTTGAAACTCCCCAGACTTTCATTGTGGACATGGACGCGGTGCTGAAAGGCAAGGCAATGGGCTTCCGCTTGGAGCCCAAGGACATCGTTTATGTCTCCGACAAGCCGTGGGCACGCGTCGAAGACGTGATTGATCTGGCCATCAGCGCAGTCTTCCAGGGAGCCGTGGCCACTTATACCTCAACGAACGTGGCCCCTTTGATCACTAGGCCTTTCTTCCCTAAAAAGAACTGATGAGCCCGAACAACCCACTCTCCTCCATGCTACTCTGCCTCTCTCGTAAGCTGGCGTTGATCGGACTGCTGTTCGCGCTTTCATCATGCTCCATGTTCCGACAGGATGACTTCGATCCTCATCAGGACACGACTCAGAAAGCCGCGCTTGATCCCGCCTTTGCTGACTCGGGAATAAAGGACTCCATCCGGCCAGAATGGCTGCAAACACCTACGAAGGAATATACGCTCGGTCCGGGTGATAAGCTCGACATTGAAATACTGAGTGAGAGCGGCTCCCGCGCAGCCACCTTCGTCACACCTGACAGCAAGCTCTACTACAACCTCCTGCCCGGCCTCGATGTGCAAGGCAAGACCGTGGCGCAGTTGAAATCTGAGATGGAGCAGAAGCTCGGTGTTCTCTATCGCCATCCCGAGGTTAGCATCACGCTACTCGACGTGAGCAGCCAGCGCGTCTGGGTTCTGGGTCGCCTGAACACGCCCGGCATCTTCCCTCTGAAGCGCCCCATGCGGGTGCTGGATGCCATCTCCCAGGCGGGAGGTTTGTTTGCTTCAGACTTTTCAGGAACAACCGAAGAACTCGCCGACCTCGCTCACAGCTTCCTCAAGCGTGGTGACAAGCTTATCCCTGTGGATTTCCAGAAACTCCTGCGGGATGGCGATCTGAATCAGAACATCTGGTTGGAGCCCAATGACTTCATCTACCTGCCATCCTCGCTGAGCAACGAAGTCTATGTCATGGGCGCAGCCAGCTCACCGCGCGCTGTGGGTTTCTTGAATGAGATGAACATCATGGGAGCCATCGGAAAGGCCTTGGGTGCCAAACCGGAAGGCGATCTCTCCCATGTAACCATCGTGCGAGGCTCCTTGGTGGACCCGAAATATGCTGTCGTTAACGTCACCGCGATCATGACCGGGAAAGCTACGAACGTGCGCCTGCAACCCGGTGACATCATCTACATCCCGCCGCATGGTCAGAGCCCGCCATTAAGCTATCTGACGGATGCGGTGGACACGTTCACGAAGACCATCGGAGCCTCGTCCGGCCCGCATGATTTCAGCCGCATGGCCATTGATGGCACTGCAAACCTCATCGGCGGAAGCATCGGCTCCCGAGCCGTCACCTCATCCAGCAACTCGAACTAAATCCAAACCATGCGCGCTCGAACCAACTCTCTACTGTTGCCCTTTGACTGGAACAAGGTTTCCACTTTGCCCGTCGTAAGAAAGCCTGTGGCCCCACGGTCAAAAAGCGCCACCGGAACTTATGATGGCAAGCGTCCCATCCGCACGCTGCTCATCGCAGAAGGTGCCAATCCAGCCCTCACCAGCGCTTCGTTAGTGGGTTGGTCTTGCGTGAAAGCTTTGGGGAAAGTGACGGACGCCCACATCGTCACCGAGATGCGCAACGAAGCGGACTTCCTTAAGGCGGGCATGAGGCCACAAGACTTCACGGCCATCAACGCGCGCCGCTCCCAAGGCTTCTTCTGGAAGGTTGGCGACATCCTTCGTGGTGGCAAAGACCTCGGTTGGACAACTCATTCCGCGATGGCCATCCTCGCGTATCCGTTCTTTGAGCGCGCTCTCTGGAAGCAGTTCCGCACGCAGTTGGAAGCGGGTGAATTTGACCTCGTTCATCGTATCCTTCCCCTGTCCCCGATGACGCCGAGCTGGCTCGCGAAGAAGCTCGCGAAGATCGGGGTGCCCTTCATCGTGGGCCCGCTCAACGGCGGTGTTCCTTGGCCGAAAGAGTTTGCTTACATGCAGGCCAAGGAAAAGGAATGGGTGGGCAAATTCCGCAACTTGGCCAAGTGGTTGCCCGGTGCAGGAGCCACGCGGGAACACGCCACAGCGATCATCGCAGCTTCACGCACGACCTGGCGCGAGATCAATCCACGGCATCATGCGAAGACCGTCTTCATCCCTGAAAACGCTATTGAGACGAGCAAGTTCGCACCCATCGAAAAGCCCACTCCGACCGCTCCTTTGAAGGTCGCCTTTGTTGGTCGTCTCGTGCCCTTGAAAGGCGTGGACATGATCATCGAAGCCGCCGCCCCGCTGGCTCGCGAAGGCAAGCTCATCCTCGACATCATCGGCGATGGGCCTGAACGCGCCTCTTTGCAGGAGATGATCACCAAAGAAAATGTCGGCGCGCAAATCAAGCTGGATGGCTGGGTGACGCACGCTGAGCTGGGCAATCGACTCCGCCAGTCTGATGTCTTCGCGTTCCCGAGTGTGCGCGAATTCGGTGGTGGTGCCGTGCTCGAAGCGATGGCTCTCGGCTTGGTTCCTATCGTGCTGGATCATGGTGGCCCCGTAGAATTGGTTCCGTCGCAGACTGGTTTCACACTCCCCATGACCTCACGCGAAAACGTGGTGGGCATGATGAGGGATCTTTTTGCCAAGCTCGCCGCTGACCCCGCCCCACTTGGTCAGATGGGCCGCAACGCGCAGTCCCACATCCGGCATTACTACACTTGGGAAGCCAAGGCGGAACAGATGCTCGAAGTTTACGAATGGGTGCTGGGCCAGCGCACAGACAAACCAAGCTGGGGAATGCCGTTTGAATTCAGAAACCAGTAGTCAGGAGTGAGTAGCGAGGAGGAATTTCTACCGCTACTGCATTCTGACTCCTCACTACTCCGACCGTCATGGTTGACTTCATCAAGACCCTGATCATCCTCGCAGCGTTCTTTATGTTCGCGCCAGCGTTGGGGAATTGGATCGCGGACTCGCGGAAGAAACAACGGTGCGTGTTCTGCTTCATGCTTTACTTGGTGGCACTGGCACCGGGAAAGTTCACGCTCATGGTCTGGTCCATGGAGAAGTATCGGGGCCATACCAAGGGCTTTGAGGGGAACCTCATTGAAGTGCTGGCCATTGCTTTGATCATCGCCAGCTCGAAGAACAAATATCCCGGATGGCAGAAGTGGGCTCCTGGCGCTGTGCTTTACCTGCTCTGGTGTGGCGTCAGCCTCCTCTCCCTCTTTCCGGCCATGCAGTTCTCCCCTCTCTATGCTTGCATGGCCTGCTTCAAGTTCACAAAGGCCATCATCACCCTCATGGGAGCTTATCATTTCATGCGTGATGAAGAGGACCTCACCTGGATGCTGCGGACGCTTGCATGGCTAAGCATCTGGTATGCAGAGCTGGGGCTCTGGACGCGTTTCATCGGCGGCATCTGGCAGTTCATGGGCTACTTCGAGCACCAGAACCCGATGGCCATGTGGTGCTATCTCAATGCTTTCCCTCTCCTGGCCGCCGCCTTGCATGGATCTACGAAGACTAAAGACTTCATCCTCTATCTCGCCGGTTATGGTGGAGCGGCACTGTGCATTCTGCTCTCCGTCTCACGCGCGGGGCTTGGAGCCTTGTGTGTAGGCTCGGCGTTGGTGATGCTCTTCGCCTGGATCAGAAAGCCCAACGCACGCGTCATCAGTGTCACTATCTCCAGCGTCTTCGCCGTCATGTTCGTGTCCGCCTTCATGATGAACTCCTTCCGAGCCCGTCTCAATGAGGTAAAGGAATCCGCAGAGGCCACCGAGTTCGACCTTCGCGATATCCTTAACATGCAGTCTCGCGCGATGCTCGCTGATTCCGCGCTCGGCATCGGGATGAACAACTTTGGCGTGGCCAATAGCCGTCCTTACGGTGCGAAGTTCAGCGCCATTCTGGAAGACTGGGATGCCAGCCGTGGCTTCACTATTTACGACGAGAACTACTATCAGAACCCGTTGACCGAAAGTCTCTACTACCTGCTACTCGCGGAGACCGGATACCCCGGCTTCATCGCCTTTGTGCTCTTCGCAGCAGCAACCGTCTATTTCGCACTGCGATCCGCGATCCGCTTCCGCAAATCCCTCGCGGGTGTGGTCTCTGCCGCGCTAATGATCGGGCTATGCATCTGTTACCTGCATGGCACGGTGGAACGAATCCTCACGCAAACGAAGAACCTCGCCCAGTGGATGATGATCTGCGGAACCGTCGCAGCGCTTGAGCAACGTCGGAGAATCCTCGCCAATAAAGAGGTCATGGCTGAGCTGATGTCCGCAGACCTTCCTCACTTACAGACCGCTTAACCTCGTCCCTGATTCTATGAAGACCGATACCTCCCGCCCTAAACTTGGTTGCGTCATCCGCTTCAAGAACTCCTCCCGCACCCTGCCGCAAGTCCTCGCGAGCTTCGCGCGCCAGACCGTGCAACCGGACGTGCTCATCGGCGTGGATAATGGCAGCACCGATGACTCCGTTTCGATCTTCCAGAAAGCAGGCGGAGAGGTCGTGTCTTGGACCCAGCCCTATCATCATTCCAAAGTGCTGAACTTCGGCGTGGAGCATTGCGTCGCGGACCTTGTGCTCGTGCTCAGCTCCCACACCATCCTCGATGAACCGGATGTGATCGAGCGCATGTTGGCCACCATGAGTGATCCCCAAGCCGCGTGCGTCAGCGCCAAATGGGATAACGACACCGTGCTCAGCGACCACATCTCCTGGGAAGAACTCAGTGCCAGCGGCCTCCGCCTCGGGTCCATCTACTCGAACAGCATGGGCATGATCCGTCGCCGCCTATGGGAAGAAGTTCGTTTCGACGAAGCCATCCCAACCGCAGAGGATTACATGTGGGCCATCGAACAGATCAAACGAGGCTACCTCTGCAAACGGATCAACTTCCAGTTCAGCTATCTGCGTCAGGGCAACAATCGGTCGTATGAATTCACCCACACCATCTTTCAGATCGCCAAACGGCACGGCCTGAAAGTCCTCTGGATGGGCCCCAAAGGAACCGTTCGCATCCTGGCCACCTCAGCCAAAGATTGGTTGTTCCAACCCAAGAAAAGAACCCAACAAGCCCACGAACTACAAGACCACTGGGGCAAGCTTCACGCTTGGTTTGATGCCCAAGTAAGACATGCGTGCTAACGTCACCGTCCAAGCTATCAGCGCGCGATTTTTTTAAGCACCTCAGCCACGATCTCTTGCGGTGTCTGATCTACGCTCACCACGAGCGCATCCTTTGGTTCTTCCAACGTTGCAAACTGGCTGTCGAGGAGGCCAGATGGCATGAAATGGCCTTTGCGCGCGGCCATGCGTGAGCCGATCAATTCTCTTGATCCCTTGAGGTAAACAAACTGCAACGCATCCTTTGAGTCGCTGCCACGCAGCCTATCGCGGTAGCTTTGCTTCAATGCAGAACAGGCCAGCACATAGCATGATCCAGTGGCCTGGGCGCTCTCGATCCTGGCCCGTAAAGCGCGCATCCACGGCCAGCGATCTTCATCCGTAAGTGGAATACCCGCTGTCATTTTCGCTTTGTTTGACGCCGGATGGAAGTCGTCAGCATCTTCAAAGACACCGCCCAATGCCTTCGCCAACATGGCTCCGATCACGCTCTTTCCACAGCCGCTTACACCCATGACAATTAAGGTCTGCGGGCTTGGGACTAGGGACTTTGGATTTTGGATTGCTTCGCTCACTGTTCTTCTTGCTATTGATGTTGTTCCGAATTTCCAGCCTTCTCTTCCACCATTTCAAAGAACATCTCTTCCAGTCCCCGCGTGCCGTTGGTGTTCTGATTTCTCAGCTCCTCCATCGTGCCCAAGGCCAGGAGCTTGCCGTGATTCAGGATGCCAATGCGATCCGCCAGTTCTTCGGCGATGTTCAAAAGGTGCGTGGACATGAGCACCGTCATTCCCTTCAGGCTGCGCTCTTTCAGTTCTTGCTTCACGATGCGGGCATGAATGGGATCAAGACCTACCATCGGCTCATCAATGATGAAGACCTTCGGCTCGTGCAACAAGGCGGAGCTGATCGCGAGGCGCTGCCGCGTGCCGTGACTGAGGTTTTCGATGCGCTGATTCCGATAAGTGCCGAGATGGAATTTCTCAAAGAGTTCCGCCGTGATAGCTTCAGCTCGGGTGCGATCCATCTCGAAGATTTCAGAGATGAAGCGCATAAATTCCAAAGGGGTGAGCTTCTCATAAAACACTGCCACATCCGGCACATAACCGAGCATGGCTTTGGCTAGGAGCGGCTTGCTTTGCATATCATGGCCACAGATTTTCACGGTGCCGCGCAGGGGTTTCATCAGGCCCGTGAGGAGCTTGATGGCCGTCGTCTTGCCCGCGCCGTTCGGGCCGAGAAAGGCGAAGAACTCGCCGGGGGCGATCTTCAGTGAAAGGCCATCCAGTGCGCGCACGGTGCCATATTCCATCGTCAAATCTTCGATCTCAATCATGCTTCATTTTGGGCTGCTCATCATCATCATAGTTGTCTGGGACCAGCCCATAAATCACTGGTTCCAACATCCGATACCCGTCCGGCAACTCCACCAGCGCCAGCTCTCCGACCTCGGTGAAATAAGCCTTGGCGCGGTATTGATCCATCACGGTAAATTCGAGCACATAGCCTTTACGCTTTTGTCCCGCAAGGATGATGATGCCTTCCCTGGCGCGGGTTTTGAAGAGGCCTGCCGCATTCGTGGCCGAGGCTTGGGAGCCATCAGGAAGGTTGAGCCCATTCTGTCCGCTCAGCGTAAGAAGCATGGGCGAGAGAGTTTTATCATCAGCGATCAGAACGCCTTTTTGCTTGAGTGTGAAGGTAGGAAACGCCTGATCACGTTCCCATTTGAAATCCGTCACGGTGCTTTGCGCATTGAGGCGGATTTGCCCCGCAAGACCACGCCATTGCTCCTCTTTGTCCAACCGCATGTCCAACCGCCAGCTCACATCACTAGCCACGTTCGGAAGTGCGCCTTTATCCAGCGAGCCTGAAGCGGAGAAAAGATAGTCCAAGCCATCGTTCTTCGGGTCAAAACGATGCGCGTTCAGCGAAGCATGGCCGATCTTCTTATCCCCATGATAGAGGTGCATGGTGTTCAAGGCCGAGCCCTGATCCATGAAGAGTTTCAGGATCTTTTGCGCAGGCACCTCGGCGAACGCTGACCCATCTGGAAAGTAAACGCTGCGCACCAACAACACCGTCATCACCAGCCAAAACGCGATGATGGAGAGGGAAAGGGCGCGGAACATAAGGATCATGATCTTCGCAGGAGGGGCCTGCGGATGTCCAGCGCTTTCGTCTCGATGGCTATTCTCTCCGCAAGGCATCCAATAATTTCCCGCGCAAGGCCAGCGCCGCTGAGAGCCAACAAACCAGAACGCCGAAAGCCATGATGCCCAGTGTCAAAGCCCCGAGAAAGCCCAAGGGAAGCGCGCCGCCGCTTTGCTTCACATTCGGCCAGACCGCGATGGCGGCGCTGACCAAGCCCAAGATCAGACCTGCCACCAGTAAGGTCAAATGTTCACTTAAGACCATGCCCCGCAGCGCAGAAGCCCGGAATCCCAGAGCCTGCATCAAGCCGAACTCCCCTCGCCTTTCCAATACATTCCGCGCCGCGAGCACGCCCAATCCAGCCGTGCCGAGCAAGACCCCCAGCCCACCTAGAATGGTGAAGATGCCGATGTAAGTATTCTGCACCGCGCTGAAGGCCGCGAGACGATCTGTCGTGGTTTCGAGCGCTAGGCCACGAGTTTCTAGCTGCTTCGTCAGATGCGCGGAGACGATGGCGGATTTTCCTGAATTGGAGCCCGCTGCCTTGTTGCCTTCCGCCTCATCAATGAGGAAGAACTTGTAGCCCGCCGCATCAGGATACTTCGAGAGGAACGCTTCCTCACTGATGATGACCTTGCCCTGCAAGACCGAGCCCGCGAGCAAGCCGACGAGCTTGACCTTGAACTCATGGCCTTGAGCATCGGTATAAGCGATGGTATCACCGACGCCTTTCCCGAGGCCCCACATGGCAGTGGCTTGATCGGCTATCGCTGGTAAGGCTGAATCCGCTCCTCGATGATCCTCATTTTTCATCCTTCCGCCTTCATCCTTCAGCCTTTCATTAAGCTTCTCCCACCCGCCTTCGACAAACGCGAAACGACCAGAGAGCGACGCAGGATTAACCGCCGTCAGCATGGGCCGCTGCGCTTTATTCAGATTCAGGCAACTGGCATCATCCCCCTCACGAACGCGGAACGGCACGACCTTCGCCTGCTTCATGAGCTTGTCATCCAAGGCAAAAACATCCTGTCCCGCTTCCGAGTTGAGGTCTTCATAAACAGGCAGCGTGCTCTCGCCGATTAAGGCAAAGCCGCCCGTGCCCGAATCCTTGGCAGTTGGATCAGCTTCTGCGCCGAGACGGAAGGCATTCACCGCGATGACGAGGAAGATGCCACCGGACATCATGCCGATGACGGCAAGGCTTCGGCTGGGACGACGGGTGATGTTGTGGAAGCCGATATCTTGGAGATTGTTTGCTTCCTTTGAGAACTTGTTGTGTAGCCAGAAGATGACTTGAATGCTGTATAACAAGGCTAGCGTTTGGATGAAGCTTTCAAGTCGGCTTAAACGCTGCACACGAAATTCATCAATCGCAAAATCTATAATACAAAACAGGATGATTGCTGCCCACAGTGGCCATTCTCTCACTTTTCTACCCTCACCAATTGATCGAATCCAGCGGTAAATCAGCAGCAAACCCGCCGCCAGCAGCATGAAGCCAGCGCCGAAGAACATGCCGCCGATCTCTTCTGGATTCGTGGCTTTGCTTCCGAGGATGGACAAGACAACCGCCAGTGCGAGCAGGGACGCTGGAAGCCATCTTAGTAACACAGGGTTCGCTTCGCGGCTACGCAGCTTGCCTGAATCGTCTCTGACAACAGGCGGGACGCCTGTTCTACCCACAGCCAGGATGGCTGTGCTACGGGGAGCCATCGGCACCGCCCATTCCCCCGCTAAGAGGTCTTTCGGGCTGGCTTTGAAG
The DNA here is from genome assembly GCA_025361865.1 of Phragmitibacter sp. Taxonomy (GTDB): domain Bacteria; phylum Verrucomicrobiota; class Verrucomicrobiia; order Verrucomicrobiales; family Verrucomicrobiaceae; genus JANYJH01. The sequence continues at coordinate 15,397 of JANYJH010000064.1, forward strand.
AGGCGTCGGCTGGCCCACCAGAGGGTGCCGAGACTGGTCAGCACGCTGGCCACGAAGGCAATGCCGAGCGTCACCGGGCTTGCTTGGTAGATGAGCTTCAAGCCGACGGTGGCTCCGCTCCACACGCCGTTCAGCCCCGCGAGGGCGAGCTTGGTGTAGAGAATGCCGCCGAGAATTCCCAAGGCTGCGCCGATCACGGCGACGAGGCCCGCTTCGTTCAAGACGGTGCGGCGGACGGCTTTCGGCGTCCAACCGAGCGCCAGTAACAGGCCGATCTGAGATGCGCGCTGCTCCAGTGTGAATAGGAAGAGTAAGGCGGCAAAGACGAGCGCCGCCGCGATGAGAAATAGGCTGAGGCCCACGAACAGGCCGCCGAAGTCCACGCTGCCCTGTGCCGCCGCGCTGGCCTCCGCTTTAAAGTCACGAGGGATGAGGCCGATGTCCGCGAGCTGGAGATGGGAAGCGATCTTTTCACGCAGGGCGGCTTCCGATTGCGGATTGCGGATTGCGGATTGCGGATTTTCCGTGAAGCGGATGGCGGTGAGTTTTCCAAAGCGATTGCTCCAGAGATTCTGGCCGTCTTCGAGGCTGATGAAGGCTTTAGGCGTGGTGTGGTATTGCTTCCAATAGGCTTCGTCTTTATCACGAATGGCATCCGTTTTGACAGGTATGCCTGGCTTCCAATCGCGGCAGTTCGGCGCGTCCGTGACGCCGGGAAAGTCAGGCGTCCATGAGCCGTTCAGCCCCGGTGTGTTCATGGGCAGTATCTGCCCGACCGTGAAGCTCGCGGTTTGCTCCTTCATCTCGCGCCCTAAACCGACGGTAAAGTAACGGACTTCCATGAGGTCGCCGACGGAGAGGGAGAGGTCATCCGCAAGCCACTGGTTTACTGAAATTTTAGATTTTGAATTTTGAATTTTGAATTCTTCCTGAGATGCGGACGGAGCAGCAGTCACGAAGGAATAGGGCGTGCGGCCTTTGGCGGAACTGAATCCGTTCACGAGGTAGGTAAGGACGCCTTGGCTGCCGGGAATGGCTTTGAGCAGCTTCTCTGCGATGGCGTCATCCAAGAAAACGCGGTCGGTGGTGAGCTGCCATTCGTAGCCCCTTCCACTTTCAATGCGTTCCAACTTCAGCGCGAAGTCCTCCAAGGCCACACGCGGCGTGCTTTGACTCTGCTGGATCATCTGCGTGCTGGGCGCGATCACGCAAGTGTCACAACCCAAGGCGCTGGCCGCCTTTGCCGTGAGCATGGCATTGATGCGTCCTTTCTTCCCGAGTTCCGCCTGCATTTCCGCGAGCGGCAGAAAGACGGTGTCCGCTCCCGTCTGCGAGGCGGCGAGTTGGAAGGCTCCAAAGTCTTCCGGCGGGATGATGGCCGTGATCTTTCGGCGGAGCGTGATCTGATCATCCGTGCTGCCGGAAAGCGGAGCGTCTTTGGAAATGGCGCTCGGCTTTTCTATCCGCACGAGCAGTGTATCCCCCACCTTCACGCCCAACCGATGAGCCAGTGTCGTGTTGATGGCCATTTCGGACTTTGGGTCCGAGGCGGAAGCATTGGAATCTGAAATGCCTGGGCTTAGTTTCCAGAACTCCGCATCCACGCCCATGACCTGCACGGCATTGACGCGGGCCTTCCCGGTGGACTC
>JANYJH010000082.1 GCA_025361865.1 Phragmitibacter sp.
TCAGTGCCCGCGCTGCCTCATGGCGCAGATTATCGAGCCCACGCAGGTCGGTGATCAAGCTGTTCCGATTCCCTCACTCACGCCGGAAGAACTCGCCCCGCATTTCCCGCAGTTGGAGATACTCGAATGTCTTGGTCGAGGCGGCATGGGCGTCGTTTATAAGGCGCGGCAGAAATCGCTGAACCGCCTCGTCGCTCTTAAGCTGCTCGCGCCGGAGCGGGCCGATGATCCGCAGTTCGCAGCACGCTTTGAAAAGGAAGGGCAGGCGCTCGCGGCGCTGAATCATCCGCACATCGTCACGATCTATGATCACGGGCAGGCAGGCGGCTTCTACTACCTGCTCATGGAGTTCGTTGACGGCGTGAATTTGCGCCAGCTTTTGCAAACGAAGAAGCTCACGCCGAAGGAGGCGCTGAGCATCGTGCCACCGGTGTGCGAGGCGCTGCAATGCGCGCACGATCACGGCATTGTGCATCGTGACATCAAGCCGGAGAACTTGCTCATCGACAAGGCAGGCACGGTGAAGATCGCGGACTTCGGCATCGCGAAGATCGTAGAACGAACTTCCGAGTTCGTTCCGAACGGCCCAGAGGGAACGAACTCGGAAGTTCGCTCTACGTTGCCGCTCGGCACGCCCGATTACGCAGCGCCGGAGCAGCGCAACGGCGCAGCTACCGATCATCGCGCGGACATTTACTCGCTCGGCGTGGTGCTCTACGAATTGCTCACCGGCGAACTCCCCGCCGACAAACTCCAGCCGCCCTCGCGCAAGGTGCAGATTGACGTGAGGCTCGACGAGATCGTGCTGCGCGCTTTGGAAAAGACGCCGGAGCTTCGCTTTCAGACGGCGGTCGAGTTTCGCACGCAGGTCGAGGCGATGACGGGCGTCGCGAATGCGCCGCGAGTCGAGCCGGATGCCGCGGCAGTTCCGTCGCGCTTCTCCCGCACGGCGATCGTGGGGGCAGGCTGGGCGGCCCTTTCAATCTTTGCGCTCCTCTTCCTGATTCAACTTCGCAGCCCGTTTCTGGGTGTGCCGCCGGCGTCCATCGCGGCTGTGCTCAAACTCTTCATTATCCTGTTGCTAATGCCTGGCTTTAGCGCCCCGCTCGGCACGACGATTCTCGGCTGGATTTCCGTCACGCAAATCCGCCGCTCGGCGGGCAGGCTGCACGGGATGTGGCTCGCGGTGTCCGATGGTTTGTTTTTCCCACTGCTCATGCTGGATGTGTTGCTCTGGGATGTGGCTTCTCGCGCACTCATCGTGTTCTCTAACTGGCAAGGACGAGCCATCAGCCAGCACGTCATGCAGTCGGCGGCCGACCACAGCGCAACGTTCGACGCGCTCACCAAGGTAGGTGCGAACTACTGGCTGCAAAACGTTGAGTGGAACGCGTTCCTCGTCGTCATGGTGATGGTCGTGGTCCTTGTTGACTGGCTCATCATCCGCACCGTCTGGCGCGCGGTGAATCAATCACCAACTCCGAATGCCGCGCCCGCTCCCGTCGCGCCGCGAGACGCCAAGCCTTCCCTCAAGCCCACGATCATTCTCCATGCGGTGCTCTTCACGCTGGTCGGGCTGATTTTGCTGCTCGGCATTCCGAGGTATGTGCAGTTGCTTCTCGGTTTGCGAAACGACGGCTTTCCCGTCGAAGCCCCGCTGGCCACACGCCTCGTGATGGAGATTGGTCGCATCTGGGCTCTGCCGCTCTTCCCGCTGTTGCTGGGCGCGGATGTGGGCCTGTGCTTCCTGGTGCGCAAGTTCGCCGGGCGGCACGGACTGCGCTGGTGGTCAGGAACGGTGGTGGTCGGATTGGTGGCGATGGTCGTGTTGTCAGCGGTGGCGCTGTGGCTGCCCGTGACGAAGTTTGTCGAGAGGATCAGTCCCGCGGCTCAAGCATCCACCTTCGGGCCGGTGATGGAGTGCGAGGTGCGCGACTTTATCGATCTGGATTCCGGCAAGCTGCTTCAGCCGCCAAATCCTCGTGCGGGACTCTGGCTGGAACGCGGCGCGACACCCGAATGGATGGAGCAGCAAGGGATCGATGCGACGTGGGCCAGTGACGGCTTGATCGGTGTAGGGCTCACGGTAATTCCCCTCGCCAATCATCGATGGACCGATGCCACGGGTGCCTGGCTGACCGATCAGCTCAAGTCTGCCCCGCCACACGAGCGGCTCGTGAAAATCGAGCGCACCGACAATCTGCCTGCGACCTTCGGCTTCAAAACAAGGGAAGGCGGAGTCGGCATCCTACAAATCATTGGAACCATCGTCGGCAGCAGAAACGACGATGGCGGTCTGATCATCCCGAAGATTCGCTACAAGCTGGTGCAGAGCGGCGCGACGACGCCCGCCACGACCGCAACAACAGGCAAAGCACTCTTCGGCTTGCAAGCCGAGCGCATGATCACCACAAGGGATGCGAACCGCGATGGCGTCGTGGCCTTTCGATTCGAGAACAACCTCCCGTTTATGCCACCGGAGAATTTGACCGGACATTTCCGCCAGCACGAGACGCGCGGCTTCACGCCCGAACTGAAGCAATGGATGAAGGACGAGAAGGTGGACCTGCTGCTGCATCTCGGTGAAAAGGATTACGACGTGCTTTCGCTCGACATGCGCGACGGCTTTGCGGGGCAGCCCGCAGAATGGGAAACGATCACTCCAGACCGTGCCGCGCCGCTGCTGGCCAAAATGGAAAAGCTGAACACCAATCCGGGAGCACAGATTGCAGGCGGGACCGGTTATCGGGATGGTTCGAGCGGTGTGCAGGTCTTTCGCACCCGCGATGGCACGGTCGGCTTCTATCAACTGCGCGGGCTGTCTGATCCCGAAGGACACGGAGTGGTGATTCGTTACAAGCTGGTGCAACAACAGACCAACAACGAAGTGTCACCGCCGCCTCAGGTGGATGGCGAATTGGCCCGGATGCGGGATCGCGGACTCAGCTTGGTAAATTTGTTGTTCGATCACAAATACGCCTCTGCAGTGGCCGAGTTTGACGAACGGCTGCGGGCTGCCATGCCGGAAGCGCGACTCGCCGCCTTTTGGGAGAATGACTTTCTTCGAGCCAACGCCGAGGGAAACTTCAAAGGGGCAGACTATGGCTCCGCTCGTGCAGCGAAGGAGGCGACTGGATACTGCTGCAGCGTCCCGTTCCGCTGGGAGAGCAAGACGGTCACTGGACTCAAGGAAACGACGGTGAATCTGGAAATCCATTTGAACGGCTCCGGTGAGGTCACGCGGATAAACAGCGCTCCACTCCAGCGGACGCTCACCTTCGGCCCGGTGGTGAATGGCTTGCAGGCGGCGGTGGAGTTGCGTGGTGC
>JANYJH010000114.1 GCA_025361865.1 Phragmitibacter sp.
TTCTCCCGTGGTCCCGCTTGTTCAAAGGTCAGAATCTTACTCTCTTCCTCATTCTTGGCCGTCTGGTGATGGTAAAGAATACGATCTAAGTCCGTCTTAAAAGGAGCCTCCACCCCGCCAATATGGCGCAACGGTGAGGGATAGAGGCAAGGGCCGAGAGATTGAATTTGCAAGTCCACTGGTATGAAAGGGATGATCTGACCGATCGTTTCCAAGCAGAAGCAATGCCATCCCGCGCTATCGAGACTCCCGATGATCGCAAAAAAGCCGCATCGGTAACCGATGCGGCTTTTTTCATCTATTGGATGATCTCTTAGTGATTGAAGTAGAACTCCTTCGAGTTCAGCAAGGCCCAGAAGACATCTTCTAGCACTGCTTGACGGGCATCAGCATTATCGGTGATCTGCTTATTGATCGCCTCCATCTCTTCTTTCACCGGCTCACGCCCAAAAGCACGGAGGAACAGTTCGTCGATGATCTCCTTATCAGTCTTCTTCTCGTCAATGAACTTCTTGATGACGCCGCCCGCTTTGATGTTTTCATGGGCTGCCTCACCATTAAGGAAGTGCAGGGCTTGTGAGAGGGTAGGCTCCAATTTGACTTCATTTGCACAAACGGTCTCACGAGTGGAGCGACCAAAAGTCGTGAGGAAGTAGTTGGTGGCTGTGCCATCAGCGATCTGCACAGCACGCGCGCCAAGGGGTAAGCCTTGATACTTGGTCGGGCGGTTTGTTAGATTCGAGATCGCGTCCGCAAGCACTTCTGCACGCAGGCGGCGCACCTGTGAATGCGAGAAGTTGCGCTTGTCCTTCTCGTTGGTCTCGTTCGTGATCGTGCTGCGCTGATAGGTCATGGAAGTGCAGATGTCGTGCACGAGCTTGCGGAAGTCGTAGTTGTATTCCGTGAGTTTCTTGCCCAGCATTTCATGCAGCTCGGGATTCGAGGGCGGATTGCTGATGCGCACATCATCCACAGGTTCGATGTTCCCAACGCCGAAGAAGTGAGTCCAGGTGATGTTTGCGAGATTGCGGGCAAAATAAGGGTTCTCCGGCGAGGCAAGCCACTTAGCGAGCACCGCTCTGCGGTCTTCCCCAGGCTTGATCTCAGGGCTGTCGCCACCGAGGAATTTCGGTTTGACCACGGCACCGGTGACGGGGTGCTTCGCATCACCGCCCTTGCTGTTGTAAACGATCGTCTCGCGGGGGTCATCAGTCTGCTTCCGACCGATCTGCATGAAGAAGGATTCAAAGCCATAGTAGTCATTCAGCGTCCAGCGATCAAACGGATGATTGTGGCACTGAGCACACTGGATACGCATGCCCATGAAGACTTGCGCGACGTTCTCTGTGACCTTCAATGTCTCACGCTCGATCTGGTAATAATTGGTCGCCGGATTGGCGATAGTCCCGCCGGAAGAACCGAGAAGCTCTTCCACGATCTTGTTCATCGGAACGTTCTTTCCGATGCGGTCTGACAGCCAGTTATAGTAGAGCAGGACGTTCTTGTAATAGGCTCCTGTGTTGTTGTCCGTGCTCTTCATTTGAAGCAGTTCTGACCACTTCATGACCCACATTTCGGTGAATTCCTTACGACCTAAAAGCGTGTCCACGAGGTTCTCGCGCTTCTTCGGATTCGCGTCGGCTACGAAGCTCTTCACGTCCTGAGAACTGGGCAACAAGCCGACGATGTCGACGTAGCAACGGCGCAGGAACTCCTGATCACTGCAAATGCCGGAGGGCAGGATGCGGAGCTTGTGGAGCTTCTCATTGACCAAGGTGTCGATGTAGTTGTTCTCGACCAGTTTGGGCCGCTCATATTTGATGGCGTCTGGGATCACAATGACCTGGGCGACGGTAGAGAAGACATTGAAGCGAGCCAGAATGAAGGCTTCACCACGGTCTTTGGAAGTCAGCAGTCCCTGCTTCGTCACCCCAGCGGTAGGATCGTTGTTGGACATGAAGACGGCGAGGTGCGTCACATCACGATCTGTTCCATCCGAGTAAGTCGCGCGCACGGTGATCTGCTGCTTCTCCCCCTTGCCTTCCATGACCATCTGCTTCGGGTAAATCTCGATGCCAGTCACTTTGGCGATGTCCTCAGGATCTTTCGGAGCGCCATTTTCGATCCACTCGATCAGCGTCTTGTGATACCAGCTTCCGACTTCAAAGCATTGGTTGCCAGAATGAGGCACGGTGCCCAGCGACTTCTCGATCAAGGTGCTGTCTTCAGGAATGGCGAGATTCACGCGACGGCCAGGGTTCTCGCGAGTGATGCGAGTGTAATCTCCATCCGGGTCAAAGCCGAAGAGCGAGATGCGGAAGCCGTCCTTGCCACGGGCCGAGCCATGACAGCCGCCGACGTTACAGCCGGAGCGCATGAAGACCGGCATGACATCGAGCTTAAATGAAACCGCGCGGTCTTTCTGCGCGTCCACTACCTTGAGCGGAGCTTCACAGGTTTGGCCGCTGTAGGTCACACTGACCTTCGTTTCACCATCAGCCAAAGGAGTCAGCTTATCGCCTTCCAGCTTGGCCAGCTTCGGGTCAGCCAACTTGATGCTGGCCATGCCAGTGACATCACGCGTCGTGCCGTCATCGAACTTGGCGAAGACGATGATCCGGTGCCAGTCGCGCTTTGTTTCCAAGGCGAACTGGGCAGGCATAATCTCGATGGATTTGATGCGGTTGAGCTTCTGTTGAAGCCGGGCCAGCGCCTTGATTTCATCTTCGTTCTTGGCCGTCAACACGACGCCTTTCGGCCAGTTCGCGCCTTCTGCGATCCATTGCTTGAGCAAAGCGACCTGCTCTGCGGGTAGTGGATCACTCTTCGGTGGCATCAAATCATCGTCGCCTTTGTGAAGCGTGATCCGTTTAAAAAGCTCGCTCTTCTCAGCGTTTCCGGCGACCACGGTGCTGCCATTTTCGCCGCCTTTCATCAGACCTTCAGCGGTGTCCATGAGCAGCTTACCCTTGGTCTTGGTCGGGTTGTGGCATTCCACGCATTTCGTTTCGAGCAACGGCTGCACTTGGGTCGCAAAATCAATCGGAGCACCGATGGCCCTGCCCACGATCATCATCGCGGCAAGAGCTGGAAGAGTTAGTGTTTTTTTCATACTAAGATCGTTCTAGATGGCGCTTCCTTTTACTTGGCTGCTTCCAGACGAAGCTGTTCAAGGCGGGAAAGCTGTTTTTTGGGTGCCTCCGAAGGCTTGGCTGCTGCCACTTGAGGGTCATCTTTCTTGGCCGCAGCCGAGGGTGCCGCAGCCACG
>JANYJH010000120.1 GCA_025361865.1 Phragmitibacter sp.
AGATCGCCCTCAATCAACAGTTTGATCGCATGGTCGTAGTCACGACTTACATGCGTGATGAGCTGCTGAAGAACGGCTTCAATGAAGAAAGCATCCGCATTCACGCTCCCGTGCCGCGCGCTGGTGATCCTGATCTGCGCAGCACCTTTAGCGACCGCAATCTCATCATCTATGCCGGTCAGATCATTCGCGGCAAAGGCGTGGATGTGCTCTTGGAATCACTGGCTAAGGTGAAGTCGAAATTTGAATGCATCATCCTCGGTGACGGCAACCATCGCGCTTATTGTGAGGAATTGAGCAAGCGCCTCGGCCTTGATGACCGCGTTACTTTTAAGGGCTTCATTCCGCAGGACGAGCTGAAGGCTTACTACAAAGAATCCAGCCTCGTCGCCTTGAGTTCCCTCTGGCCTGAACCGATCGCCACCATTGGCCTTGAGGTCATGCGTTATGCTTTGCCCGTCGTCGCCTTTGACGCAGGTGGCATCAAGGATTGGCTCGAAGACGGGCACAATGGCTACCTCGTTCCCTGGTTGGATCGCGATGCTTATGCGGCCCGCATTGACACGTTGCTGAACAACAAATCACTCGCGCGCAGCATGGGCGAGAACGGTCTTCAGCTCGTGAGCGAGCGCTACGATTTCGCAGGTTACATCCGTGATCTCGAAGGGCTCTTCTCCGAGGTCATCGCCGAGAAAGCTGAATCCACTCACCCTGTCTCCTTACTGGCCGCCTAGTTATGAACAGCACGCAAATCCATACACGCATGGCTCATCGCCTCATCGCGGCTCAGACGCCGCTGGGACGGATGAAAATGCATGTAAACTTCAAAGTGAAGCGCCTCCTCTGGGTCTTCATCGTGAAGGGAACGCTCGCTGCGAAGCGCGCTTTGGACATCATCGTAAGCGTAGTGATGCTAGTGCTAACATCACCGCTGCTGTTCATCATCGCCCTCTGCGTGAAGCTCGATGGCGGGCCGATGCTCTTCGGTCAGACGCGCATCGGTTTGTTGGGCCGTGAGTTCAAGATGCTCAAATTCCGCTCCATGTGTGTGAACGCAGAAGCGAAGCTCCAGGATGTCATGGCGATGAATGAGAAGAATGAAGGCGTGACCTTCAAGATCAAAAACGATCCACGCATCACCCGCATCGGACGCTTCATCCGCAAGACCTCAATTGATGAACTTCCCCAACTCATCAACGTCCTCCGTGGAGATATGTCACTGGTCGGACCACGCCCGGCGCTGCCCCGTGAAGTGGCCCTCTACACTGAACGCGACCGTCGCCGCTTGCTCGCCAAGCCCGGCCTCACTTGCTTCTGGCAGGTAGGTGAGCGCGAAGGTGGCGTGTTCGAGATCGGTGATCGGAACAAGATTGATTTCAGCGAGCAGGTCAGCCTGGACGTTCGCTACATCGAGAGCCAGTCCATCTCTCGTGACTTGTGGTTGCTCGCCAAGACGGTGCCCGCCGTGCTGTTGGGAAAAGGAATGTAACGCCATGAACGCTCTCCTCATCTGCCCATCTGAAAGTCCTGAGACGGTGTTTTACAGCCGTCGCGCTCCCCTTGCGCTCATCCCTGTTCTGGGACGCAGCGCCTTGGATCGCGCCATGACGCAGTTGGCTAATCGCGGAGCAAAGCGCGTCATCATCCTCGCCGCAGATCGCCCAGAACAGGTTCGCCGTTCCATCCGTGAAGGCAAGCCCTGGGGCGTGCAAGCTCAAGTCTTCGCGGAGTCCCATGACCTCACGATTGAAGAGGCTCAAACCAAGCACATCCCCGCTGGTGAAGAGTGGCTCGTGCAGACGCTGAATGTCTGGAAACTGCGTGATGCGAAAAACTTCCGTCAGTGGTTTGCCGAGCTCATTGATCAAATCACCGAGACTGGTCCTGAAGCCGTCGGGATGCACGAGATGCAGCCCGGCGTTTGGATCGGCACGCAAGCCAAAGTCTCTTCAATGGCTGAACTCCACGCGCCATGCTGGATTGGCCAGCACGCCTGGATAGCACCAGGAAGCGTGATTGGACCTCGCACCGTAATTGAGAAGGGTGCCTGCGTTGAAGAAGGTGCTGAGATCGTAAACAGCTTCGTCGGCCCTTCGACTTATGTGGGCGGCTTCGTGGAGGTTCGGAACTCGATGGCTTGGGGAAACCAGTTGTTGAACAGAGAAACGGAATCGCTCGCCGTGATCACGGACGCCTTTCTCCTCTCTGACCTTTCTCAGAAGAAGTTCGGTAAGCCGGGTAATCTTATCACTCGGATTCTTGCATTAGCTGCACTGCTGCTTACCAGCCCCGTCCTACTTTACGCTTGGGTTCAGACCCGTTGCTCAGGTCAATCACTCTTCAGCGTGAAGCGCGCCGTGAAAGCGCCCATCAGTCTCAGTGGCCCCATTGTTGAAACCATACCCTGGCGTTCTCTCAATGGCGTCTCTGGTCTGTGGAGCCGCTGGCCCGTGCTGTGGAGCATCGTTCTCGGCGACTTCAACTGGGTAGGAAATGGCCCTCTCACCCTTGAGCAAACCGCTGAGTTGCAGGGTGATTTTGAACGCCTCTGGCTCACCGTTCCACCCGGCCTGATCTCGCTCGCGGATGCTGAAGGCTGCGCCCGAGCCTTCAGTGATGAAGCCCGCGCCCATGCTGCCTTCTACGCCTCCAATCCTGGCTCCATTCGTAGCGACCTCACCCTTTTATCTCGTGCGTTTCTGAGATCAACCAACGCCGCAGACTTCACTTCCTCCCTGACACAACCTCTCGCCCAATCCTGAATACTCCTACCCTAACTCGCCATGACTACGCTCGCTCCTGATTCCGTTCTTTGCATCGCCACCCCCGTGGACATGAATGCCTCGACTGTCCATACGTTCCGCGAAAAGGTGCGTGCCGGTCTTTTGCTGGATCATGACCAACTGGATGTGGATATGAGCAACACCACTTTCCTCGATTCCAGCGGCCTCGGAGCCCTGCTCTCCTTTCACAAGCTGATGACGGCACGCGGTGGAAAAATGAGGATCATCAATCCCCGCCCTGCCGTCGTGCAAATCATTGAACTGACCCGTGTTCACCGCATCATCGAAATCTCTCACCTGTAAAAATAATGAGCAAAAAAAACACCGAAAGCATGCTCATCGAAACCCCCTGCCGATTGGAGGCAGTGCGTGGGGCAGCCCGCCTGTTGCGCACCTTCCTGGCTGCCAACGGCATCGGGGAGACTGAGCTTAACGCCTGGGAATTGGTCGCTGTGGAAGCGGGCACCAATGCCGTTCAAGCCGCGCCAAGACGGCGCAGCAAGGACGACTGCAATGTCCGTTTCATGATGAACGCCTGGCCTGAAACCGTGGAGCTTTGTATCACGGATCACAGCAGCGGCTTCGAATGGCCGGACAAAGTGGAGCTGCCCAATGAAGAATCCGAGAATGGTCGCGGCCTCTTCATCATCAACAGCCTCACGGATAACGTGCGCTACTTGCGCGGTCGGAAGGAGAACTTCCTGATCATGCGCAAAGCCCGCCAGACCCGCCGTCCAACTTCAGATGTGCAACGCGATACCGACCTTGAGACGACGCTGAAGATGATGACCGAAGAACTCGGCAGCTCCTATGAGAGCCTCTCCGCGATCTTCCGTTTCAGCTCCGATTTGGGCAAGGTGGACGATAGCAAAGCCTGCGCCGCGAAGTGGCTGAGCGAGCTGGTGAAAGTCACCTCAATGGATTGGTTCAACCTGTTCCAGTTGGATGAAAACAACTCATCACTCACCCTGATGGCTTCATCCACTGCGAATTACGATAAGAATACCTTATCTCTCGAACAGTTCCAACTGGTCGAGATTGATGCCGCTTTGCAGTGCCGGGATATTTGGTTTGATGAGAACACGCCACCCGCAGCGCTTGAATCACTGAACGCCCAGTTCGGCTCCCCTCTCTGCGGCGTTGCCCATCCGATCTATGTGGGCAGCCAGCTCTTCGGTGTCCTGTGCATCGGAATGCGCGCTGGTAAATTCGACTTCAGCATCAGCCAGGTCAATGTGGTGCATACCTTCGCGGACTTCCTCGGCATCCAGTTGAGCAACGTCCACGCTCAGGAAGAAGCCGTTGAAGCGCGCATCGTGAACAATGATCTGCAAGTCGCCGCTGGTATCCAGCGCTCACTACTTCCCCGGAAACTTCCTCATCTTCCCGGTCTGCAAATTTCTGCACGTTCCCAGAACGCCCGCCAAGTG
>JANYJH010000116.1 GCA_025361865.1 Phragmitibacter sp.
CCCTGACCACTGGTCGCGCAGTGAACGACTTCGCCATTGGAAATACTGCGCACCTCATCCAGCGGCTCGCCTTTTTCATCCCGCTTCACCGGAGCCACATCCATGCCTTCATGGAAGTGGGCGCACACGATGGAGCCACCGGGACAGAGCACGGGATTGCGCACGAAGCCATAAGTGCCGCCTTCCCAGACCGTGACGCGATCTTTCCCGACGGAGCGATCCACGAACATGTAAAAGTTCGGCAGATCACCCTTCACCAAGGCGTCGTTGTCCGTTGGCAAAACCAGCTTCATGGGCAAGGGCGCAGGTGCCGCTGGCGGAGCAGGCGTGGTCGGCGCGGGTGCCGCTGGATCAGGGGCAGGAGTGGCCGATGCGGCAGCCTCAGCGGGAGCAGACGGGGCGGGAACTTCCTTGGTGGCTGGCGTCTGGGCGATGACTAATACCGCGACCGGAAGCACGAGCATGACGAGGAGGGCTATGTAGGAGCGTAACATCGGCGGGCTCTGATTTAGTTTTTTGGCAATGGCAGTTTCTCGTCTCCTGCACCTGGATACGGACGGAAGCCACCCTCAGTCGGCAACTTGCTGGAAGGAGCTGTCGCAGAGCCTTCCGGCTGTTCAAGGCCCAGTTCTTCCGCCTTGGATTTGGGCTTCTTCGCCGTCTTCTTCGCCGCCGCATCCGCATCACGGGTGGTATTGAGCGCATGTCGCTTCTCCGCTTTGGTGGACGGAGCCATATCCATATCCGCAGACATCGTCGGCCCGCGACCGTTTCTGATGCGCGTGTATTTCTGATCCATGACCTTGATCACGTCATCCGGCACGCCTTGCCAGATGGTGATGAGGCCATCATGCACGGGCTTGTCGATCACCACATAGTCCACGGGAATGCCGTTCACCATGGCCAGCATATACTCGCCCTGCTTCGACCGTGTGACCATCTCCAAAGCGCCCGCGCCCCGGAAATCAAGGCGCAGCGCCATGCCGTTCCCCTTCCCTGATTCAGCCGGGAACGGATGAAAGGCCGTGACGTTCGCTTGAGAAATTTCCGGCACCAGCTTGAAGAGGAGCGGCTTGCCTTCGAGCTGGAAGGGAAACATGGTCTTCCGTGGATCGTCCGCCGTGGCTTGGGAATGAAAGGTGATGACGGGGGATTTGGCCAGGGTGTCACAGGAAACGAAACTGGTCGCCGCAAGCAACACTAGACCGAGACGAAGCAGGACGCCACGGACGGGAGCTGTCATGAGACTAGGAAAGCTGAGAGGGAGCATGGCCATAGGATTCACAAAAATCGGACGCTTGCACAGGATTTTCTTCGCATGAGGTGAAGTCGTGTCCCCTGCCAGATGAGATTGAGGAACTGCGTAGCCGCGAGGGGAGCGCGCGCGTCCCGCGTGCCGTCTTGGGCGTCTCTCCTAAGACACTCATGTTCCTGACAGGCTTCCTGCTGAAGCCTTGAAACCTCTCCTGAGTGTTCGGCGGGACGCCAAACACGGCACGCGGGACGCGCGCGCTCCCCCCAGAAACAGCGAGCCGTCCGCAAAGAGTCGTTTTCAATCCATCTCAGTATAAAACACCGTGGCTGCCTGTGGATGAAGGTGGAAAGCCTAGAGGCTTCACGCGCTCATACGCCAACTGCGGTCAATCTCTCCGGCTGAACGACCCAGCCTATGGAACGAGTCGAGTGTCATCGTGTCATTCGTGTGTCGGTCTTCATCAAGGCTCGTCACGCGGAGAGATGACCGCTACTTTGCTTCGCGGAAGATAGAAGCCGGAAAGGAAGTGCGCCTCTCCCCATCTAGTCAGCGTTTCTTTAGATATGGACGCGCCAGAAACATCAATGATGCCAACAGGGATGTTGGCGCTCCCAGCTTCAGCAGGCGCGCCGCTCTGGAGTGCGCAAGCTTGCTTGCGCTCTCTGAGTCAGCGAGCTTGCTCGCGGTGCTGATCAACGAAACCCGCACCAGATTCCCTCCTGCCAGATGACTCAAGCGGAGCGGCGTCACGTCTCCCCCACCGTGGATACCATGCAAGCCGAGGGCCTCACGATTCGTTCTTCCTTACCTCATGAACCGCCGCACCTTTGTCACCACTGCCCTCTCGCTCTCGTCGCTGCCTCTTCTTGCCGAGGAGAAGAAAGCCTCCACTGATGTCACGAAGCTCGATCCTGCGCTTGCGGCGCAGAAGGCGACGGTGAAGAACCTGGTGTGGCATAACGCGGAAGACTTCGGCTTGGAAGGACGTGAATGGATCGACCTGCCGCGTCTCCGTTACTACGACCGCTTCCCTTCGGAGGCTGAGGGCAAAGTGCCGCCAAATGTCTGGAGCCTGAGCCGCGATTCCACGGGCATGGTGGGTCGGTTCAAGTCCAACGCCTCGGCCGTGCATGTGCGTTACACCTTGGTCCGTTCCAATACGGGGATGCCGCACATGCCGGCGACGGGCATGAGCGGAGTGGATCTATATGCCCGCGATGAACAGGGCAAATGGCGCTGGGTGAATGTGGTGAAACCCGTGGATAAGCAGGCAGATCAAACCGGCGCGCTGAGTGAAGGCATGACAGCGGTGCCTCGCGAATATGCGTTCTACCTGCCGCTCTACAACGGCGTTGAGAAGCTCGAAATCGGCGTGAATGAGGGCGCGACTTTTGAAGGCCTCGCGCCACGGAAGAAGCCCATCGTGTTCTACGGAACCTCGATCACGCACGGAGCCTGCGCCTCCCGTCCGGGCATGTGTCATCCAGCGATCCTTGGCCGTCGCTTTGACCTGCCGGCAGTGAATCTCGGCTTCTCTGGCAATGGCAAGATGGACGCAAGCGTGGGCGAGCTGCTCTGCAAAATCGACGCCGCAGTCTTCGTCATCGACTGCCTGCCGAACATGGATGCGAAGCTCGTCGCTGAGCGTTGCGTTCCGCTCGTGAAGCAGCTCCGCGCGGCTCATGCGGAGACGCCCATCGTGCTCGTCGAAGATCGCCGGAACACGAATTCATGGATTCATGCGGAACGCGCGAAACATCACACCGCGAACCACGCCGTGCTGAAGGAGGCCTTTACGCAGCTCAAAGCGGACGGCTTCAAGAAGCTGCACTACATCGATGGCGATCATCTTCTCGGTGATGATGGCGATGGTTCCACCGATGGCTCGCACCCGAATGATCTCGGCTTTGCGCGTCAAGCTGACCTCATGGAGCCGGTGCTGCGTGAGGCTCTCGCGAATTAAAACCAGGAATCCCTTCTTCCATGCGCGCGCTTTCCTCTTCCCCATGCCTGCTGCTGTTTCTCGCAGTCATCACCGTTCATGCTGCCGATGATCTCACGGGTTATCGCACCCTTCATGAGGCGATCACGACGCAGGTGCATGAAGCGAAGACGGAGTCCGCAGGCCTCGCGGGCTACCTCGGATTGAGTCTTGAGAAGAGCAGCAGCGGCAGTTGGATCGTTGACGAGACTGCGCTCGGATCACCCGCTCAAAAAGCGGGCATCAAGCAAGGCGATAGCGTTCTCGCCGTTGATGGCTCAGCCATCCGATCCATCGATGATTTGCGCGCCCTCATTCAAGCTCATCAGGCGGGTGACGTGATCAAAATCGCCTTGCAGCGTCAGGATCAGAAGCTCGATGTCAACGCAACGCTGGACGCGCTGAGCAGACCTTTGGATGATGGCAACATCCGACCAATAATGGGGGTGAGAATGGGCACGCCTTCAGAGGCGGTCGGCATCCCTGTGACCTTCGTCACGACCGGAATGCCAGCGAGTAAGGCAGGCGTGCGCATTGGCGATGTCATTCTGAAGGTGAATGAGGCCGAGCTCGGCGAAGCCCTGTCACTCACAGACAAGCTCTCAGAATACAAGCCGGGCGATAGCGTGAACGTCCTCATCAAGCGCGGTGACAAGCAATTCAGCAAAGCTGTCACGCTCGCTGCGGACGAGAACGGATCGGTGCCCGCTGAGGAACAGCGCACGCTCAAACCCTGGAAAAAGGATTCCATTCGTCTCGCGGTGCTGCTCGTGGAATTTGCCGATACGAAGCACAGCGATAAAATCCCGCTTCAGGAATGGCAGAACCTTTTCTTCAGCCGCGACACCTATCACACGACCAATGCCACCGGGCAGAAAACCTATGGAAGCGTTGCGGATTACTACCACGAAGCCTCCTGCGGCAAGTTCCGCGTCGAGGGCAAAATCTTTGACTGGGTCGCTTCGAAAAAGAACCGTGAAGAGTTCAATCAAGGCCGCCTCGGAAAAAATCGCAACGCGCTTTTTGATGAAGTCGTGAGCGCTCTCAAAGCACGCGACGGCGCTGATGCGCTGAAGGATTACGACGCGTTGGAAATCATCTACGCAGGCCCTCGATTCCCCAATGCTAACCGTGGCAGTCTGCTTTGGCCACACCGCTCAAGCGTTAACATTGATGGTAAAGTCTGGCCCTATGTCATCGTCGCGGAAGGCGGGAAGAACATGGCGAACATCAGCGTGATCTGCCATGAAAACGGTCACGTTCTCGGCCTGCCTGATCTCTATGCAAGGCCTGAGAATCCCGGCTCTGAAGGCGCAGGACGTTGGTGCATCATGTCAAATCACAACAACAACGGCCAGCCTCAGCATTTCTGCGCCTGGAGTAAGGAACAGCTCGGCTGGCTCACGCCTGCGGTGATTGATCCGAGCGTTAAGCAGAAGCTCATCCTCAGTCCCATCGAAGGCTCTGACCACGAGTGCTACAAGGTGCTGGTGCGCGCTGATGGCAGTGAGTATTTCCTCTTGGAGAACCGCCGTAAAAAGGGGTTCGATACAGGTCTTCTAGCAGAAGGCCTGCTCATCTGGCGCGTCGTGGCGAATCGACCGATCCTCGAAGAATCCCACGGCATTTCCGGGCCCTCAGGACCACGGGTGCATGTGAACGCCGTCCCGTTCCCGAGCAAATCCAACAGCGCCTTCACGCCCTACACGCAGCCCTCAAGTCGAGCCCAACTGGCAGGCGGTGCCTCGGTGTCCATCACGAACATTCGTCAGTTAGCGGATGGACGCATCACGTTCGAGATCGGACGCGAATTTGAATGAGTCGTCGTCGCTGATCCTGCGGCTGGCATTTGCATAGACGGCATCAGGGTTTATAGACTCTGCCGCCCATGCCTGACCCACGCTACCGCCAGCCTCTCCGCCAAGCCCCCCGTCCACGCCCTGCTCCAGCAGGCAGTGAGTCCTGGCCCAAGCCCTGGGTGCAGATCAAATACTACACGTTCCATCCGAACGTTTTTCCAAACATGATCGCGGCGGCTTCTGAGGATGCCCGCTCAGGGGATGTGGTGACGGTTTACGACAAGGAAGGACGCCCCTTCGGCCACGGGATGTTCAATCCCTACGCGCGCATTCCGTTGCGCCTCTTTCAGCATGGACCGGAGCCGCTCGCGGAAGACCACTTTGCCAAGGCCATCCGTGTGGCAGCTGAGATGCGCCTGAACATGCTGGGGCTCGATGCGCAAACCAATGCCTTCCGCGTGATCCACGCTGACGGCGATGGCATCCCCGGTCTGGTCGTGGACAAGTATGATGACGTGCTGAGCATCGACACCACCAATGCCGCCGCCCATCTCCGCGTGGGCGAGTGGCTGCCGCTGCTCCATGAACTGCTCGGCACCAAACGTCAGGTCATCCGCTTCGACGAATCCGCCATGCGTGCGGAATCGCTGCTGCCTCACCAGATCAATGCCTTCCCTGAACTCGCCGACGAGATCAAGGAAGTGCGTGTCCGCGAGAACGGGATGCGCTTTGCCGTGAACTTCGAGAGCGGCCACAAGACCGGCTTCTTCTGCGATCAACGCGATAACCGCGCGAAGTTCGGTCATTGGGCCAAGGACCAGCGCGTGCTGGATGTGTGCTGCTACACGGGCGGCTTCTCCGTTGCTGCAAAGAAGCTCGGCGGCTGTGAAGATGTGACGGCGGTGGACCTCGATGAAAAGGCCATCGAGCAGGCCAAGCGCAACGCTAACCTCAATGAGGCGCGCATCAATTTCATCCATGCTGACGGCTTCACCTGGATGCGTCAGATGCAGCGCAACGCGGAGACTTGGGGCGCGGTAGTTCTCGATCCGCCGAAACTCATTCACTCACGCGAAGGCCATGAGGAAGGCCGCGCGAAGTATCATGATATGAACAAGCTCGCCCTGTCCCTCGTGGCCAAGGGCGGCCTGTTCCTCACCTGTTCCTGCTCCGGTCTGATGCCCGTGGAAGAGTTTGAAGAGATCGTCATTGGCGTGGCTCATCGCAATGGACGGAAGCTTCAGATCCTTGATCGCACCGGGGCTGGACCGGATCATCCCGTGATGTCCCACTGTCCTGAAAGCCGCTATCT
>JANYJH010000213.1 GCA_025361865.1 Phragmitibacter sp.
TTGCCGTGAAGATTCGTGAGTTCCTTCTCATGCAGGTAGCCTTTGGACGTGCCGTAGATTTCATTGCTGTAATCGAACATGAAGCAGTATTTGTTGCTGTGGCCGAAGTATTCAAAGTCGCACACCTTCACTCGGGAGCGCGGCTGGCCATTGTTCAGATAGGAAATGACATCCGTGCCGCTGGCGATCCAGACGAGGCGGACATGAAATTTATCCCGCACCGAAGTGATCAGCTCCGTCAGCGAACGCTTGTCCTCCACACTGCGACGATCAAAGGAATTCTTATAGACCAGCCAAGTGATCATGGCAGTCGGGTCTTGTTTCAGAATCTGCTCGAAGCGCATCCGCGCAGGGCGGATGAAGTTCCCCCACCAGCGGTCATGCTGCTCCCCATTCCGCCGGTAGTTCTCCCACTGACGCAAGGCCGGGCCACCACTGGCGATGACGTATTCACGCTGCTGGGCGTGGGCTTGCGGAGTCAATGACAGGAAGACACTGAGCACCAGCGTCATCAAAGCTATGGCCGATTTAGGATGAAGGGGGGAGTTCATAACTTTGTAGATTACGCTTCTTCCGCACTCTCTCCAACAAGATGTTCGCCCTTGATGAGATCATCCAACGTCTGCCGTTCGCGGATGAGATGAGCGTCTTTCCCATCCACCAGCACTTCCGCAGGCATGGGTCGGGTATTGTAGTTGGAGGCCATCGTGAAGCCATAAGCACCCGCACTCAAGATGGCCAGCGTATCTCCAGCGACCACGGGGGTCAGCTCGCGGTCTTGGGCGATGAAGTCTCCCGACTCACAGATGGGGCCGACGACATCTACCAACTCGGGCTTTGCTTCACTTTTCTGCAAAGGCGTGATTTGATGCCAACCTTCATAGAGCACGGGGCGGATAAGATCGTTCATGCCTGCATCCACGATGACGAATTTCTTCGCATTGCCCTGCTTAATGTAGAGCACCTTTGAGATCAGCGCGCCGGCATTGCCCACCATGAAGCGACCCGGCTCCATAAGGATACGCAGTTTGAGCGGTTCAAGAATGGGCACCAAGGCGTTCGCATAAGTGCCGATGGTCAAGGGGCGTTCCTCGTCTGATTTGCCGCCCCACCAGGACTGGTCGCCGCTGTCTAGGCTCTCGCGGTAAACGATGCCGATACCCCCGCCGATGCTGAAGAACTGGATGTTATGGCGCTCCTTCAAGGCTTCCACCAGAGGCGTGACCTTCTTCGCTGCTTCCACAAACGGATCAATGCTGGTCAACTGCGAGCCAATGTGCATCTGCAAGCCACGAATCTCCAGATTCGGACAATCCTTCGCGATGGCTGCGTAAGCATCCAGAACACGATCAAAGTCCACGCCGAACTTGTTCTCGCTCTTGCCCGTGGAGATATACTTGTGGGTCTTCGCGTCCACATTCGGGTTCACTCGCATGGCCACGGGAGCTTTTTTACCGAGATCGCCCGCGACTTGATCAATCAGACGCAACTCCGCTTCAGACTCTGCATTGAAACAGTAGATGCCCTGCTGAAGCGCATACTCGATCTCGCCACGAGTCTTGCCGACGCCCGCGAAGGTGCATTTGCCAGCCTGGCCGCCCGCCTTGAGAACGCGGAATAATTCGCCACCGCTCACGATGTCGAACCCACCACCGAGTTCCGCAATGGTTTGCAGAATGGCCAGATTCGAGTTCGCCTTCACCGCATAGCAGACGAGGTGATCCAGACGCTCCATGCCATGATCCAAGCGCTTGAAATGATCCGTGATCGTCTCTTTGCTGTAAACGTAGAGTGGCGTGCCGTGCTTCTCTGCGAGCGCTTCGAGATCGACGCTTTCACAGTTCAGACGGCCTTGGACGTAGCGGAAGGAATGCATAAGGGCGGAGAGTCTTACGCGGGAATGGGCGGTGCGCAAGCAGCGTGAACGGCTTCAAGGCCATTCATTGGCGCTTTGAAGGAGATGCTTTACCACGTCGTTTCCTAACCGAAATCCCATTTGCCCGAGCTTATCTAATTCCGTGCGCAACGAAGGCAGCAATCCTCTTAATTTTGCTTCAAGTAGAATACCCCCTGTTCCAACTACAGATAGACCCATCTTACGAGCCACACTCCGTCCTGAGGCTTCGTCGATGATCAAGTAATCCGCCTCCAAATCAAGAGCCATAGCGATTGCGCGCGCTTCTCCTGCATCTCCACGCTCTCCGCGCCGAACTCGG
>JANYJH010000229.1 GCA_025361865.1 Phragmitibacter sp.
CTCCACGCGCTGCCACATGATGGGATGGGCGATGCAAGGGTTCGCACCGATGAAGACCAGCACATCATGTGGCAGCGCGTGGAGCGGAACCTGCATTCACCGGAGATCATCGTCATTGATCCGCGCAAAACGGAGACCGCGATGGTGGCCACGCAGCATCTCGGTATCCTGCCGAAGACTGACCTGCTACTGTTCTACTGCCTCGCGCATTGGCTCATTCGTGAAGGCTTTGTGAACGCTGATTATATCACCGCTCACACGACGGGCTTTGCGGAGTTCTCGACCTTTGTGCAAGACTACGCACCGGAGTCGAACCTGACATCACTCGGTCTGAGCGCGGAGCAATTTGAGCGCTTCGCCAAAACGGTGGCGAACGGGAAACGAGTCT
Source organism: Phragmitibacter sp. (assembly GCA_025361865.1). Lineage (GTDB taxonomy): Bacteria > Verrucomicrobiota > Verrucomicrobiia > Verrucomicrobiales > Verrucomicrobiaceae > JANYJH01. The sequence continues at coordinate 389 of JANYJH010000229.1, forward strand.
CCTTCTGGTGGACGATGGGCGTGAATCAGGGGCACGAAGCCACGCGCACGGCTCAGGCCGTGATCAACATCGCGCTGATGACGGGCAACATCGGACGGCCTGGCACGGGCGCAAATTCCATCACTGGACAATGCAACGCGATGGGCTCGCGTTTGTTCTCGAACACGACCAACCTCATCGGCGGGCATGACTTCACGAAGTTGGAGCACCGGCAGAAAGTCGCCGCCGCTTTGGACTTCCCTTTGGAGAGCATTCCTGATCGGCCCAGCCTCGCTTATGACCAGATCATACAAGGCATCGAAGAGGGAAAGATCAAAGGTCTCTGGATGATCGCCACTAATGGAGCGCATTCTTGGATTAATCAAAATGCTTTTAAGCGGGCCATCGCGAAGCTCGATTTCTTCGTGGTTCAAGACATGTATTCCACCACCGAGACGGCGCAACTGGCTCATCTGCTCCTGCCCGCAGGCGGCTGGGGAGAGAAGGAAGGAACGTTCATCAATAGTGAGCGCCGCTACGGCTTGTCCCGCAAAGTCAGCCGTGCCCCCGGCCAAGCCTTGGCGGACTTCCACATCTTCCGCTTAGTCGCAGAGTATTGGGGATGTGGGGACATGTTCAAAGCATGGTCGTCACCGGAGGCGGTGTTCCAGTTGATGAAGAAGGTCTCCCAAGGCCAGCCGTGTGAGATCACAGGCATCGAAGACTATGCGATGCTGGAGGAGTGCGGTGGCGTGCAATGGCCGCTTAAAGCAAAGGCTGCTGCGAAGCCGCGAAGCGAACGCGGAAGGATGAAGGATGAAGTTTCTGAAGCTGCTTCCGCCTTTCACCAGCAGCGTCGCCTGTTTGAAGACGGAAAGTTCTTCACGGCGGATGGCAGGGCGCGCTTTGTTTTTGAGAAGCCGCTCGCCCCGCCAGAGCTGCCGGACAAAGCGTTCCCGCTCGTGCTTTTGACAGGTCGGGGAAGCTCTGCGCAATGGCATACGGAGACGCGCACGGGGAAGTCTGCCATCTTGCGGAAGCTTTATTCCGCCTTCTTAGGACTGGAGATTCATCCTACTGATGCGCAGCTTCTTGGCATCAGCGATGGCACACCAGTCCTCGTCACCTCACGCCGTGCCAGCATTGAAGCCAAAGCCAAGGTCTCTTCCACTGTTCAGCCGGGGCAGGTCTTTCTGCCCATGCATGACAAAACCGTGAACCAGCTCACGAACGGAGTGGTGGACCCTTACAGCCGCCAACCGAGCTACAAGCATTGCGCAGTGCGGGTGGAGAAGGTTTGAGCTTCGTCATAAAGAACACTTGCCCCACTTGGGATGTCCGCTCTCATGCGTGCTCCCAACATGTTTGAACAAGCCTTCAAAAACATCGACGACGTTCTTCACAAGGACGCCGGATGCTCCAGTGAGCTCGACTACACGGAGCAGACTTCGTGGCTCCTCTTCCTGAAATACCTCGATGCCCTGGAGCAGGACAAGGCGCTGGAAGCTCAGCTTGATGGCAAGAAATACACCCCCATCATCGAGGCACCGTATCGCTGGGAAGCGTGGGCTGCGCCGAAGGGGAAGGACGGGATGCTGGATCATAACACCGCTATGACGGGCGATGACCTGTTGCAGTTCGTGAACGGGAAGCTCTTCCCCTACCTGCAAGGCTTCAAGGCCAAGGCCACCGGGCCGAACACCATCGAATACAAGATCGGCGAGATCTTCGGCGAAATCAAAAACCGCATCCAGAGCGGCTACAATCTACGGGATGTCATTGAGCCCATCGACGGGCTGCGCTTCCTCTCCCAGACGGAGAAGCACGAGCTGTCCCACCTCTACGAAGCGAAGATCAAAAACATGGGTAACGCCGGACGGAACGGCGGGGAATACTACACCCCGCGCCCGCTCATCCGCGCCATGGTTCAGGTCGTTCAGCCGAAGCTTGGTGAAACCCTCTATGATGCTGCGCTGGGCTCTGCGGGCTTTCTTTGCGAGGCCTTTGATTACCTGAAGAAGACCCATCCGCAGCGCACCACCGCCCAGGATCGCACGCTTCAGGAACGCACCTTTTACGGGAAGGAGAAGAAGTCCCTCGCCTATGTCATCGCGATCATGAACATGATCCTGCACGGCATTGAAGCGCCGAACATCATCCACACCAATACGCTCGCTGAAAACCTCGCGGATGTGCAGGCGAAGGATCAATACGATGTCGCCCTTGGCAATCCACCCTTCGGCGGGAAAGAGCGCCCGGAGGTCCAGCAGAACTTCCCCATCCGGACGGGCGAGACCGCCTTCCTCTTTCTTCAGCACTTCATCAGGATGCTCAAGGCCGGGGGCCGCGCCGCCATCGTCATCAAGAACACCTTCCTGTCCAATACTGACAACGCCTCCGTCAGCCTGCGGAAGAAGCTCCTTGAAGAATGCAACCTGCACACGGTGCTCGACTGCCCCGGCGGCACCTTCCAAGGCGCGGGCGTGAAGACCGTCGTCCTCTTCTTTGAGAAAGGCATGAAGACGCGGAAGATCTGGTTCTACCAACTCGATCCCGGCCGCAACATGGGCAAGACCAACCCGCTTAACGACGCCGACCTCGCCGAGTTCATCGCGTTGCAGCAGACCAAGGCCGACTCCCCGAAGAGCTGGAGCGTGGACGCAGCGGACATCGACCTGAAGACCTACGACCTCTCCGTGAAGAACCCGAAGGGTGGCGAAGCCGTGGTTCATCGCAGCCCCGAGGACATCATGGACGAGATTGCCGCGCTGGACGCCGAAAGTGCGGAGGTCCTGGGTAACATTCGCAAGCTGCTCTAACCACCGGCATCCCATGATTAGTCAGACCCTCACGCCCCAGATCACGAACCAAGCCAGAAGCCTTCCAGTCAGCACTCGTTGGATAACATTTCCGCAACCAGTTATGGCAGTGCCAGGCCATCAACATACCGAGAACCATCAACATGCGGAGAACCTTCAATACGCCGGAGGCCTTCATCATGCGGAGAACCTTCAATACGCCGGAGGCCATCAACACGCGGAGAACCTTCAATACGCCGGAGGCCATCAACATGCGGAGGGCCATCAACACGCGGAGAACCTTCAACATGCCGAAGGCCATCAACACGCCGAGAGCCATCAACATGCGGAGAACCATCAACATGCCGGAGGCATTCCAGCTTGTAGCCGGTGGTTGAGCGAAGCGACACCACCGGATAGGATGTCAAAAGTCCATTGCACCCCGGCAGGGGTGCCAGTTCATTCCCTCTATGGCCTCCACGCACACCCAGCTTCTCTACCACCTCATCTTCTCAACGAAAAACCGCGAGGCCATGATCGATTCCTCCTGGCGCGATCGGCTCCACGAATATCTCGGCGGAGTCGTTGCCGGGCTGGGCGGTGCACCGCAGGGTGTCGGAGGTGTGGCGGATCATGTTCATCTCCTAGTGGGATTAAAACCCACCCATTGCCTGTCAGATTTCATGCGGGATTTAAAAAAATCCTCCTCCATCTGGGTCTCCGAGCAGATCGGTTTGAAATCGTTCCGGTGGCAGGAAGGCTATGCGGCCTTCACCGTCAGCGCCTCGGTGCGGGAGTCCGTGCGCGCCTACATCGCGGGCCAGGAAGAACATCATCGCAGGAAAACCTTCCGGGAAGAATTGATCGGTATTTTAGAGAAAAGCGGGGTCGCCTACGATCCTCGGTATCTCGATTGAAGCTGGCTGGCACCCCTGCCGGGGTGCGGGTCGTGGGTGGGTCGGGGTCCGGTGGTGTCGCTACGCTCAACCACCGGCTACAGGCTGGGATCCCTACGGGATGGCATGAGGGAATCAGAGCCCGCCTCATCCCACCGGAGTGCTACGCGGGAGAAAAAACGCGAGACCCTCAACATGCCAGAAGCATTCCAGACTCGCTCATCTTCTGTTGGAGGATGAACGTGGCCGAACACCTTCTTTATGCCGGAGGCATTTCAGCCCGGATTGATGTTCAAGACGACGTTGAACCAGCCGAACACCTTCTTCATGCCGGAGGCATTTCAGCCCGGATTGATGTTCAAGACGACGTTGAACCAGCCGAACACCTTCTTCATGCCGAAGGCATTTCAGCCTGTAGCCGGTGGTTGAGCGTAGCGACACCACCGGATACAGCGTCCCAAGACCATCGCACCCCGGCAGGGGTGCCAGATCTATCGGCTGGCACCCCTGCCGGGGTGCGGGTCATGGGTGGGTCGGGGTCCGG
>JANYJH010000249.1 GCA_025361865.1 Phragmitibacter sp.
CTCATGCTGGAAACCGAGATGGCATCTTCCGTGAGCAAACCCTCCCGCAACAGCGGCACCAAGGGCACCAGAACGCTCGTCGGATAACAGCCGGGGCAGGCGATCAAACGCGCGCCTTTGATGACATCGCCCTTGATCTCCGGCAGCGCATACACCGCTTCATCCAGAAGCTTCGGCGAAGGATGCACATGGCCGTAATACTCCGCATAGACTGCGGCATCCCGCAGTCTGAAATCAGCACTCAAATCAATCACCCGCAAGCCTGCCTCCAGCAACGCCGCCGCGAACTCATGCGCCACGCCATGAGGCAGAGCCAGAATCGCCACCTCAGCTCCACTGCTCACGATCTTGTCGATGTCTGGCGTGATGAACGTCAAAGCGTCCGCCGCAGCCACGCCACGAAAGCGTGGAAACTCTGTCGTCAAAGGCTTGCCCGCCGCCGCACGCGACGTGACACACACCAGATCAGCGTTTGGATGTAACAACAACAAACGCAGCAACTCCCGACCGGAGTAACCACTGGCACCAACCACTGCGACTTTAATCTTCGAAGACATGAATTTGCGAGGGGCGGAAGATGGGGCCAACCGACTCAATCGCAAGATGAAATGAGTTCATTTGCACATCAACAAGGGCCGGCTTTCACTCATTGCAGTGAATGGAATATTCAGAATGATCGGCATGGGCCTGATGCCGTCTCCACAAATAGCTGAGCGCTTAGGCGAAGCCCTTTGCTTGACGTAGCAGCCGACGTGAGGAGGCTCTGAAGTTCATCTAAGGACATTCAAAGCGAGAAGTGAGACCGCCGTTACTTGTTCGTGCGGCCAGCGGCACGAACAAGGTGGGCTTGATTCTCTTCTCACCCATTGAGCATTCTCTGTCTTTAGTTTGAGCCTCCTCACGTCGGCTGCTACAAGCGCCAAGCCCTCGGACCATCAGCGCCCCATCTCCCTCCACCGTTCGGCTTGCGACAAAATGCAATCTCGCACTTGAATTCCCCCACAGACCAAGCACACTCCCAACTCGCCAAACTGGATCGCGGGCTGTAGTTCAGCCTGGTAGAACGCTTGCATGGGGTGCAAGAGGTCGTGAGTTCGAATCTCGCCAGCCCGACCAGTTTACCCAGGCCCGATCAGGCCTGGAGCCGCAGACGCCGGATGTGGCCCTTCTCACAAAGGCTCAAAAGCTTATCAACTGGATGAGCCCCACCCATTTGTCCTGACTTGAGATTCCATTGGGAATCTGATAGACCTGTGCCATGAAGTTCACACGCACCTCCCTTCCCTCAGCAGCTTCGAGCCTCGCACTGACTGTCCTGAGCCTCGGCCTGTTCTCGACACAGCCTTTGCGGGCCGCAGAGCCCGCAGCCAGTGCCAATGAGGGCACACAGATTCTCAAATGGAAGGACGGGAAGAAGGCCGCGTTCATGCTCGGTTTTGATGATAGCGCGCCTAGCCAGTTGCAGAACGTCGTTCCTGAATTGGAGAAGCGGAAGATCATCGGCAACTTCTACCTCGTCACGGGCAACGGCCTCTATGCCGCCTTGAAACGGCGCTGGGAAGCTGCTGCCAAGAGCCCCTATGTCGTCGTCGCCAACCACACCTTCACTCACAAGGGCGTGAACAATGCCGAGGAAATGGAGCCGGAACTGGCGAAGTGCAATGAGGTCCTTGATGCCTTGCATCCCGAGCGCAAACAACCTCATCTACTGGGCTTCGGCAAACCGGGCGGCGTCCCCTGGAAAGTCACCCCAGAGGAGCAGCGCGTCGCCTTGGAAAAACACCATCTCGTGGATCGCCCACCCTTCGCGGGCCCACCGATCAACTACAAATCCGCTGCGGAAACCATTGCCGTCGTGGATGCCGCCATCGCCAAGGGTGAGATGCGCCAGCTCGTCTTCCACGGCGTGGGCGGCGACTGGCTCGTGACCCCAGTTGAATGGTTCACAGCGCTGCTCGACAAACTCGAAGCCGTCAAAGATCAGGTCTGGGTCACCGATGTCGTCTCCTGGCATCAGTATGTCACCGAGCGCAGCAGCGCCGAGATCAAAACCCTGAAAGCCGACAAGGACAGCATCAGTCTGGAACTCACCTGCAAAGCCGATCCCGCGCTCTACGACCTGCCTCTGACGCTCTCGACCAAAGTTCCTGCCGACTGGAAGAACTGCATCGTGACGCAAGGCGCGAACTCAATCACCGTCGCAGTGCATGAAGGTGCCGTGCAATATGACGAACTTCCAGGAGGTGGGACGATCCTGCTGAAACGGGCTGAGTGACTAGGTCGCGTGGGCTCTTACGACAAGCCTCTGCCGATCTCTTGCACCACTTCGTCCAGTAACGACGCCTCCATCTCCACCAGATGACTGCGCTCGGGGAAGCGGCCTTCTTGAACATCGGCGGCGTATTCCTTGAACGCGGCGATCCGTTCCTGTTGCAAGCGGCGATGTTCATCAGCGAAGTTTCGATAAGCCTTGGCGTGACGCGGTGGGCGCTCGTCGTAGTCGCCGAGGATGTCATCGGAGAAGAGGA
>JANYJH010000259.1 GCA_025361865.1 Phragmitibacter sp.
GGGCGAGGAAGGTGAGGGGCCATTGGAGGGGCTGACGGTTCTATCCATGACGGGCAGAGCGTTGTTTTTCCGCTTTCTTATGGATCGCCGCATCATTGATGTCAATGATCTGCCCGCCTCGCTACGCAGCGGAGGGCTTCAGGGGGTTTTCTCATCGGCGGAACGTGCGGCGCAGATTTCCGTCTGGCTGGATGAGACGTTCAATGGCGACTTGTTGCCACTGGTGGAGGAGATCACAAAGGAAACACCGACACGCGAACGGAAGCGGCTTTATCTCCAAGCGTATCAAGACGCGGACAAGCTGACGGAAGGCTCGGTGTTTCTCCACTTGGAAGTGATTCTGAAAGGATACGAAGCCGTCTCGAAGACGCATGTGCAGATGATGTTGCCTGGAGCGGTGGACTGGACAGATTTGAACTTTCGCCACATACCTGTGGGCGTGCTCAGCCAGGTATATGAATCTTTTAGCCATCAGTGGGACTCGGACGCTGCTCGCACGGACAGCGTGCATTACACGCCGAAGAATCTGGCGAAGCTGCTAGTGGATCAGGCATTGGCTGGCCTGGCTGAGCCGCATCGTGCTAAGGTGCTCGATCCCGCGTGTGGAGCGGGCGTGTTCCTCGTGCTGGCCTTCCGTGAGATCGTGCGTCGTCGGTGGGAGAAGGATCGCAAAGAGAAAGGCAATGATGCGAAGCGCCCCGGCAAGGCCGTCATCCACGAAGTGCTCTACAAGCAGCTCTGCGGTTTCGATGTCAGTGAATCAGCCCTGCGTCTCGCTGCTCTCGGCCTCTACGTCACCGCCATCGAACTGAATGAGATCACCAAGCCCTTGTCCGAGTTGCATGCACCTGCTGCTCTCAAGAACCTTGTGCTCTTCAACTTTGCACCCAAGGACAGCGCCGAGCGCAAGCGCGGCTTTGTGCTGGGCAGTCTGGGGGATGATGTGGACAAATCCTTTGACGGTCAGTTTGATGCCGTGATCGGCAATCCGCCGTGGACGCGGTTAAAACCGAAGGGTGAAAAGGAGCAAGTGAAGGCGGCCGACAAAGAAAGACTGAAACTTCTGAACTGGCAGTTCACTCAAATCGGCCGCCGGGTGCTTCAATCGAGAAAGCTGGCTCAGGTAGCCAAGGGCTATCACAACCCCGAAGGAGTTCCTGATTTGCCGTTTATTTGGCGTGCGATGGAGTGGTTGAAAGAGGGAGGCGTGGCCGCCCTAGCATTGGATGCGCGGCTTATCCTCACGCAAAGCGATGTCGGCAAACATGCGCGCGATGCTCTTTTCCGGGCTGTCACTGTCACGGGCATTCTAAATGGCTCTGACTTGGAGAAAACCAAAGTGTGGTCAAACATGGACATGCCGTGGCTGCTACTTTGGGCTCGCAACGAAGCTCCACCGGAGGGATCGGAATTTCATTTTCTCACGCCGGTGCGGGAAGACAAATTTTGCCAGAAAGGCGAGTTCAGGCTGGATTATCAGGCTGCATATCCGCTGACCGTCCGCTCTGTGATTCAGCGTGGTTGGTTGTTCAAAGCACTGAGTGTCGGAACTTCTCTCGATGTCGAGGTCATGGACAAGCTGGCAAAGGCACAGAAGCACCAGACTATCGGTGCTTTCTGGCAGGGCAATTTGGTCACTCACAAAGGTGTTAGTCTCCAGCCAAGACGAAAACAGAAGGCACCGGCATGGCTCTTGAAACTCCCTATGTTTTCTCCACCCGAAGACACTCTGGAGCTGGCCCCGCTAAAGAAAAAAGTGACTTTTGAAGACCAGTATGGCGACCTTGCGCCCTACCAGACATGCGGTGAGAAAACTTATGCGGGGCCATTGTTGATCGTGCCCGAGACACCTGGAGAAGGACGGAGCACGTCCAAATCATATCGCGTGAAGCTGAACACCTGCTTCACGAAGAGCTTTTACGGATATTCTGCTGCGGAACATAAAGATGCAGAAATCCTCATCGCATTGCTGCACTTAATTCTGCATAGCAATTTGTTCCGCCACTTCAGTTACATGCGCAGCCCGCGAATCGGCGCGGGCAGACGAACAATCTACAAAGATGATGTGGATGAGTTTCCCTTTCCGAACTTGGAGATGTTGTCGGACGAAGACCGCAAAGAGGCCATGGAGCTCGCCAACTGCATTGATGAAAACCGGTCCTTAGATTGGAAGAGAGTGGATACGTTCATCTGCCGGATGTTTGGCCTGACGACCGCAGAAGCGGAGGTTGTAGATGAGACGGTGGAATTCAATGGACCGTATCGGTCCACTCGTCAGCCAGCAGCGGCACCTCCGACAACTCAAGAACTCTCTTCCTTTGCTTCCTGCCTTGAGCGCACCTTGCAGCCCTTGTTCAAGATCGTGAAACAGAAGGTGCGAGTGCAAGCGGTGGATCACAAAAACGGCGAATGGAATCCTCCGTGGCGGTTCGTGACTGTGTTGCTTGAAGGCGATGAGTTCACACCGCCGCCTGCCTTCATTGCGAAGCTGATGCGCGTCGCTTCTGAAACCTCGGCAAGCAGAGTGCTCATGCCAGTGCCTAATGGTGGTCTCGTGATGGGGCTGCTTAATCAGCGCCGCTTCTGGACTCGCAGTCGCGCGCGGCTTTGCGCACTTCATTTGGCCGGGGAGCATTTGGACAAAAACTTTCCCCTGCCGAACCGTCCATGATGCCTCTCGTGTTTTCCAGGCCACCGCCGCGTTATAGGGTGCCGCATGATCGAATCGGCCTGCGCCTGGCTTTCGCGGTTCATCAGGCGGTGTCACGAGCTTTCGAGATGATTCGCTCGGATGGCTATGCTTTGACCACAGCGGGTGAGAATCAGATCACCGAGAGACTGGAGAACACGCTGGAAAATCGGGTCTGGAACAAGGGCGAGGTGGATGGCTTCGATCATCATTTCTTTCGGTCCGTCTCACGCGGCAGCGAAGTGGTGAACTTTGATGGTGTCAAAATTAGCAAGAAGCCTGATTTGGTTTTCAAGCTCCGCCGGGAGCATCGAGTGGATTGGGATCAGTGCCAGGATGCAGTCTTCGCCGAGTGCAAGCCTGTCGATCAAAAGCACAAGCTGAAGGACCACTATTGTGCGGTGGGCAAGGATTGCACAGGCATTGAGCGATTCATCATCGGCGATTATGCCTGGGCGATGGAGGAGGCATTCATGATCGGCTATGTGCGTGGTGGTCACACCATCGCCCGAGACTTGCCACCCATATTGGCGGATGCCACGCGGCACCGGCAGCTCGGTAGTGCGGCAACTGTTGAAGCCTTGGAGCACTCGACTTTCAATTCACAGACGGACAAATTGCATCGCACGGTCCACCACCGTCTATTTCCATGGAAGAACGGTGATGTGGCCACACCCATCGAGATATTTCACTCCTGGCACGACTGTGAGTGAGATCTGGCTAAAATTCTCTGTGACGTAATTCAGGCATGTGGAGTAGCAGTTCAGCTTCACATTTTTTACTTGCCGGGAAAAGCCTTTCCCTCGCGCCTACTGCGTGCAGCGCTACCCATTCTAACGGGACGCTTCCCGTAACGCCCTCGCTCCGGCCATGTGCCGCCATTCGGGCCAGCCTTCTAGCCGAGCCTTGACGAGGCAAGGGCGCGGCTGCCCCGAACCACGGCACTGCACACCGCTTCCAGGATCACCAAAGGACGCTGCCTTGCGACGCTACCGGCTTCGCCCTCCGCTAACGCAAGGCACATCCTTCCGTGCAGATGAGTGCTGCTAAGAGCAGCCAGTGACGCCGACCGCTTGTGCCTCACTTGTCGGCTCTGATGCCTCCCGGACGTTCGTGCCGTCAAGGGCATCCACCAGTCTCCCCAAATTGTCCTCTCTCGTGCCTCGCTGCGGGACTTTGGGGATGCCCCTCTGGCGGAGCCTCCCTGTGACTGCCGCCCGTCCTACGGCGGTTTGGTCATCATGTTTTGCGCGCGCCCGAGTGCTTTGCGCAAACCCGCAACAGGAGGAAACATACATGAAACCAGACATCTACGAACAGGTCACAGACCGCATCATCACCCAACTTGAACAAGGCGTTGTGCCTTGGAAATCGCCATACTTCTCGAAGGTCGGATTTCCCCGCAACTTCTCCACCGGCAGAGCCTATCAGGGCATTAACGTCTTTCTGCTTGGGAGCCTGCGCTTCACCTCGCCTCACTTCCTGACCTTCATTCAGGCTAAGGAGCTTGGCGGAAACGTCCGCAAAGGGGAGCACGGTTCCCTTGTCGTGAAATACGGCACCTACACCAAGCATGAGGACGATGCCCCGGCCATTGAGGACGAGGCAGAGACGCGCCGCTTTTTGAAGGCTTACACCGTGTTTCATGCTTCGCAGATCGAAGGCATCGAATTCCCGCAGCCCGAGAACCTGCCCGAGCTTTCCATCACACAGAAGACAGACCGCGCCCGCGAGATCGTCGCAGCGATGCCGAACGCCCCCGCCATCCATGACGGGAATGCGGTTCCCTGCTATCGGCCCAAGACTGACAGCGTTCACATGCCGGAGCGTGGTTTCTTCGAGAGTGAAGAAGCGTATTATTCCACCCTGTTTCACGAACTGGCGCACTCGACAGGCCACGAGTCACGCCTTGCCCGTAAGTCACTGCTTGAGAACAAGGGCATTGATGCCGAAGGCGACACCGCCCGCAAAGTCTATGCCGAGGAAGAACTGGTTGCAGAAATGGGCGCTTCATTCCTGAACGCCCACGCCGGCATCATGGAGGACGAACTCAGCAACTCCGCCGCCTACCTGCAAAGCTGGATTGATGCCCTCAAAGGCAAGGACGCCAAAAGCTGGATTGTCCGCGCTGCATCGCAGGCGCAGAAGGCAGCCAACTACATCTTGAACATTCAGCCGGAGGTTCTGCCATGAGCGCCTTGCTTGCCCTCTCAGATGCCGAACTCATCGAGTCGGCAGACCTCAGCAATGCGGAGTTTGACGAGCTGGAAAACCAGCTCGCAATTCGCGCCGCGTGCCTTGGCTGGACTGGCGACCCCATGCGCCAGCCGCTCGAAACCGTCGCCGCCATCGTGCGCGGCATCATCACCAAACGCACCCCGTAAAGCTGCACACCATGAACGCACTTGTCAAAGTCACCGGACCCCACGCCGGAGCCGTCAGAATCGAAGGCAAGCCCCGCGCCGCTTGGCGCGTTGCCGTGATCGAAATACAGAACCGGAAGCCACAGGGCAAGGTTTATCACTGTCTCAGCTATCACCGCGCCGTTTCACTTTCCTGCAATATGGCACATGACCGGAAATTGCACCTTCACCTGGAAGCACTGCCCCGTTAGGGGCAGCAGATGCGACACTCGCTGTTCGCTTGTTCTGCGAATACTTTTGGAAGTGCCCGCCCTGCCCATCCCTTGGTGCGGCTCCTCAAAGCGTCGCCTATTGACTCGGAAACCAGAGTTTTGATTTCTCCACAAGATTACTGCGGCGGCAATTGGCTCACTACTGAGGCCCCTTGCCCCACATTTCCACCGCTTGAATTCTCCCCACAGGCTGTTTGAGCTTGGCAACTTCGCGAAGCTCTGAGCCATCAGGCTTCATCATGAAAATCCCATTGCGAGTCGCGAAGACTACCACGCCAAGCTCGCGCATCAAAGCCAGCGGAGCTGACTTGTCGTAGCCGACAAGATAAGGTTCGGCCAACACTCGCTGCGGTTCACTGCCAATGGTTTTGATCCAGGTGCCGCGAAGTTTCATGTCCGGGATTTCTCGCGCATACATCAGCGTGTCATGGCTTACCCAGCCGATATGATCGACTTCAATGCCCAAATTCTCGGCGGTCTTCTTTTCGACATCGACCACCACCAGCGCCCGCCCGTTATTGCATAGCACATAGCGGCCATCAAGGGACGGGTCTGTGATCTTCTGGCAATCAAAAGGCAGCGTAGCCACCTCCTCAACTGTGTTCTTTTTGCGGTCGAATACGCTGACGGTTTTGCCACCGATGATGAAAGCGCATCTGTCGTTGTTGAGCCACTGCACATCTGACACCTTGCCGCCATTCTTGGGAAACAAGATGGGCTCCGGCTTGTCGATGTCATAGACAAAACAATTCTCGCCATCGTCGCCCACCAAGACCTTGCAGTCGGGTGAGCGAAGCTTGGCTTTGATATGCGGGGTGATGTTTGTTTGCTGCAAGTCGCCCGTGCTCAAGTCCACCCTGAGCTGCTTGCTCTGCACATTGACCAAGCAGGCTTTGTCAGAGGCCAACGCCACGTTGACCGAAAAGTATGGCGCGTAGAACTGGCCGTATTTCGTGGCCTGCCGCTCGTTGATGAATTTGAACGCGGTCCAATCAATGCCCGCGATCCAGATGTCACCGTCCTTCACATACATGGCTTGGCTGCCGTCATTGGTAAACGCAGGAGGCGTTTCAACACCCATCACACCATCCTGTTTGCCATCCAGCCCGAACCGCATGATGCCGCGCTCTGCTTGCACCATGAGATGCCTGCTTTCAGGATAGTAAAACACGCGCATCGGAATGCCCCGCAGCCAATTCTTGAAGATCACTTCACCTGTGCTGATGTCATAGAGGTCACCGCCCACCAGAGCCAGCCAGCCCAGTTTCTCGGGAAGCGCGTCAGCTTTCTTTTTGATCTCTGCCACCACGGCGGGATCAGGTTTTGCAAACTCCCAGCGCGGCATCGTGCGCTTGAAGAACCACCATGCGCCAAACAATCCCGTGCTAAGCAGCACCACGCCAAGCGCGATGGCATATTTCGGGAACGCCTTCAGTATGCGCCAGTTCATGAGATTTATTCAGCGGCAGGGGCTTCCTCAGTGAACCCTTTCGGCGGAGTGATGCTGATTTCTTCAATGAAGCAATCGTTGTCCTTGTGGTCCTGAAGGTTGCTGTCCGCTTCCTTTACCCAGGCGACGCGCTTGCCCTTCACGCCGTTGAAGATCGTGCGCAGGCCACGGCCTTTGATGGTGATGAGGAAGCCGCCAAATTCCAGGTCGATGCAGCCGCTTTCCGGGTCATGGTTGAACCATAGCAAATCCGTATAGCTGAAACAGGTTTGCAGCCCGTTGCGGAACTGCAATTCCAGGAAGTTCTCCTGCATCCCTTCGCCGATCAGAATGGAGAAAAACTTATCGCCATCAGGCGTCAGTTCGGCAGGCTTTTCAGCCGCCTGTCTTGCCTTGAGAATTTCGTCAATTTTGTCAGCCATAGTGCCTCATTTTTTGATGACGACGGGACGCGGCGCGGCCTGCTTCGTCTTGGTTTCAGTTCTGTTTTTAGCCTGCCCCTCGCCGGTCTTCCTAATACTTGCTGCTTTTTCCTTTTTGGAGTGCTCCGCCGCACGGTCCGCGTTGCTGTTCTGCAACGGTTTTACTTTTGCCCTCCCGATCTTGACCTCTTTCTCTTTGTCTCCCTGCGCAGACCTACCACGCACCTTGTCCGCCACTTTCTTGAAATGGCTGGCCGCTGACTCGTAGGCTTTCACGAGGCGCTCTTTGCGATCTTGAGGAGCTTTGGGTGCCGGAGGTTTTTCTTGAGCGGCTCCTGTCTTCTTGGCTTCATGCGCCGCCTTCAGTTCAGCGATCCTCGCGTCCGAGTGCTGGCTTATCTTGGGCCGTGCGATGCCTTTGCTTTGACTGCCCTTTCTCGGTTCTGAAGGATAGCCCTTGGAGCGGCTTTTGCCGTCCGCGCCAACCAGGTTCCGGCGCATCTCCACATAGCCCTTCCAGTCGATGACCTCGCCTGTTTTGCGTGGTTCGACCTTCCGGTGCTCGGTGAGCTGCTTGACGAAGGTTTTGGCACCGTCCAGCCCTTTGCGGCTGTGAACAGCCTCCCGCCATTGTTTTGCACCCAGTTCGCCGTTCATGAAGTTGGAAAGTTCCTGCGAGGTCAGTTCCGCCAGTTCCACGCCGGACATTCGGGTGGACGTGTTGCCGACCGCCTGCTGCAATTCGCGGCGGTTGTCGGTGTAAATGCGGAGGGTTTGTTTGCCACGGCTGCATGACACATAAAATTGTTCACGAGAACTGGCAAGGAACGAATCGGCGCTTTGTGCCACCAGCACGTCGCGGACGCTCCGGCTCTGGCTGGAATGCGAGGTCTGGCAATAGCCGTGCGCGATATGGCCGTGGTTTGCCGGAAGAATGGCCCCGTTGCTGAGGATGATCTCACCCTTCCTGCCGAACTTCTCCACAGCTAAGAGGTTGCCGTTGTTGAGGCGTTTGCCGTTCGTGCTCTCCCCGTTTCGTGTGATGCGAATGCGGTCCCCCTTTGCCAGGGCGATCTCGCGTTCTTCATAGACCAGAAACTTTGCGGCCTCGTTGAGGGGCAGCGTGCGGGTTTTGCCTGCCTTATTCTGAATTTGCAGCGCGCCGTTTTCGCCCTGCCCCAGCACCTTGAAAATTTCGCCGCGCTTCACGCCCTTGGCGTTTTGATGGAACTGCACCACCAGACCGGCACGGTAGTTCTCAGGAAGTTGGCGCTCCGCTTCCTCCCACTGCAAGTTCTGGTATTGAAGGAATTTCTTTTCCGCGCCGAGCTGTCCCGCCTCCCGGCGAGCCTCACGAATGGCGTTCGTGACCTTGGCGCTCTCCGCATGGGTCGGAGAGACGACCAGCGGAAACTCGCCCCGTCGCCCGAGGGCGATGTAATCAGCCGCCAGTTCACGGTGACGCTGAGCTTCGTCTGCAATTTCCACGAACGCTCCCAGGCTGTCCAGGCGACGGAAACCGGTTCGGAGGTCGCCTTTGCTGATGGCTTCGATTGCCTTCTTGTAGTCCTCAACTTCCTGCCGCCGGATCTCCGTCACTTCCGCGACGCGAAGACCGGCATGTTTTTGCAGGATGCGAAACGCATCACCCCGCGCCACCGGCGCGTGCTGCGCGGTGTCGCCAGTGAGGATGACGCGCGTTTTAGGCCCGGCGATCTCCATGATGCGCCACAAGTCCCGCGTGCCGAGCAGGCCCGCCTCGTCGATCCAGATGACCTGCCCACGAGCCTGCTTTTGCAGCTTCGTGTTGAGCATCAGATGCGCGACAGTATCAGCACCCGCGAACCCCGCTTCACGGAGGGTTTCACGGGAAGCGACGGCGGAGGGAGCAAAGGCGAACACCTTCAATCCTTGCGCCTCAATCGCGGCCACCGCGTCTTTCATGAGCGTGGTCTTGCCCACGCCAGCACCGCCGCGAATAGCCATCACCTGATCGCGGCTGGTAAGCAGATGTTTGACCGCTGCCCGCTGTTCCTCGGAGAGCTTTTCAGAATATGAAAGCCTGCCCTTGCCGCCCAGCGGCATCGCCGAGTTCCGGCCAGCACGAACAAAAGCAAGGAGGGCGATTTCTTCCGCCAACACATCCACCGAAGTGCAAAGATGCTCATCGCCGATCTTGCGACCGATCAACTGCCGCCGCTCAAACTCAGCCTTGATCGCCTCCGGTGTCGTTTGCCCGACTCCGAAGCGAAGTGCTGCCGCCAAGATGTGGCCGCGTTCCACCACAGATTGCCGCTCGAACAGTTTGGAAATCGCATAGTCCACGGCCTGCCCCGCTGTCACTCTTTCGGCAGCGCCCTGCCCCCGCTCATAGCAGACCTTGGAAATTTGCACCTTTTCGTCGTCCGTGAGCCGGACACTCCACGCGGCCAGCAGGTCTGAAAAGGTCATGCCGTGTCGTTTTCCCTCCCGGCTTGCAGCCCCAAGAGCATCTTTGGCCTTGGCGTCCTTGATGCCCATTTCATCGGCCAGTCGCTCAATTTGAGCGGTGCGCCGCGAGAACTTCGCTATCACGCTGGCGGGCATTCCCTTGATTTCCCAGCCGCTTTTCCGGCGCTCGATTGCGTAGCCTTGAGCCACTAAACTTGCCGTCAGGCGGGCATGAAATGCCGCTTCCGCGTAATGCGCTTCGCGCTTGATGGCCCCGAACTCCGCCGCTTTCCATCGCGCTTCCGTTTGGTCGAAAGTGGCGTTGAAGGTGAAGCAGTGGACGTGAAGATGCGGATCGGGAATGCCACCGACCGGGCGGGAAGTGAAGTGGACAAATTCAGCCCAGGCCAGGTTGCCAGTGATGCGGTTTTCCCGCGCTCCTTTCCTTCGGACTCGCGTTTCTGCCCTCGCCTCAAGTTCTGTCATCGTGTCAGAAACCGCCTGCCGGAACGCCTTCAAGACATCCTTGTCCTGCGTCAGCGCATAAATCACGGAGAGACTTTTTGGCGCGTGGAAATTGAGGTCATACCCGACGCGGCGACCTTCCTTCGTGCGGGGTGTTAGCTTCTCCCCAGTGAGCGGATTGCGGTTCTCCACCAGCGCCGCGAACTGCTCCCGATCCACGTCCCCGGACAGCCCCAGCAGGGCCGCAGCGCGGCCATGCCACTTGCCTACCACCTCCTGTTTCTCGGAGTAGTAGTCCTCGCGTTTCAGACCTTCCGCATAGTATTTGCGGGCGGCTGCCGCGCTCGTGTGCGCTACAACTCTGAGCATCGGTTCATTCTACCACATCTGATTCCGCGAATCCATTTTCGCCGACTACCCGGCAAAAATTGCCTGCTAGCAAGCTATTGAGCGAGCCAGCAAGGCAGCGAACTTGCCACCTTGTCAGGTTGCGAGCTAGCAAGCTGTGAAGGCAGTTTTCGAGCAAGTTTGCCGTCTAGCAAGGAGGCTACCGAGCTAGGAAACTAGCAAGCTAGCAACATAGCAATATGATCTTCAGACATCTCTCCTTAGCAGTGCTAAGGCTGTGGTTTTTGCTCGCCGCAGAGCGGCTGCGCGGCTAGCTTGCAGTGACCCCAGCACCCACCCCTCATGGATGAATTCAGCCTCGCCAAACGTCCCCCATCTGCCCCGACAGGAGCAAAACGAAACTGGCCCGACGACGACGAGGCGCTGCTGGAACTGAGTGCAGACGGCAAGACCAGCAGGGCGGAAAACTACTGGTGCCTGAAGGATGCCTTTGAGGGCGTCCAGATTTTGGGAGCGACCGGCTCTGGCAAATCATCAGGGAGTGGGCAAGCCCTCGCCAAGGCGTTCATGGAGTCCAATCTAGGCGGACTGGTTCTGACTGCCAAGAACGACGAAGTGCTCTCATGGAAGCGCTTCGCCAAGGCCGCAGGCCGTGAGTCAGAATTGCTCATTGTCGGCCCCGACTCACCCCACCGGTTCAACTTCCTGCGCTACGAATTGAAGCGGCCAGGAACCGGGGCAGGGCACACCGAAAACCTCGTGAACTTGTTTTGCAGTGTGCTGGAAGCTGCCGAGCGAAAGCAGGGGCAGGGCGGCGGCCAGGACGCTTATTGGCAGCGCACATTGAAGCAGCTTCTCAGGAATGCGATTGACCTTGCCGTGCTCGCGCTGGACGACATCGACCTGCCATCCCTCTACCGGATCATCACGTCCGCGCCCCGCAGCACTGAGGAGGCCGAGAATCCCGACTGGCAGAAGAAATCGGCCTGCTTTGCATTGCTGGAAGTGGCGACGGCAAAAACTAAAGATAAGGGCAGGGCGAACGATTTGGAACTGACTCGCGACTTCTGGCTGCGGGAGTTTCCCAGCCTCGCCCCTGAAACCCGCTCCGTGATCGTC
>JANYJH010000274.1 GCA_025361865.1 Phragmitibacter sp.
ACCTCCACGGAAGCCAAAACCCTGACCCTGGCTGAAGGAGAAGATGATGGCGGAGCCGCAGACACCCTCACCCTCGCTCCCACCCTGGAGCCGAACACGACGAAGGTGGATGAGGCGATGCTTGTTGACATAATTCAAGTCGCTGAGCGTGACCAGAAATGGAACAAGGCCCCAAGTCCAAAACATTGGGTTACGCCTCTGCCAGCGCATTACGGCTACGATGATGATGCAAAGGAAGGTTCCACCGTTTTGACGAGAACAGTGTTTGTAGCTGTCGAGCCTGGATCAAACAAAGTAGAGCTCGATGTGAAATGCTCCACTCACGGCGGAAGTGGCGGCATTCCAACTTTAGTGGGTATCAAGTCCCAATCAGGCACCATCCTAAGTGACGTCGCGACTATAGGCAGCGATGGCGTGGCGCATCTCGATTTCACACCGGCGCACGGCATCAACGATGGAAGGCACGAGATTTGCATTGGGGTGGACAAGAACGCCAATGGCAAACTTGATGCCGATGAAGTCGTCGCTTTCCCGTTGGACAAGAAGTTCTGGATTCGTGCGGTGAGCAAAGACGACTACGATAGAGAGATGTTCCATTTGCAATGGTATGTTGAATGGGGGCAAGGTTTAGGATATACAATATCGGCGAGCTTCGTCCGATACTTCGACAGCACTGATGGGACATTAATGGACAGCACGAGCAGCACGCTTGTATCATTCCCTATCACCAAGACCGACTTGACTCTTATCGCAGGATCGACCTACGCACCAATAACCGGAACCACTCAAGTCACGAAGTTCAAGCTCCCAAGCACATCAATAGCAGCCACCAAAATAGGCAAGACTCTGAACTATACGGGATCGAAAGGGATGCGCGGTGTCGTGCATGAAACCTGGTCCAAGAACGAAGCCACATTGAAAGCACCATTTGAGAATGATCCGACTCTCCAGACTTGGACATCACCCCCAATACAGGTCTCTGTAGCCAGTGGATCCATTCAATTGGACGGAGCTGGCATTGATGATGATCTAACCTATTCCTTCGGCACGGCGGGTATTTCCGGGACACTGACGTTCAAATTGAAGCGGGACCCCACTAACCCAAAAAAGGTGCTGATTGATGAACTTGATACGGATTGCGTCGTTGAAGACCTCTATGACTTTGACTGGACCAGAGGAGCAACCTCGGAAAGCCGTCATGCCTCAATCGTGCAAATCGGCTGGCAGCCATCAGCCCGAGAAGGCGGTCGCATTTTTGTAACCTCCGTGGACATTAAAGAGCATTACACGACCGGAACATTCACAAGCACTGGCGTGGACAAGTTCAACGACTCATGGCCCTTGACTCTAAAGTGATCTTCAGACCTAGCATTCAGGCGCTCAGTGACTTTCATGAAAACATCCAAACCTAATACTATGAAGTCTTTTTTCACGTTCCTCATCGTCTCGGCATTTTTAGGAACAGCCGAGGCGGCCTCTCCAACACTTGATGAGTCCATACAGCTCATCGAGAAGGCGCTACCCGAAAACCTTGCATCCTTTGTCAACTTGGTCTCGGTCACTCCTTGTCCAGCCCTAGTCACCAAAGGCAACGCAGAACTTAAGGATGCTCGTTTGCCAAGCCTGACAGAAGCGATCTTGAAGAAGGTTTCCAGCGTGGAAGTGAACTGGACTGATCCTGATAAGGAGGTGCCTAAACAAATGATCGGCAATCTGGTCAAACTGCGAAATTGGGTTTTAACAGGCCACCATTACGGCAATATTTTGATTACATCGGCTTGCGACTTTCAGATTGGACAATCGTTAATTGTCGGAATCAAAGAATCAAAAATCAGCGCTCTCGAAGTGAAAGTCTATACAGATGAACTCAACAACGTTCAGGTTCCACTGGTTGATTCTATTGAAGCGCTTTCGCGTGAAGTTCCAAACTCGGCAAAGATGACGGAGTTGCTGAACATGGTCAGGCGTAATGAGACTGATGACCTACTGCGCATGGGGCGTTTAATCAGTGAAGAACAAAAGCAGGAACTTTTTGTGCGACCGAATGAACTCTTGCCACGAGCGAACGTGGGAGCGGTGATCCTGCTCCATGCTAGCGCGTCTGGATATGTGGCTGCGGCTAGAGCACTCGCAGAATATGTTCTAAGGGGAGGGGCGCTCACCTTAGATGCAGCAGCTTTGAAAGCTGATTTGAAGCAACGTATTCCGGAGTTATTTCAACAAAAAGTTCCCGCTATGGGCAGAGAAATGGATCCCTCCGCATTGGTCATGCTCATCACAGACGCGCCTCGAAAGCGCTGATTCATCTTTCTTCGAGTAGCGATACTACATCGCAGAGTAGTGCGCGCAGTGGGCATATCTGCAACCTTCGTGGACATGAGAAAAACATTCTTTAGCTATTTTGTGACGTTCATGAACGCTTTCAAACCTATATTATGAAGCTTTTTTCACGTTCCTGATAGTGACAGCGTTCCAGACGTGCTTCTTCGTGAGATGCGTTTTTTTTGCTTTCTCATAAGAAAGCTTTGAAGCCCGCTTGCCAAAAGCGGAACTATGCGCATAAATCGCGAAGCGGTTTCTATGGTGAAAACTATTTTCATCATCCGCCCTCAAAGCATCCTCATCATCAAAAACACCTATGAATGCGCGTGAACAAGCCCGTTTCGACGGCCTCAAAGGAGCCAGCACTTTCGGCCTCAACCATGCCGATGATTTTAAACCGGTGGCCCCGGCCACTCTGCCAACCAAGGCGCAGACGTTATTCGCTGCTCTCGGCACGGTGGCGGATGGTGATCTTGCGACAGAGAAGGATACGGTCATCGGCAATCTTGTGCGGAAGACGGCAGATCAACAGTCCGGCACTGGTGATTTCCGGGGCGGAGCGACGAGCAAGAGCGTGAAGCGGGATGGCTTACTGGCGGAACTGAAGAAGATCAACCGCAGCGCGGCAGCCGTCGCGGATGCGCAGAACAAGCCGGAAATCATGGATAACTTCCGTATGCCCCACGAAACGAATGACACGGAAACAGCAGCCCGCGCCCGTGCCTTTGCAGACGCTGCGGAAGCGCTCAAGGGGGAGTTCATCGCGCTGGCTCATCCGGCGGATTTCATTGAATCCTTGCGCGCTCGCGTCGCTAAATTTGAAGAGGCGGACGGCAGCAAGAAAGCCGGGCTGCAAGATCAGGTGGGAGCAACGAAGAGCATTGATGAGTTGTTGGGGGATGGCTTGACCATTCTGAAGCAACTTGACGCCATTATGCACAATCTCTACGACGGTGACCCTGCGATGCTGGCCACTTGGTTGAGCGCAAGCAATATCCAACGTCCGTCTTCTGCGCCTGCGAAGCCGACTCCAACGCCTGCTCCAACGCCCACGCCTTGATTTGAGCTGGATGGCGTAGAGAAGGCTTGCTTCATGGAAAAGGAGAAGACGCTGTGGCGTCTTCTCCTTTTTTGCTATCAGCGGTAATTAATGCTTGCCGCTCTTCGGTAGGATCGCATCTCCGAGGTTGAAGATCGGGCCGTAGATCGCATAGACTAAGAAGCCGACCATGATGCCGAGGAAGACGATGGTGATGGGTTCCAGAATCTTGTCGATCTGGTTGGCTAGGCCATCGAGTTCGTCTTCATAGTCGTCTGCGATTTCATTGAGCATTTCCGTGCCGCTGCCGGTTTCGGAAGCGAGCTCGATCAGACCGCAGATGCTGCGGGAGTCTTCTCCGAGCCAGTGAGATTCGATGAGGAAGCCTTCATGGAGAGTGCGGCCTACATTGATGTGAGCGGCCAGCCGTGAGAAGAACTCCTTGTAATACCAGTGCCACGAGGCCTCGCAGGTGATCTCTAAGGCGCTGGACAGACGCACGTTCGCGTCAATCAACATGGCCAGGGTGCGGAAGCTCACGGCAGAGGCGGATTTCCGCACGATGGAGCCGATCACGGGCAGCTTCATGAAGAGGGTCTGCATGATCTTGGTTCCTGAGATTTTCCCCCAGTTTTGGAAGAACATATAGAGTCCCACGATGGGCATGGCCACCAGATAAGGCCGATGCAAAAGCAGATCTGAAAGAGCGAGGAGAATCTTGGTTCCCATCGGCAGCGCGACGTGCAGGGACTCGTAAAGGTTCTTCATCGCGGGCACGAGGGTGAAGCTCATGATGATGACGACGCCGACGGCCATGCACACGACGACTGAGGGATAGATCATCCCGGTCTTGAGTTTGCTGATGATCTTCGCGGCCTTCTTCTGAGCCCCGCCGATCCGCTTGCAGACGGCGGAGAGCTGACCCGCTTCTTCACCGGCGATGATGAGGGAGAGCAGTTCCTTCGGGAAGATCTTCGGGTGCTTGCTGACGGCATCACTGAATTTCTCACCAATGGAGAGGTCATAGACCATCTGGGCGATGAGGCCGCGATAGGTGGGTGATTTGACGCGATTCGCCTGAAGCTGGAGGCTCTTGATCATGCCGATGTTCCGCTCAAGACAGCGGGCGAGGCCGTTGAAGAACTTCACGCGGTCTTCCAGGTTGTCCCCCGGAAGCGTCAAGCGATGAATGGTCTCATCAATGCCGACGATGTCTTCCACGACGGTGATCTCGTTCGAAGCTGCGCCTGAGCCGATGAGCGCTTTTTCATGAGTATCCGTATCGACGATGGTCTCGGAGGACTTGCCGGTGTGGATGTTGGTGATGAGAACTTTTTTAAGCATGACGTGGAGGGGTTGGAATCAATGGAAGCTGGGGCGGCAAACGGTCACGGTCTGGGCCTGGTTCGTGCCACCGGTGGGGTTCAAAATCGTGAGTGTGCAGGGGATGGTTTCCAAGGTGCCCATGCTGTTCGTGAGGACGACGGTGCCTGCGGTGCCGAAGGTGACGGCGTTCCCGCTGGAGACGAGGAGGGCGTCTGCGAGATCGTTGTTGTTGGTCGTCGTCGGGAGAATGGAATACGTGGTGGCGGGTGACAGCCCGAGCTGCCAGAGATGCGCGGCGTTATCCTGCATGTTCAAGGCCAACGTGTAGTTATTGGAGGCGCGCTCTTGCAGGTTCATCGTCGCCAGCATCTTCACAGCTCCGCCGATGGCAGCGCCGATGAAGGCGGAAGCGACGAGCACTTCAGCGAAGGAGTAACCGCGTGGTTGCTTGGAACGGAGGTGTTTCATCGGACGAGGAAGTAGGGTTTAAACCAGCTATCACGGGGCATGAGGGTTTCCATGGTGGTGGTCGGAAAGGATGGGGCGATGGGCGTGGTTTCACGCTGAAGAACGAAGCGGAGTGCGTTGGAGGGGTCAGTGCAGGTCAGGGAATAGTTGGTGCGGATGCCACCGGTAAGCAGCACGTTTGCAGTGCCGCTGGAAGGGGGCGCGATGTAGAGACTGCGGCCTTCATTGATCAACTGAAGACGCCAGCGCAACATGCTGCCTGCGAGGCTGGTGGTGCCACTCCAGCCCATGTAAAGTGTGGTCATCGCCGCGCCCGGTGTTCCCACTGCCAGGATGAGGCGACGATTGTTCTCCCCGACGAACCGGATGTCACGAGTCGTGCTCTGATCCATGTAAATGATGATCGGAGGCAGGGCATCTGCGTTGGCGAAATCCGTGGCGTTGGTCTGTCCTTCGATGATGACCTGATCAAACGCTCCGCTGATGTAACAGTGGGTCAGCGCGCTGGTGGTCTGCCCCGGAACCAAGGGGCGGATGGTGATCGTATTGAAGGCACTGGCGTTGTAGCTGTAGTTATACGGGGAAGTGCTGGGAGGTGTGTAAGTCGGCGGATTCTGCACGAGCACCTGCACTGGTGAGGAGGTGGTGCCGCTGTTCGTGGTGCTGGAATAAGTCGTGTAAAGGCCCGCCTGCATGATGGCAAAGACGGAACCCGCAGGGAAGGCGGAATTGTTGACCATATTAAGAGTGCCATCAATCACCGCTGTCGTGGGGCTGGCCGTGCAGACGGGGAAGTCCGCATAATTATCCGGCAGGACATTGCCAGTGCCAGCATTGTTCAAGGTGGTCGTCGTGGCTCCGTTGTAACGATGGACCACGGAGGTCGAGCGGACGCCAGCGATGTCCGCGCTGTTATCCCAAACCACGGTGCGGCCATCCACGCGGATGTTATGGGTGAAGTAGTAATTCCCAGCTCCGCCGCCATTCGTTTTCTTGTGAATGATCAGGAGGTCACCGAGCAAGGTGGTGGGATAGCTCAGGTGATAGTTGTAGATGGAGAGATGCTCTGACTGGGAGCTGTCAGAGGTGGAGGAAGTGCGCTCGTAATAGACGGAGTTATCCAACGTGGGATAAGGGCGGAGGTTGTTGTAGGGATAGGAGTCTGTGGGATTGGAGGAGCGCTGCGTGGAGCGGAAGACCTTGAGATTCCCATATCCCGCTGCGTTCGCGCCGCCCCAACTGCTGGGCAGCGTAGCGGTGCTGGTGCTGCGGGTGACATCATCACGGAAGGCGTAGTTGTAGGAGTATTCCTGGTTGATGGCCGCTGAGTTTCCCCAGACGATGTGACGCTGCACTTCATTGCCGATGGCTTCCGACTGGCGCAACCGGGCAGACATGAGATGCATCCATCCCGCAATGGCGATGGTGCCTGCAAAGATGAACATGAGTGCCACGAGCATGGCAGCACCTCTTTGATTGATGAATGGTGTCCGGGGGGGCTTCATGGTCGGGGGGTTCTAGCCGGAAGGGAACATGGGAATGGTGAACATGTAAGCGGAGCGGCCCGCCATGTGGTTGTAGGCTTTGCGCGGGTCCGTCGCTGCGAAGGTCGCATTCAGAGAGCTAGCCGTGTTGGGGAGCGGCAGCTTCAGAGAATTCCGGGAGGGATCAGGCCACCAGATGAAGTAGAAGGGTTGTTCAGCGGCTACTTTGAAGTAATCCGGTGGAATGGGCTGCGCAGCGGTCACGGTGGTTTCTGTCACGGCCAGGCGGTTCGATCTTTCAAAGGCGACGACGGGCGGCGAGAAGGAATCCGTGGCATCTCCTGTGAGGTAGAGGCAGTCGTAGTAGTCCGTCAGATTGAGATTCACATACCTGCGCACAGCGGCGTAAGTGCCCAGCACACGGCTGCCATTCGGCGCATCCTTGGCCTGCACGAAGTCCACGTCATAGACGGCGATGATGGGGATGGTGGTGGCCGTGGAGGAGTAGCCGAGGACGAAGACGGAGTAGTTCGGAGAGCTCAGGTAGTTCCGGTAAGAAGTGGGGAAACTGGCGGCAGCGGTGGAGACATTCGCGATGAGGTATTGCCGGAAGGCCTCCGGGGTATCCATCTGTGTCCCGGAGGTGGGTGTTGGAAGTGTGGCCTGACGGATGTAGTTGTAAGTGCCGGAGGGCCGATAAAGGCAATAGACGCCAACGGCAGAGGCGCAGTCAGCGATGAACTTTTCACGGAGCGATTCCGCACGGGCCACGCTGCCGTAGTTCGGAGCCACATAGGTGCTGATGTTATCCGTGGTGAAATCGTAGAAGAAGTTGCCGACAGTGCCAGAGGGCAACTGCACATAGACGGACTCCGTGTTCTGCCGCTGCCCACGGGCCATCGTGTGGAAGGCCAATGCGGCAGCGCCGATCACCATCGCCACGATGGAAGTGGCGACGAGCATCTCTGCGGCGGTGAAGCCCTGACTGAGACGGGACGGTTTCATTTTTTCTCTTGGGTCGTGGGTGCCATGAATTGACCGAAGAAGGCGAGGGCCTGCTTGAGAGGAGCTGCGGCATCTACCTTCGCTTCTTCTTTGGCGGCTGTCTTGGGCTCAAGGTCCGCTTCAGCGGGAGTAGGCGGGGCATCTGAAGCCGGAGCAGCGGAAGCTTTAGCCGATGGCACGGATGCAATGGCATCAGGGAGGATAGCTTCCGTCTGTTCGCCCATACGCTTAGTGCTGTCGTCCGTCGGCTTGTTCGCAGGTTCCTTCTGGGAGCCAGCGAGCTTGTAGCGGACTTTCGGGCGCACATCCACGTTGATGGTGAGCAGGCGGGCAGGAAGACCCGTGGGCTTCTTTTCCTGCCATTCCAACTCAATGACTTGGGAGGTGACTTTGCTGACGCGCAGTCCAAGGCTTTGCTCAGGAATCACGCTGGGAACCATCTGACCCTGAGCAAGAACCATGTCACCGAGCATGACGCGGGTGCCACGGCTGTCTGGAATCACGCCGACCACGCGCAGTTTCATCAACTGCTCCCGGATGACGTTTTCCTCATTGCTCGCTTTGAAGTTGTCCTTGTGCTCCTCTTCGGCTTTGCCAAAGGGATTGCGCTCGGAATCCTTCACGCGCTCGGAGGTTTTATCATTGGGCATGAGCAACGTGTATTTCACGAAGACCGTCTTGTTTTTGGAAGACGCGGTGGGGTCCATGACTCCCAGCATATCCTTCGGAGGCTGGGCTTGCTGGGCCTGCACAGTCGTGGCAGCAGAGGCCACGAGCGCGAGGACGGAGAACAGGGTTAGTGGGGTGTTCACGGTATTCAGGGGTGGTGGGATTATTTAACTTCGTCAAACTGGGCATCAAGGTTCACCATCGGAATCTCAAAGTGGATTTCGATGTTCGCCTGGCGGCCCGTCTCGCCTTGTTTCAGGCGGCAGGAATTGATTCGGGCAAGGGGGAGCTTCCGCTCGAAGTCACCCAGCCAGTTGAGCACTTTGTTGTATTCACCCTGCACGATGAGGGTTCCTTGCAGGGACTTGGGGACGAGAAGATTCGTCTGGCTGGTCTTCACTTCAAACTTCTGCGACACGGTCAGGATGCCGGTGTCACGGAGGAGGCTGAGCAGCAACTGCTCCGCTTCCTGTCCGGTCTGAATGCGCTGCACCACAGGCTCCCAGGCTCTGAGGAAGTTCCGCAGTTCCTTCGTATCCTCGTTCAGTTTCGTGAGGCTGATTTTGGATACATCCAGATCGCTCTGGGCAGCACGTTTTTCAGTCTCCGCAGCTTCGGCATCATCACGCATGGACTTGGCGCGCTGACCCATGATCTGGGTTCCGTAGGCGATGCCGGCCACGATCATGATGAGTATCACACAGGCTAGTTTCTTTCCGTTCATAGGGTGTCTCCTTTGAGGTTCAGTAAGTGAGTTGAATTACATCTGCTGCCAAACGAGCATCGTCCGATACTCCAGCGCGTCTCCCGCTTTGCTCTGCTGGCTGTTGAAAGCGCGGTAGTTCAGCGAGCCGATGCTCTGCTGGATGCGGCCGATCTCATCCACGTTCCCATTGTTCAGCAACACGGTCATGATGATCTGCGAAGGGATTTCCAAACTGCGCTCCAGATTCATTTCCCCCACCGTGACTTCGGGGTTCAGACAACGGGCGATGGAGACACTGATGGGCTGAAGAGCACGCGTGCCCTCTACCCACTGGGCGAGCTTCTCCGCCTTGGTCTTCTGCTTGAGCGCGGCGGCTTTCTCCCCCTCGCTCTTTGCTTTTTCCAGAACGAAGTTGGCCTGCTCCTGCTTCCAATTATCGCGGTTGATCGAGGCTGTGCGGTAATCCAGATAGGACGTGATGTTGAAATAGACTCCGGCGACCAACGCCAGAAAGAACAACACGGGCACGCACATGAAGACGGCGGGCAAACGGGGGGATGTATCACTGCGGGGGGACTTGAAGTCGTGGCAAAGGTATTTGCTCATGGGGATGGGTAAGTTAAGTGTTTTGGGCTCGTGCTTAGGATTGGCCGATGGTCTTCCAGAGCTGGTCTTCGGTGCTGATGTCCTTACCACCGACCTTCTCCAGCTCTTCCATCATCTGCCTCGCGAAGACGGCGTCATTGCCATCGTGAACGAAGTAAACGGGCGTGCCCGGCATCAATTTAGTGACCAGCGGCGCGATGATCTGGAAGGTGGCTTCCATGTTATCCGTGCCTACGCCGCAGCGGCAGCGCATGTCCTTCCACTGCTTGGACTGCTGCACGATCGCCGCCACGGAGCCTTCCACGCAGGCGATCAGGAGGTAGTTCCCGTTCGCATCCGCCATGTTCTTCTCATGGATCATGCGGAGCTTCTCCTCCATCAGAGCAAAGAGTCCGCAGGAGATGCGGCCCGCTTTGAGACCGTTCGCACGAAGGGTGTCCTCCACGTTCTTGACGAGGGAATCATCAATGGCCATGAGGATGGACGCGGACGAATCCGGGTGATGAAACAAGGCGTAGCGCTTACCGCGATCATACTTGGTGCCGAGCACGACCTTGGGATTCACGCGCAGCATCTCGTTGAAGTTGTCACGCCGTGAGAGGTTCGCCTCAAGGCTGATGATGAAGCGGTTGTTCAGCGAAACAGAGACCCAGCCTCCGTCCGTGACGCCCTGCCATTCCTCAGCGCGGGCCGTTGCGACTTCCGCGAATTCACCGTCCTGAGTTCCGAGGTCCTGGAGGCGGCCTTTCTTGTTCACCGCGCGCCAGGTCGTGGAGGAGCGGTTCACATTCACCAAGAGGCTGCGGCGTCCGGTGAAGCGTTCACCCCAGGAGGTATCCGCGTCATCTGGCGTCGGCTTGAATGCGGCGAAGGACAAAACGTTTTTTAGATCTTCAAGCATAATTGGAGAGGAGTTGTTCTTTTTGGAGGTAGTCGAAAACTTCGTTTTCAGTGAAGCCGGTGGAGCGATTGAAGGATGGCTTCCAACCCTCATATTCACGCATCTGAATGCTGCGCTCAAAATTCATCATGCCGCGGGTCATGCCCGCTTCGAGCTCGTGATCGAGCTTCTTGAACTCACCGCGACGGATGGTTCCGCAGACGGAATCATAAGGCAGGAGCAGCTCATGCACGGCAAAGCGCTTCCCCTTCGTCTCATCCATCAGGAGGCGCTGACAGAGGATGCCCCGGAAGGAGTCTGCGAAGGAAAGCATGGCGTTTTCCATACGCTCATTAGGCACGAGCTTCAGGAAGCGCTGCACGGTCTGCGCGGCGGAAGAGGTGTGCAGGGTGGCGACGACGACGTGACCCGTTTCCGCTGCCTGAAGCGCGATCTCAGCGGTTTCACCATCGCGAATTTCCCCTACGACAATCACATCTGGTGCCTGACGCAAAGCAGCCCGCAGGGACTTGCCAAAGTCCATTTCATCACTGCCGATCTCACGTTGCGTGACCAGCGACATGAGTCCCTGCGGATACAGGTATTCAATGGGATCTTCAAAGGTGATGACGTGTTCCTGACGGCGCTTGGCCCGTTCCAGAACCATCGAGGCGATGGTGGTGGACTTACCTGAGCCCGTAGAACCACAGACCAGAAAGAGGCCGTTCTTGGCTTCCAGGAAGGCTTTGATCGCGGGCGGTGGCAGCGCGAGCTTATCCATGTCCGGGATGTTCTCAGGCAACAGACGCAGAACCCAGCGGAGACGACCGCGCGTGGCCATGCGGTTCACACGGTAGCGTCTGCCGCCCATGCTAGTGGCATAGTCAGCGGTGCCGGGCGTCACTTCGAGCGCGACCTGGGGCTGATAGACATAAGAGTCATAATAGAGCTTACCGTTGCGGCGGTAAACAAGCTGCTCCCATGGGGTGACGTAGAAGTCACTGATTCCGGGGTCCTTCGAGATATGAAGGATGCGGAAGCCGAGCTGACTGCGTTCGTTGATGTCGTCCATAAGGGTGGTTAATAAGTGGGGTTGGGAAAAACTATTGGCTGACAAATCTGCCCATCAGGGTGGCGGAGGCAGAAGAGCCTTCGTAAATGGAGAAGGTGTTCCCATTGAGGAAGCCGTTGGCGGTGTCAGAGCTGACGAGCCAGACCTGAAGGGTGTAAGTGGTGCCATCCTGCACGATGGAGAAGCTGGTCGTATTGCTCTGTAGTGTCACGGTATCTGCGCTCGCGGCACGGTCACTGGTATTGGCGGTGCTGGCCATCGTGAAGGGCAGATTCACGGTGCCGTTGGAGACGGATGGGGAGGTCATGGCAAAGACCAGCTTCAGCGTGGCAGCGGTGGCCTCGGAGTCGTTGAAGGTCGTTCCGTTCAGGATGACGAGGTTGCCCAAAGCGAAGTCTGTGTTTGGGCCGACGCCGCTCATGGTGCTTCGATTGAACGTCATGGTATTGGCCACGCCAGCATCCACCACCTGACCACCACCCAGATCGAGCTGCGTGCTGCCGTGAGTGAGTTTAACGCTCGTGGGATCACTGTTCGCGGCGGTGTAAACCAGGTTCGGACCACCGGAAACGCTGATCCAACCCGGTGTGTCCGTTCCGGTGAAGGTGGCCACCTTGATGTAGTTCTGACTGGCGTTGGCGGAGGTCGTGTAGAGCTGCGTGTTGGTGCTCAGATTCTTCGCGGTCACGGTGTCACCGGTTACGACGGCGAAGGCCGCCGTATAAGGCGTCCAAGCGGTGCTGGTGTTGTCCTTGTGGGTGATCATGTATTGCAACTGGCTGTAAGTGCTGCCGGGTGCGCCGTTGGAACTAATGGTGATCGCACTGGGGAAATTCGCAGCCGTGAACGAGCCGCCCGCAGGGGTGATCACTGGTGTGGGCAAGGCGGTGGCCGTGATGGCGTAGTTCTGGCTGGCCGATGGCGAATCCGTGTAGGCGGCAGTATTGGAGCTTACATTCTTCGCGGCCAAGGTATCCCCATAGGCGAGGCTCACGGCGGTCGTGTAGTTCGTCCATGCGGTGGATGAGCCGTTGGAATGCGTGATCTGATACTGCAAGGTGCTGTAACCCGTGGGTGGGTTATTGGCGCTGACCGCTGCCGTGCTGGGGAAGTTTGAGACCGTGAAGGTGCCCCCCGTAGGAGTGATCACGGGTGTGGGCAAGGCCGTCACGAAGATGGCGTAGCTCTGGCTGGTGATCGGAGAGTCGCCATAGACCGCCGCGTTCAAACTGGTGTTCTTCGCGGCGACCGTATCCCCATAGATGATGGCCACGGGAGTCGTGTAATTCGTCCAAGCCGTCACCACACCCGTGGCGTGCGTGATGCGGTATTGCAGGGCGCTGCTGGTCCCACCGGGAGCGCCGTTCGCGGTGATGCTGACGGAGGAAGGGAAGTTCGCTCCTGTGAAGGTGCCGCCCGCTGTAACGATGTTTGGCGTAGGCAAGGCCGTCACCGTGATGGAGTAGGTCTGGCTATTCACCACGGAGTTCGCATAAAGGGTGTTATCCGTGCTGACGTTCTGCGCTTCAATGGTATCCCCATAGGTGATGGAGATGCCGCTGCTGTAGGTGGTCCACGCTCCGGCGACGCCTGCGGCGCTGGTCTTCCGATACTTCAGCGAGCTGCTGCCACCACCGGGAGCGCCATTGGAACTGATCGTCACGGCAGCGGGGAAGGTGCTGGTGGAGAACGCGCCGCCGGAAGGCGTGATCACCGGAGTGGGCAGCGTCGTGAGCGTTAGTGAGTAGAGGTCCGTATCCGTGGCGGATGTGCTGTAAGCCGTGGTATTGACCGCGAGGTTTCGGGACTCAACCGTGTCACCATAAGTGATGGCCACGGCGCTGGAATAAGTCGTCCATGATCCCACGGTTCCCGCTGCGTTCGTGATGCGGTATTGAAGCGTGCTGAATGTGCCGCCCGGTGCACCATTGGAACTGACGGTCACCGTGCCGGGGAAGCTGGCTTTCACCCAAGAACCACCGCTGGGGCTGTTGATCGGCGTGGGCAGGGTCGTCAGCGACAGATTGTATTGATCGGTGTCTGACGCTGAGTTGGAATAGAGCGTGGTGTCCGAGGCGAAGTTCCGTGAGATAACCGTATCCCCATAGATGATGGCCACAGGCGTGGTGTAAGCGGTCCATGCGGTGCTGACGCTGGTGGCATGCGTGATCATGTATTGCAACTGACTGGAACTGCCGCCGGGTGCGCCATTGGCACTGATCGTCACCGTGCCTGGGAAGGAGGAGCCTGCGAAGGAACCGCCCGTAGGGCTGTTGATCGGAGTCTGGAGCGTGGTGACAGTCAGGTTGTATGTCTGGCTGGCGGTGGCTGAGGTGTTGTAAGCTGTCGTATTGACCGCGAGGTTTCTGGCCTCAATCACGTCGCCATAAGTGATGGCGATAGCGGAAGCATAGGTTGTCCAAGATCCGACGACACCGCCCGTGGTGCGACGATATTGCAGAGTGCTGTTCGTCCCACCCGGTGCGCCATTGGAGCTTACGGTCGCGGACGCTGGGAAGCTGGCCTTCACGAAAGATCCGCCCGTGGGCGTAATGATCGGTGTAGGCAGCGTGGTGAGGCTGAGCAGATAGGTTTCAGAAGCGATGCCCGAGTTCGTGTAGAGCAAGGGATCAATGGCCACGTTCTGGGCTTCAATCTTGTCACCATAAGTGATCGAGACGGCACTTGAATAAGTCGTCCAGGCACCGACCACACCTGTGGCGCTCGTCTTGCGATATTTCAGCGTGTATTGCGAAACCGGAGCCCCGTTCGGGCTGATCGTCACCGAACCAGGGAAGGTCGCGATGGGGAACGTGCCGCCGGGCGGGGTAATGATGGGGATAGGCAGGCCGATGGTGGTCAGGGTGTAAGTCTGGCTATTGATGGCGGAGTCCGCATAGAGGGTGTTATCAAGGCTGACGTTCTGCGCTTCAATGGTGTCTCCATAGGTGATGGCGATGGCGCTGCTGTAAGTGGTCCAGGCACCGACCACACCGCCCGTGGTGCGACGGTATTTGAGCACGCTGCTGGAACCGCCAGGAGCGCTGTTGGAAGTGATGGTCACACTGGAGGGGAAGACGCCTTTGGCAAAGCCACCACCCGTCGGTGTGATGATCGGCGTGGGCAGCGTGATCAGCGTCAGCGTGTAGGTATCCACGTCTGAGGCGGAGGTGCCGTAAGCGGTGGAATTCAGCGTGAGGTTTCGGGACTCAATCGTTTCGTTATAAGCGATGGGGATCGCCGCGCTGTAAGTCGTCCACGCACCGACAACGCCCGTCGCAGTCGTCTTGCGGTATTGGAGGACGCTATTGGTTCCAGCGGGGGCACCGTTCGCATTGATCGTCACACTGGCTGGGAAAACGCCCTTCGCATAACCGCCGCCTGTGGGGCTGTTGATAGGCGTGGGGAGCGTGGTGAATGCGAGTGTGTAAGTGTCTGTGTCGCTGGCAGAGGTGGCATACGTCGTGGTGTCCACCGCGAGGTTTCTGGATTCAATCGTATCATTGTAAGTGATGGTCACCGCTGAGGAATAAGTGGTCCAAGAGCCGACGACGCCACCGGTGGTCTTGCGGTATTGCAGCGTGCTGGAGCTTCCACCGGGTGCGCCGTTGGAACTGATGGAAACGGAACCGGGGAAGGTGGCACCGGTATAGGAGCCGCCCGCAGGGGTGTTGAGCGGCGTGGGGAGCGTCGTCACACTCAAGGTGTAAGTCTGGCTCTTCGTGCTGGAAGTGGTGTAAACCGTGGTGTCGTTCGTGAGGTTTCGCGCTTCGACCTTGTCTCCGTAAGTGATGGGCACCGCAGCGGTGTAAGTGATCCATGCGCCCGTGCTGCCGCCACTGGGGGTGATGCGGTATTGTAAGGTGCTCATTGAGCCACCGGGGGCGCTGTTCGCACTGATGGTGACGGAGGAAGGGAAGCTGGTGCTGACGAAGGCGCCGCCAACGGGTGAAATCACGGGCGTGGGCAGCTTCGTGATCGAGATACTGTATGACTGGATGTTGAGCGCCGAGTCCTGATAGAGCGTGGCATCCGTGCTGACGTTCTTCGCGCTCACCGTGTCTCCATAGGCGATGGGCACTGCTCCGCTGTAAACGGTCCAAGCCCCGGTGACGGCATTGTGAGTGAGCTGGTATTGCAACTGGCTCCCTGGGCTAGGGGCACCGTTGTTCGTGATAGTCACAGCGCTGGGGAAAGTCGTGCCAGAGAAGGAGCCGCCGACGGGAGAGATAACGGGTGTGGGCAGGGTGGTCAGGAGAAGCGTATAGGTCTGGGAGGCTAGGCCGGAGTCGGCATAGAGAGAGCTGTTACCGCTCACGTTTTTCGCCGTCACCACATCCCCGTAAGTGATGGCTACGGGTGTGGTATAGACCGCCCAAGCCGTGGCAGCTCCGCTGCTGTGAGTGATCTGATATTGCAAGACCGTGCCTGCGGGAGCCCCGTTCGTATTGATCGTCACAGTGGAGGGGAACGATGCCTTCGGAAATGAGCCACCGGTGGTGGCGATCACGGGTGTAGGCAGCGTGGAAGCAATGGCCGTATAGGTCTGGGAATACGGGGCTGAATCAAAATACTTCGTGGGGTTAGTGCTGACGTTCTTCGCACTCACGGAATCACCGGGGATGATGGCCACGGCGGTCGTGTAGTTCGTCCAAGGGGTGTTCGTTCCATCAGCATGGCTGATTTGATACTGCAACTGCGTGCCGGAGGTAGGCGCGCCGTTACCGCTGATGGCTACAGAACTGGGGAACACCGAACCTGCGTAGGTTCCGCCCACTGGATTGAAATACGGCGTGGGCAGCGTGAAGGCGGGCGGCCCGAGCGTAGGATCAAGGAGGTTATTCTGAGAGCTCAGGTTACGGTTGTCAGGATTGATGTAAGCACCCCAGTTCGTTCCGGGATTGGCCACATTCCAAACCCAGCCGTTAGAGTCGTTATAGAGGAGAGCTGTTCGAGCTCTGGTTTCAGTTCCAAAATCAGCGGTGGCTAAAGTATCATCCAGAACGAACTCCGCGACTGCGGCAGATCCGCCGGTGGTGATCTCAAATAGTTGCGTCGTTGGATTCCAGTTCACATGCTGCCCACCAGCGGCTACTTCAGCCGCTGTTTGCGTGCGGGCCACCAGACGCACATCTACGGTGCGGCCCGTCAGGGCGCTGGTCTGGCGCTTCGTGTCAGCGCTCGCCCGGATCGTTTTCAGCTTTGACAACACGTCTCCCACTGTCGTCGTTCCGGCAAGGGATCCGCCATCCGCAAGGTAGAGACTGACGAACTGATTCAGCTTCTGCACGTCCGTTTGCAGCTTCGATTGCGTAACTGCGCTTCTCGTGCCCGAGAACTGGGCAATCGCTCCCGCAGCGATTACGCCCAAGATCGCCACACAGGCGATCATCTCCATCATCGAGAAGGCACGACGTGAAACGGTTCGCAGGCGGGGGTGAGAATTCATAGCTATAGTGCTTCGTAAAAGTTAATGTTAATTATGGAAATTATCAACAAGAAGTTATAATTATTATATTTTGCTTGAATAAGCACTAAGTAATAATACCTAGTGTATAGCTAGATAACATATTTACTTTGCTCAGTCAATATATTTTATAATTTCAATAAAAGATTATCACAATCTCTTTACAAACTATATTAATAAACTATAATTATCATAATTCAAACCACCGCCATGTCTTACCCATCCATCCTCACTCGCACTGCGCTCGGCCTAGCGCTCTTGGCCAGCGGCCTCATCCACGCGCAGGAAGCCGAACTCCTCCGTCTTAACCCGCCTAATTATGAAGCGGATGCCGCGAAGCTTCGAGCCCAACCCACTCGGCCTTATGAATTCTCCAAGGCGGTATTGGGAGATGTCATTCGCTTCCTAGCCACGGACGCTGGTCTTTCCTTCTTCTCACTCCCTGAAGGAAGCCCAGAAGCGGATCGCCTCATTACCTTCTCTCTTAAGTCCAGTCCCTTTCAGGCTCTCGAAACACTGACGAAAGCGAACGGCCTCTCGCTCATCCTTGATGGCGGTATCTGGTATGTGCGTCCTGCTGATGACAAGGAGCTGATCGGCAAAGCCTACGAAGTGAAGAACAATGCCATGGAGCGCATCATCAAGAGCAATGCAGCAAGCGGCGGCGCATCCAGCGGCGGCGGTTCCTCATCTGGCGGCGGAGGCGGTGCTTCCAGCGGCGGCGGTTCCTCCGGCGGTGGCGGTGGCATTCAGGCTGGTGGCGTGGACTTGCAAGGTTCCCAGGACACCTTCCAACTGCAACGCAGTGAAATGGTAAATGACATTCGCGCCATTCTGGACCTTCCCAACGAAAGCTCCGGGAGCGATGGCTCACCCCAGACCTCCGCATCAGGTGGCGCGACTTCCTCAGACTCGCAACGTGCCGGACTCGGCGTCCCCACTGATATGTATGGCAATGTCCGCAAGCCGAAGGTCATCTGGAAATCAGATTCCAACACCCTCTACGTGGTAGCCACCCGTCTCCAACACATGTGGGTGGAAGGCTACCTCACCGCTGCTGATAAGCCGCAGTCCATGATCGCCATTGAGGTCAAATTCATCGAGACTAGCCGCGATCCTTCCAGCGAGTTCGGCATTGATTGGAGCAATACCTTGGGCCAGACCGGCACCTTCTTCCAGCCTACTAAATCATCCACCGACCCCACCACAGGCGTGACCACGGTCACGGGGAACAACATCGCTCAGACCTCCGGTGGCTTCCGCACCGACCTTACAAACTTGCTCTCCATCAACAACCTTGCCAAAGGTGCCGCTGGATTCGTCTCGCCTACCCAAGCTATCCTGAGCGCTCAAGATCTCAGCTTCAAACTCCGCGCCATGCTTCGCGATCAGGAGACCAAAACCACTTCCTATCCGCGCATGGTCACCACGAACAATCGTGAAGTCGTCATCCGCAGCGTCGTGAATCAGCCCGTGCTCGGCGGCAGTTCCTCCTCCACCCTCAGCGGCGGACAGACCACGAACTCCTCCATCAGCTACCTGCCCATCGGCACGGTGATCAACATCCTCCCGAAGAAGATGCATGAAGACAAGGTGAACCTGAACATCGCCATCACCGTCTCCAGCATCATCGGCACCGAGTTGATTCAAGGCAACCCCTACCCCATCGCCACCAGCCGTGTTTACAGCGCGCCAGTAGAAGTGGACTCCGGCTATACGGTGGCCGTTGGCGGACTGGATGAAGCCAAGGAACAGGAGACAGATACCGGCGTTCCCGTCCTGAATAAAATCCCCCTTCTCGGCTACCTCTTCAAGACTCACGGCAAGACGAAGAACCACAAGAACCTGATGATCTTCATCACCCCTAAGCTCATCGACTCCAAAAACGGTGGACTCCCTGATCATCCAGAAGCCATCGTTCCCCGCAAGCCTGACCGCCTCATGCCCAAGACCCCCCGCCTCACCACAGCGGGTGGCCTTGAAGGAGGCGTGGCTAAGCTCCCAGATGCCATCGCCTTCATGCAGCGCTCCGCAGACGAGATCGGTCAGACCATCCGCGAAAGCCGTGGGACTGATGAAGACAAGGCTCGCCTGAGCGACCTTCAGAAGTCTCTGGAACGACTCGATAAGGTGATCGACGGCTACATCACAGAACAACCCGCCCAATGGCAGGAGCTGAACCACTACAAATCACAGATCAGCAAAATCTCTGGCGAGGTCACTTCTCATCGCCGTGCGCTTTTCAAGAAGGGCTACTACTGAGCCTGATTAAAGATCACTTGGTCGATTCAGGTTGACCAAGATGTGGTGGTGCCGCCGGATGAAAGCGTGAGTGCGCTTCTGTCCGGCGGCTTAATGTTTTTCCGGAATAAGCGCGTGTTACTTGAAGACTCCCGCAAGGAACTCCTTCATCGCCACCCAGGATTTGGCATCTGCCTCCGCGTTATAGGCCGCGCCTTTGCTGTTGTCGTTGCCTGTCATTTTCTGCGTGAACGCATGAACAGCGCCGGGATATTTCACCAGTTCATAGCTCACGTTTGCGGCTTTCAGCTCCTCTTCAAAAGCCGCGATGTCCGCTGCTTTCACAAAGGGATCATCAGCCCCGTGCAACGCGAGCACCTTGCCCTTGATGTTCTTGCCATCGGCGGGCGTTGGTGAGTCCAAACCGCCGTGAAAGCTCACCACGCCGACTAACTTCGCGCCACTGCGAGCCAGTTCAATCGCTCCCGTTCCGCCAAAGCAGTAGCCCGTCGCGGCGACCTTGGTCGCATCCGTGTTGGGGTCTTTCAAGAGCACCTCCAGAGCCGAGTTCAGACGCTCACGCAACAACGCGCGATTCGATTTATACTTGCCCGCTTCCTGCCCTGCGGCGGGCGGTTGAGGACGAATCCTCTTCCCGTAAACATCCGCCACGAAGACGTTGTAACCTAGTTCCGCGACCATCTTCGCGCGCATCTTTTCGTAGTCAGTAAGACCCGTCCACTGATGGACGATCAGCACCGCAGGGCGCTTACCTGTGATAGAGGCATCATAAGCCTGCCAGCCTTCGCAGACCACGCCTCCGCTGGTGTATTCCACGGCTTGTTCCTTAATGTCCGCGCCAGAAGCCGAAGCCAGCAAACCGCAAATGACCGCACTGAGAATGAGAGGTGATTTCATGCAGACTCATACGCGGCTCATGGCCATTTTGATTTCACGCAAAGCCGCCAAGTCGCAAAGAAATTCAACTCCTTGCGTGAGACCACGAGGAGTTATCCTTCCCGCTTCTTCACGGACACCCCATCTTTGATCGTGTCTGGCGGATGCAGCAGGACTTGTGCGCCTGCTTCGATGCCTTTCAAAACCTCTGTCATTCGCCCATCGGAATGACCCGCTTCGATGGTCGCTTGCTTCGCTTTGCCATCATCGAACACGAAGGTCTTCCACTGGCTTCCCTCGCGGAACAACGCGCCTGCTGGAATCAGGAGCACATCATCCGAGTGCCAGATGGCCACGCGCACTTCCACGCGATAACGATCTCCCAAAGCCTTCGCCGCAGGTGGCGGATTGATGGGATCGCTCAACACAATCACGCGCTGTTCTTCGACTCCCAGCGCGGAGACTTTGGTGAAAGCTGCGGGCTCGACCAATCGCACCCGCGCCGTTAGTGGCTGCTCGCCGCCCCATTGCTCAACGCTGACCTGCGCGCCCGGTTTGATGGTCACGGCATCACGCGAGAGAATCTCCGCTTCGATCTCCAAGTCCGCTGGGTCGCCGACTTCCACCATCGCCGTGCCGGCATTCACCGTCATGGAACTCTCCTGCATCACCTTCAGCACGCGACCACTCACGGGTGAACGCACTTCAATGACCGCCCCATCGCGACTTGGTGACTGCATTTGCATCAGCGCCGCCTTGGCTTGTTCCACTTCATAAGCCGCCACCTTCGCCGCGAATTCAGCCGCGCGAATCTCACGCAGTTTCATCTCCGCATCACGCTCGGCGCTGTCCCGCTCCGTCTGGGAAAACGTGCCCGTGCCACTCGTGCTATGAACGCGTTCGTAGTTGGCCTTGGCAAATTTCTCCGCCGTCTTCGTCAGCTCCAGAGATTGCTCAGCCTGCATCCGCGCGGCATCGGACATCTGCACCCGCGCCTCCGCTTGGGCCTTGGCCCGTGGGTCCAGCAGGGGGGACAAGGCGGGCTCGATGGTGGTGAGCACCGTCTCGTTGGCCTTCACTTCATCGCCCGCTTTCAAAGCGACCCGACGCATCTGCCCAGCCACCGGAGCCGAGACCACATAACGATTCCGAATGCGCGTCTTCCCTTCCTCAATGACATTTACCGTGAGCGGCCCGCGAGCCATCATTCCCAGCTCCACTTCCACGGGTTGCGTCCTCAATCCCGAACCGATGAGCCCCACCAAACCGATGGCCGCAGCCCAGGTAATGATCTTACGCAACACCCCACGCGGCTTGCCTTTGCGCTTAGTTTCCCAGGGCGCAGTGCCTTTGTCTTGTTCGTGGGTGATTGCCATAGTTGCAGATTTACAATGCCCACTAATCCCGCGCCTTCAACACGCCAACCATATCCAGTTTGCTGAGCATCCGACTGACCACGGCAAAGGAAGCACAGGCAGCACTCAAGACGACGATGATCGCGATGGAATAGGTGCCTGAGTTGATGGCCAGGGGCATTCGCACGGTTTCGGTGCTGAAGCTTCCCATGATGAACATCGTTAGACCGCGACCGAAAAGCAGGCCAACGGGAAGCGCTGAAAGCACGAGGATCGAAAGCTCACCGAGCAGCACTCCGGCGACTTCGCTCTGCGTGAAGCCGACCACACGTAAGGTGGCCAGATCACGGCTACGTTCCGACAAGGCGATGCGTGCGCTGTTGTAAACGACACCGAAGGCCACGATCACGGCCAGCGTGAAGTAGAGCTTCCGCATGATGCCGATGGTCTGGCCGATGGTGTTGCGGAACGCGGCCAGTTGCTCCCGTTTCACCAGCACCACAGCGGCGCGTGGCGTTTCTTTGACCTTGCGCATGAAGTCATCCCAATGCGTCTGATCCACGGTGAGATAAGCTCCATTAATCGTATCTCCTTCATGCATAAGACGCCGCAAGGCTTGCAAATCCATATACGCAGCGACTCCGGCATAATCGGTAATTAGTCCGCGAATGGGCGCGCTGCGGAGTGGGCGCTGGCCTTCGAGGACTTCCAGTTGCACTTCGTCGCCCACTCGCGCACCGAGCACTTCGGCCAGCTTTGAGGACATCAGAAGACCTTCCTCCGGCATCACGATGGGATGCGTTTGATCATCCAGCAGTCGGTTCAAATCCGCACCGCGCGGCATTCCCGTGACGGCCAGTTTACGATAATGATGACCGAACTTGATCCGCGCTTGAACGGCTCGGATCGGCTCTGCGCGAAGCACGCCGGGCAGATGCTCCAGATCATGGAGCGCACTGCCCGAGCCGGGTTCCGAGAGGAAGGCGACAACATCCTGCCGCTGGGCGAGGTTCCACTGAAAGGTCAGCAGATAGTCTATGCTGTCACTCATCGCTCCGGGCAGCACCATTAAACCTGTGGCCAATGAGAGACCGAAAATGGTGAACACCGCCTGCATGGGTCTGCGTTCGATGTTCCGCAAAGCCATGCGGAAGCCGGGTGATGCGCCTTTGGTCAGGCCAAGACGTTCCAGCAGGGACGGCTTGAAATCAGCAGGTGGTTCCGGACGCATGGCCTCGGCAGGAGGCAGTTTCACGGCCTGCCAGACCACGCTCAATACGCCGATGCTGGAGGCCACCGCGCTCACGGACAAAGCGAGGCCCAAGGCGCTGTAATCCATCTTGAAGACCAGCGACGGAAAGCGGAAAAAGATCGTGTATAAACTCACCAAGCCTCCGCCCATCCAACGTCCCGCCACGCCGCCGATGAGCGTTCCAAGCACGACGATGACCAGCGCGAACTTGAGGAAATGCAGGCCGATAGTTGATGAGGAATAACCCATCGCTTTGAGTTGGGCGATCTGCTCCCGTTGCAAACGAATGAGCCGCGCGAGAACGGCATTGACCATGAAGGCGGCGACGCTGAGGAACACGATTGGGTAGGCCACGGAGAGCGCATGAAGCACGCGCAGCTCGTCATTGAGCCGTGAAGCGGATGCCTGATCTTTGCGCGCCAATGCCCCTGCGGCCCCGTAAGGCTCGAGGATGCGATCCATCTCCGCCATGACGGGCGCGGGTGCTGCACCGGGCGCGAGGTCCACGCAAATGTCATTGAACGCGCCGTCCAAATCATAAGCCACGGCCACCGCGCGGTAGTTCATCCAGATGACACCGAAGCGTTTGTTGTCCGGCAAGGTCTCGCCGGCCCGCGCTTCAAAAACGAACTCGGGCGACAAGCCGATGCCCGTGATGAAGAGCGTATCGCGATGCCCATTGATGATGGCGGCGATGGAGTCGCCGGGCTGAAGCGCGTTCGCTTTGGCAAAGGCTTCACCGACCACCACGCCGCGCCGTTCATCAGGTCGAGGCAGTCGTCCATTGCGCAGGAAGAGTTGGTTCAGGACTTGCGGCTTATCCTCGGGAATGGAGACGATGTGGCCCGTCGCCGGTTCCAGAACTCCTGGCAGATCCAGCGTCACATCCACGACCACGCGCGGTTCCACGCCGGCAACACCCGGCAGCTCGGCAATGCGATTGGCCATCGAAAGCGGCGCACGTTTCAACGTGGCAAACACATCCGCCATGCTGTTGTGCTGGTAGTATGCCTCCCGCGTGGATTCCAGCGTGAAGATCAGACTGCGCGTCATGATCATCATGGCCAAACCGCAGGCCATGACCAGACTCACGGCGATCATCTGGCCTTTCATGCGGCCAAGATCACGGAAGAGCTTGCGGTCGAGCGGCGAGAGCATCGCTCAGTGTAGCACAGGCTGATAGGTCTGCGCTCTTGAGCCCATCACTTCGTAATCAGCACCTCGACTTTGCGGAAATCATCAGCGTTTTCAGCCGTGGCGTTATTCGCTTGAAACGAGCCGAAGGGAACGAGGGCCATGCGGGAGTCCTCGATTCCAGAGCGACGCAGCGCATCCTTTACCGTTTGAGCACGGGCATTGGACAAGCCTAAGTTATAAGCGGCAGAACCTTTCTTATCCGCAAAGCCACGCAGTTCGACTTTCGCGCTCGTATTGGCGAAGAGAGCTTTAAGGATAGGGGCCAGTTTCTCAGCTTCTGACTGTTCCAACAATGAGGAATCATGGCCGAAACGAATAACCACACTGCCCGGAAGCGGAGCGCTGGAGGCTGAGGGAGTAATGGTCGGGGATGAAGCTGGCGCAGGGGCGCTGGCGGCTGGGCGGGCCTTGAGGTCAGCGAGCAGCTTGCTGGTTTCAGCTTGGGTTTGCTGTAGCTGTTTCAGACTTTCCACGACCATGCTTTGCGTGGCGGCTATGTTTTTATCACTTTGCTCAACGGGTGCCGGAGCTGCTTTGGCCGCTTCTCGGGCTCGGGCTACTTCGATGCTTTTGGTCAGCTCATCGTATTTCGCAGGCTCCATTTTAGAACGGAGTAAGTCGAGCATCGCTGCTGCTTTAGGAAGATCACCGCTGGCCACCGCCGTCACAAAGGGGCTTAAATCAGGGGCGGCTTCAACGAGAGGAGCAGGCACGGGAACGGGGTCTGGAGAGGCTGGAATTTCAGGCGCAATCTCAGGCGCAGGAGCCGCTTTCGGCGGTGGAGCTGGCGAGGCTACTTCGGACGACATGGCTGCTGAAAGCGGCTTAAATTCGTCGCGGTTCTGCACGATTTTAGGCAGGCAGAACGCTGCTGCCAAAAGGCTGCTCAGAAGTGTGATATAGAGGACTGATCGCCACATGAGATTGAGTATGAAATGTTTGCAGCTCGGAGGTTTTTTAGCGTGCTTAGGAAATAATGTTCATGGCATTTTTAATGCTGAGTGTGGATCGCTTAGGATATTTTTTACTGCCATGATCTGCCCAACTGATGAAACTGTAATCTTCGATGCCCATGAAAACGCATCGCCCGGAGATGCTGTGGTGGAGTGTTTTTTAACTGCTGAGCAATTTGTGGACCAAGGTGCTTCCGCATTGGCAAAGTGCCTCGGTGAGGGCCCTCGGACGGCAGGCATGATCCAAGGATCACGCTTTTGCTGTGCCATGACTTACGACTCCAAAGGGCTTCTAACGAAGGCCCTGATATCGCCTGAAGAAATGACGGTCAACATGGCCTTGGAGATGCTTAGAGGTGATACGGAATGAGTGACCGAAAATCTGCCAACATGCTAGCTATCAAGCCACGGACCACGACCCATGCCCTAGCGGCTG
Source organism: Phragmitibacter sp. (assembly GCA_025361865.1). Taxonomy (GTDB): domain Bacteria; phylum Verrucomicrobiota; class Verrucomicrobiia; order Verrucomicrobiales; family Verrucomicrobiaceae; genus JANYJH01. Next base: position 25,376 of record JANYJH010000274.1, read on the forward strand.
GGGTCAACGGTATCCTGATGATGGTTGATGGTAAGATCTTCAAAGACTCCCTCCCCCTAGATTCGGATGCGACGAAATCACTGATTCATGAGGTCGGGGTTCTCGCCTCCTGCTATTCAGAAGGTGGACTGCCTCCAAGGACCTTCTTTTCCCAATTCACCTCCTCCAGCCTTCTCGTGCTCTTCTCCAGAAGAAGCATGTTGATCATCTGGATGGATCTCTCAGCCAATCTCTCTGAAGTTGAAAAAGCTGGGCGAAAGCTGGTGTCCACCGCGCATCTCTCTGGATCGCATCGCGCCGAAACCATTCTGCTGCCTGCTGACCCAAAAAAAGCCACCGCCCTAGAGAACCGACCGACGGCAGGCTCTTTAAGTCCGACTGAACTCGCGGGGCGGATCGTTCCCCCGACCCATTTAACACTGATCAAAATTATGTCCTGGAGCGAAGCCACGAATGCCCTGGAAAGCATTCTCACCAAAGTCCTCACTCATGCGCAGGCTGCACGAATGATCGAGAGAACACTGACGGATAAAAGGGTGGATACGAGCGGGCCTTTTGATGTGCATCAGTTTCAGGAAGTTGGCTCAGAACTGATGCTGAAGATTCCGAACCGGAGCATTCGCCAGAGCCTCGCCAATGAATTCGCGGCCCTCGTGACCCGATTATCCTGACCCCATTCTCACCCGCCAGCACCGACCGATCAATTCAACACACGTTCCATCATGATTCCCAGCATGTCCTACACTTCGCGATTCCCAGCTCTCGTTGCCCTCATCGCATTGGTGGCTTTTTTGCTCATGCCCATCGTGGTTCACGCCCAGCAGAACTTGGAAACTGAGCTGAAGAACCTTCAACAAAAGCAGCAGCAGGAGTTGCTGGACATGCAGAAGAAGATCGAAGCTCAAAAGGCCACGAAGCCTGGCGATCCCAACTATTACAAGAACAAGATCGCTGAGCTCGAAGCCAAGCTCAATGTCTATGAAGACCCGGTCAAAACAGACAAGGCCACCCGTCCCGCGATGCAGAAGAACATCGACTACGTGTGGACGCTGATCTGCGGCATCATGGTCTTCTTCATGCAGGCTGGCTTTGCCTTCTTAGAAATGGGCTGCGCGCGGGCGAAGAACACTATCAACTGCGCTATGAAAGGCATGTTGGACTTCTCCAGCTCCTCCATCATGTATCTGCTCTTCGGCTTCACCTTAATGTTCGGTCCATCGTCAGGGGGCTTCATTGGTTCGCACAGTTTCTGGCTGTCAGATTTCCCAGCCACCAGTCCGCTCTGGACCTTCTGGTTCTTTCAGGTGGTCTTCTGCGGCGCAGCCTGCACCATCGCCTCTGGCGCGATGGCGGAGCGCACCAGCTTTATGGGTTACATGGCTTACAGCGCCTTCTTCTCCGGGTTGGTCTATCCCGTCTTTGGCCACTGGGCCTGGGGTAGCAGCAGCACGGGGTATGAACCGAACTTCGGTGGTGGCCAAGGCTGGTTGGAAGCGCTGGGCTTTCATGACTTCGCCGGTTCCACCATCGTTCACGGCATGGGTGGAGCTTGTGCCTTGGCGGGTATCATGGTCGTAGGGCCGCGTGTGGGCAGATTTGGGGCAGATGGCACGCCGCGCACGATGCCAGGGCACAACGTTCCCCTAGCTTTCCTCGGCACCTTCATTCTCTTCCTCGCGTGGTTCTGTTTCAATGCCGGATCAACGCTCTCCGGTGGTCCTGAGATCGGGCGCATCGCGGTCAATACTTGTATCGCTGGTTCTTCTGGAGGCTTCTTCGGTTTGATCCTAATCTGGGTGCTGCGCGGCGCACCAGACGCGGCTTCCACTATGAATGGTCTGCTCGCTGGATGTGTGGGGATCACGGCTGGTTGTGATTGCGTTACGCCGTTCTCGGCATTGCTCATCGGGGTCGTAGCCGGATCGCTTTGCACCTTGACCACCATCTTTATCGAAAGACTCAAGCTGGATGATGTCGTGGGTGCCGTGCCGGTTCATTTGGTGGGTGGCGTCTGGGGCACTGTCGCCGTCGGCATCTTCCATGAGAGCGGCTTCAAGCTTGCCCGTGTCGGGATGCAACTCTTCGGCACCTCCATTATCTGCGCTGGTGCCTTCGTCGTTGCCTATGTGGTCTTCAAGGTCATTGATGTCACCATCGGCCTCCGCGCCACGGATGAAGAGCAGGAAATGGGACTCGACTTCTCCGAGCACGCGACCAATGCGTATCCTGACTTCAAGACGGCTGAGCGCTGAGCCTCACCACTGAAGCTCACGCACCGGCAGCCGCACTTCATTGCGCCGCTGCTTCACGATCTGGCCATCAGATAGATACAGCACGCGATCCGCCATTGAGAGCATCGCGAGTAGCAGCCTAGAGCTTGGTATTCTCTATTGCAGAGCTTGTGCAACGGGTCATTGATTCTATTGGAACACAGCCACCATGCCCGTCGCGACTCTCATTCTCACTCTTGTCTTGTCCTACTTGTGCTTGCTCACGCTGGTTGCTTGTCGGCCGTCCCGCACTGAGCGCCGCTTGCAGGGCACTTGGCGCTCCAACAAGGAAGAGACGGTCGCCCGGTGGAGACGCGAGGGATTGTTTCCCGAGAAAGGGATCGCTCAATTTGAGAATGAAATTCTGGGCAAGATGACAGTTACCTACTCAGGCAGGAAATACTGCGAGAGGACGGACGACAAAACTATAGAGGGAACGTGTTGGGTGGTGGAGTCTGGCGAGGACTTCGTCGTCATTGAAGGCTACAGTAAGGTTTGGAAGCGCCACATGAGTCCGACAATACGCTTTGTTCCGAATGGCTTTTGGTTGGAAAATGACCAAGGCATAAAAGGATACAGCGAGAAGTTTGACCGGGTGCCCGACTGACACGCGGCCTCACCACTGAAGCTCGCGCACTGGCAGTCGCACTTCATTGCGCCGCTGCTTCACGATCTGGCCATCAGATAGATACAGCACGCGATCCGCCATCTCGGCCATGGCGGCATTGTGGGTGATGATGACCGTAAGCGTTCCCAGTTCGCGATTGATCCGCTCCACGGCTTCCAAAACGGTGATGCCCGTGGTGATGTCCAAAGCGCCCGTCGGTTCGTCACAAAGGAGGACTTCGGGGCGCTTGGCGATAGCTCTCGCGATGGCCACGCGCTGCTGCTCCCCGCCCGAAAGCTGCGAAGGAAAGTGATCCATGCGAGGCGTGAGGCCGACCATATCCAGCGCCTCTTCCGGCTTCATCGGATCACGGGCGATGTCCGTGATGAGCGCCACGTTCTCACGCGCCGTAAGACTGGGGATGAGATTATAGAACTGAAAGACGAAGCCGACACAATTCCGGCGGAACAACGTGAGCGTCTTCTCCTCCGCGTCCGTGAGATCCCAGCCCTTATAGCGCAAGGCTCCCGAGGTAGGCACATCCAACCCGCCGAGGATGTTCAACAAGGTGGACTTCCCACTGCCAGACGCGCCGAGCAGCACGACGAGCTCCCCCGCACGGAAGTCCAAATCCACGCCATGCAATGCGACGACATCCAGCTCCCCCGTTTGATAAACCTTACGCAGGCCCCGCGCTTCATAGACGACGCTGCCGAGCGGACTTTGCAGTGGTTGAACGGTCGTTTGCATTTATTGAGCTATCGTTGCAATGCAGTTCGGTTCAACAACTGTAAACTCCTCTCCGTGGAAGCTCTCATTGATTCCTTCATCCTGCACCTCGCGACGGAGCGTGGATTGTCCACGAACTATCAGCTCCTCGTGCAGCGCGTTTTGTTGACCTTCACGGCCTGGCTGAAACACGCTCAATCCAAGACGGACGCGGCAGAGGTGGTGACGCGGGATTTGTCAGACTACCTCGCGCATCGTAAGGGAGACGGGCTCGCGGCATCAAGCATCCGCATTGAACTCATCGCTCTGAAGATCTTCTTTCGTTGGCTCACCGCTCGCGGCATGATCAATGGCGATCCTGCTGAACCCATCTTCGCGCCGCGAGTCGGCCAGAGCTTGCCGGACACTTTGAACGAACAAGAAATCCGCAAGCTCCTCGACTCCATGACGGGTAATGAGCCGCTGGACATCCGCGATAAGGCGCTGTTGGAACTGCTTTACGCCAGCGGCCTTCGCGTGAGTGAGATCGTCAATGTGCGACTGGAAAGCCTGAGCCTTGAAGAAGGCTGGATTCGCGTCACAGGCAAGGGTAACAAAACGCGGCTGGTGCCTGTTGGAAAAACAGCCTGTGAGGCCATCGCCCGGTGGCTGGAAGCCGCGCGCATCCAGCTCGTCCGCCCGAAGACGCAGAGCTGGGTCTTCCTCAATCGCTATGGCGATCGCCTCACCACTGCGCGTATTTGGCAGATCGTGAAGGAACGCGCGAAGCTCGGCGGCATGGAACCGGAGCGCATCTATCCGCATCTTCTACGGCACAGCTTTGCCACTCATCTGCTAGGCAACGGAGCCGACCTCCGCGTCATTCAGGAAATGCTCGGTCACGCGGACATATCAACGACACAGATCTACACGCACGTTGATCAGAAGCAGCTTAAAGACACGCATCGGAACTTTCATCCGAGATCGAAATGAGGTTTCTTTAACCGCTAATCTTCGCTGATTAACGCTAATAAAATTCATTTCAGGAGAAGCTAAAACATTAGCGTCAATCAGCGAAGATTAGCGGTTAAAAAAACCTCACTCCCCAATCCACACGGGCATCCCCACCTCGGCGATCTCATACAAGCTGACCACATCTGCATTCCGCATTCGGATACAACCGTGGCTCGCCCGTTGACCGATCTTGTCCTCACCGTTCGTGCCGTGGATGTAGATGTAGCGTTCCTTCGTGTTCGCATTCCGTTCGTCCGTTCCTTCCAACCACAAGATGCGGCTCAAGATCAAATCCGCATCCGTCACCTCCTGCGTATTCCATAGACCGACTGGCTGCCGCGCCTTGAAGATCGTCCGTTCGTCAGCCCCGGCTCCATGCTTTTCCATGACGCGAAACCCACCCAGCGGCGTGCGATTGGAGCCCTCCTGAAAACCGATGCCGAACTTCGACGTGCTGCAAGGCCACTGCTTCACCAGACGTGACCCCTCCCACAGACTGAGCGTCTGCGTGGCGATGGAGACTTCGATGCGTTGCTGCGAAGGTTGCATTTTGTGGGCCTAGGCTTAATCTGCTCGCCCTTTTCATCCAAAGCAAATACCATGAGTCATCTAAAACACGTCGCCGTCGTCGGTGCCACCGGAGCGGTGGGTGTGGAAATGTTGCGTTGCCTTGAGCAGCGGAACTTCCCCGTCGGCCAGCTTACCCTTCTCGCCTCAGCCCGCAGCGCGGGAAAGACGATGAAGTTCAAAGGCCAGGACGTGGTGATCAAAGAACTTACAGCGGACTCATTCACGGGAGTGGACATCGCCCTATTTAGCGCGGGCGGCGGCATCTCGAAGGAGTTCGCGCCCCATGCGGTCAGAGCGGGAGCCATCGTGGTGGATAACTCCTCCGCCTTCCGGATGGATGATGAGGTGCCTCTCGTGGTGCCTGAAATCAACGCGGCTGATTTGAAGAACCTGCCGAAGGGCATCGCTGCCAATCCGAACTGCACAACCGCGATCACGCTGATGGCGCTTTATCCGTTGCACAAGGCCTTCGGTGTGACGCGCGTGTTTGCCAGCAGCTATCAAGCCGTTTCCGGCACCGGGGCGCAGGCCATTGAAGAGCTGGAAAAGCAGACCCGCGAATGGGCGAAGTCCGAGCGCAAGTGGGACGACGTCCGCCTCGCTCCTGAGCATGTGAATGTGTATCCACACCAGATCGCTTTCAATGCGCTGCCGCATGTGGATTCCTTCCTCGACACGGGTTATACCAAAGAGGAGATGAAGATGGAAAACGAAGGCCGCAAGATCATGCATCATGACAAATTCCGCGCCAGCGTGACCTGTGTCCGCGTGCCCGTCTTCCGCGCTCACAGCGTGGCCGTCAGCGCTGAATTCGAGAAGCCCATCACGGTGGAAGCGGCGCGCGAAGTGCTGCGCCATGCGCCGGGGCTGGACCTCATTGATGACCCGACGCTCAAGCAATATCCGCTCGCGCTGAATGTCGCCGGCCATGACAACTGCGCCGTGGGCCGTCTTCGCATGGACTGCGCACTGGACAATGGCCTCGCCTTCTGGGTTGCCGGAGATCAGTTGCTTAAAGGTGCCGCGCTCAATGCGGTGCAGATCGCAGAGTGCTTGTAGTTCTGGGAGCGCGGCACTCCGATGCCGCCCTCTTTTAATGAAGCGACTTCGGAGAGTCGCTATCCCTCCTATGTCCGACCTCAAGACCTACCTCGCCCAGCGCATCCAGTTCGTGGATGCCGCGTTGGATCGCATGATTCCCACTGCGGAAACACGACCCGTGACCATCCACAAGGCGATGCGTCATAGCATTTTTGCAGGTGGGAAGCGACTGCGTCCGATCCTTTGTCTGGCGGCTGCGGAGGCTTGTGGCGGCTCGCCGGAAAGCGCGCTCTTCAATGCCGCAGCGGTGGAATGCCTGCACACCTACTCACTCATTCACGATGACCTGCCTTGCATGGATAACGACGATCTCCGCCGTGGCGTGCCGACTTGCCATAAAGTCTATGGCGATGCGATGGCTCTCCTCGCGGGGGATGCCTTGCAAGCGCTGGCCTTTGAGTTGGTCGCGAAGACTCAACAAGCCGTCCGCTACACGACGGGTGCGATGGTGCTCGAACTCGCACGCACCGCAGGCAGTTTGCACCTCGTCGGCGGGCAGGTTGCTGACCTTGAAGGCGAAGGCCAAAAGCTGCCTCTCGAAGACCTTCGTTACATTCACGAAAGCAAGACCGCCGCGCTGCTCACCACTTCGGTGAAGCTCGGGGCCATGGCGGCAGATGCGCAGCCGGAAGAGCTGCAAGCCCTGCATGATTTCGGCATGGCCACAGGTCATGCTTTCCAGATCATAGATGACATTCTCGATGTCACTCAGACCACCGAGAAGCTAGGCAAGAGCGCAGGTAAAGACGTGGCTTCAGAGAAGTCCACGTATCCAGCGCTGATCGGCCTGGAAGCCTCACGCGATGAAGCGCACAAGCTCACGGAGGCGGCGCATCGAGCCTTAGATGTCTTCGGTCCGCGAGCCGAGCGCTTGCGTCAGCTCGCGGATCATTTGTTACAGCGAGACTACTAGGCCGCCTTCTTCTTCGGTGCTTCCTCGACCTTCACGGCGGGCTTGATCTCTTCTTTCACCGCAGGCTTAGGAGCAACGACCTTCGCGGGTGCGAAGGGATCTTCCACGCCCTTCGTGGAGAGGTCCCATTTGTCCGTGCGGAAGAGGCTAGCGGGCAGACCTTCCTTGTTCATTAAGTTCGCATCCGTCCAGCTTTCCCAGGCATAGCGGCACGCGGTGGGCTTCGCGACTTCATCACTCCAGACGTGGACTTGCTTCCCGCCCATGATCTTCGCTTTGGCCGTCTTCCAAACCTTGTCTTCACCGGCGATGATGAAGCCTTTTAACTCGCCTTCACCACGGATGCGCAAACCGCCGCCGATGTTGCTGAAGCTGATGACATACTTGTTGCCCATCGTCTCGCCGCCCCCATAAATAGGGCCGCCGGAGATGATGTCCTTCTTGCCATAGTCCTTCACCAGAGCTTGCAAGGCGAGCCTGCGTCCGACTTCCTGCTTGTTCTTCGGATGGATGTCCTTCTCTTCGCCGATGTCATTCGCCACGGCCAGACCGCTCTTCGGAGTCTTGATGGCGGTTTGCAATTCCGCCCACTGAAGCTCAGCCCAATCATCATCTGCGCCCACTTCTGCGGGATGCACTTTGCCATGACCGAAGCCGGCGAGCTGCACGATGTAGAAGCTGAACTGATCACCCCATTGCTTACGCCAGTCTTTGATCATCGTGGGAAGCAGAGTCTGATACTGCACGGCGCGCGCGGCATTCGCTTCACCCTGATACCAAATGGCGCCGCGCACGGAGTAGGGAACGAGCGGCGAGATCATGGCATTGAACAAGACAGCGGGACGATGCTGGGACTTGGTCGCATTTTCCCATGCTCGGGGAGCTTGGGGCACAGGCTTTGCTTGAGCACCTGGCTGGGCGTTTTCTGCTTTGATCTTCTCGATCTGCTCATTGAGTTTGGCCGCGCTTGCGTCGTGATTGGCCTTGTCCTTCGCCGCATCATAAGTCTTCAGATGTTCTTCCCAACCCATGATGATCGGCTTGCAAGAAGGCACTGCAGCGAGCGCGGGCTTGCTGGTCCAGGCTTCCGCGCGAGTGCCGCCCCATGAGGTGTGGATGAGGCCGATGGGCACATTGAGTTTTTCGTTCAGCTCACGGGCAAAGAAGTAGCCCGCAGCGGTGAAGGTCAGCACATCCGTGGGATTGGTTGCGGTCTTCCAGCCATCGGTGGTGATGTCCTTCTGCGGCTCATCAGCCACGGCTTTCTTCACGGCGATGTGCCGGATGTTCGGGAACTTCGCGGCATCAGCTTCGGCTTGCGCATTATTCACGCGGCTGACGGGCAGCTCCATGTTTGACTGGCCAGAGCAGATCCAGACTTCACCGACAAGGATGTCCGCGAGCTTAATTTCGTTCTTGCCCTTCACGGTCAGTTCGGCTGGCGTGCTGCTGGTCTTGAGCGGATCGAGGGTGACTTTCCAGGCTCCGTCCTTACTCGCGGTGGCCTTCTTGGATTGATCCGCGAACTTGACGGTGACTTCCTCGCCCGCGTCCGCCGTGCCCCAGATGGCCACGGGTTTATCACGCTGGAGGACGAGGTGATCACTGAAGAGTGCGGGGAGTTTGACCTCCGCATGGGCGGTGCTCGCAAGAGCGGTGAGAAGCAGGACGATTCGTTTCATGGGCTGTGATAGTAGATTCGGTGGAGTTTGTTACACCTTGTTCGCGATTAACTTTCGATGAATGACACGATGGGACGCGCTGACAAGTCGAATCATCAGCGAAGCTCTGGCACTGGCGTGAAGAGGGGGTCGCCCGCCAGATGCGCGGTGAGATTTCTGACAACGACCTCCGCCATCGCGCGGCGTGTCTCTTGAGTCGAGGTTCCAACGTGGGGCAACAAGACGACGTTCTCCATCCTCAGCAACTCAGCGGGAACCTGCGGCTCATGAGCGAATACATCCAGTCCGGCGGCCTTGATTCCCTTATTCTGTAAGGCGGAAACGAGCGCCGCTTCATCCACGATCGAACCACGCGCGATGTTGATCAAGGTCCCTTCCGGCCCCAATGCCGCGAGCACTTCCGCGTTGACGATGTTCCGCGTTCCTTCGCCGCCGGGGCACGCGACGATGAGAAAGTCACTCCACGCTGCGAGCTCGATGATGGAAGCATAATACGGAAGCGACACGGCCTGTTGCGTGCGCCCTTGATAGCCGATCTTCATGCCCACGGCCTCCAGCCGCTGAGCGATGGCTTTGCCGATGCGGCCCAGACCGATGATGCCTGCGCGCTTGCCGCCTGGCTTGTTGCTGAGCGGAAAGTTACGCTCCGCCCAATGCCCCGCATGGAGATAACGATTCGATTCCACCAGGCGACGCGAGGTCATCAGGACTAATGCCAGCGCGAGATCTGCGACATCTTCCGTAAGCACATCCGGCGTGTGCGTGACGCGAATGCCGCGCTCGCGACAATACGGAATCGGCACGCCATCGTAGCCGACTCCGAAGACGGAGATGATCTCAACCGAGGGCAGAGCGCCGAGCAGTGTTTCGTTGTAGCTGGTGCCGCCCGCGCCGACGACGGCCTTGATTTGCGGTCCGAGATCACGCAGCAGCGCGGCCTTGTCTTCGGCATGAAAATAGTCGTGGCAGATGAAGCTCTGCTGTAAGCGCTCCACCAGGAAATCCGGGAGCTGCGCGACGATGAGAAGATGGGGTTGGTTCATTGATCGAGTTCGTTGAGGACTTGTTTCATGGCTTGCGCCAGAGCCAGCCAATCGCTCAGTTCCGTGCTCCAGCCACTACTCACACGCAACACCTGCCGCATGTCATCAGGGCTCGCACCCAAGGCAGCGAGCACCGTGGATGAGCCATCTTTCAAGGCGCTGCACGCAGAGCCATTGGAGACTTGAAAACCACGCTGACTGAGCCGTGCGAGCCACTTGCGATTGTCATGTCTCGGCGTCACGAACATCACCGTGTTCCAAAGCCGTTCGCTCTCTTCAGCGATGACGCGCACCGCGCCCAGTTGCTCACGCAAGGCAGCGATGAACTGCTGGCGATAGCTTGATTGCGTTGATGCGATGCCACTCAGTTGCGGCGTCAGCCCCTCCAGCGCCGTCACCATCGCTTCCACGGAAGGATAGTTCTCCGTGCCCGCCCTGCGCCCTTCTTCCTGCGGCCCACCGCGCATGAAACGAAGCGCTTCATTCTCGTTCTTCATCACGAGAAAGCCGATGCCTTTCGGCCCACCGAACTTATGACCGCTACCGGTGATGTAATCGCATTCGCCAAGCTCCTGTGCGGACAGCTTACCGATCCATTGGCTCGCGTCCGTATGGAATGGGACGCCTGCATTCCGGCACAGCGCGAGCATCTCACGCCAAGGTTGCAGCACGCCGCATTCGTTGTTGGCCGCCATTGTGGTGACTAGAGCGCGAGGCGCTTTTTTGAGCTTTTCTGCGAGATCATCCAAGTCCACACAGCCTGATGAATGCGTGGACAGCAGCTCCGTGCGCTGCGCAAAGGCAGCCTGCAAAGGTTCCCGCACGCTGGGATGCTCGATGGCGGATGACAGCACCGTTGAATCTGCGTGTGATAACCCCAGCGAATGGAATAAGGCGTTGTTAGACTCCGTCGCGCCGGAGGTGAAGACGATCCGCTCTGGCTCACAGCCGAGCCGTTCACCGAGTCGCTCACGCGCTTCCTCCAGCTTCCGCCGCGTGAAGCCGCCTTCACGATAAAGACCGGAAGCGTTATGCCAATGCTTCGCGCTCGCTTCGATCCAAGCCTCCTGTGCCACGGGGAGCAGGGGCGTGGTCGCGTTGTAATCAAAGTAGCCGTTCATGCACTGCGGGTGATACGCTGCGGATGGCTGTAAACGTTCATGCGATCCCCGCGCAGAAAGCCGATGAGCGTTTGTTGGGATTCCTCGGCGAAGCTGACTGCGAGACTGCTCGGTGCGGAGATGGCTGCCACCAAAGGGACGCCGCCCGCGAGCGCCTTCTGCATCATCTCAAACGAGACGCGCCCGCTCAAGAGAAGGACGTTCTTTGCGTAAGGCAGCAGTCCATTGCGCAAGCCGTAGCCGAGCACTTTATCCAATGCGTTATGCCGCCCCACATCTTCACGGGCCACGATGAGATGGCCTTCCAGATCAAAGAGCGCGCAGGCATGAAGCCCACCCGTTTGCGCAAAGGTCGCCTGAGTCGCGCGGAGCTTCTCAGGAAGCGCGAGCAGCCGTTCTTCATCAACACACCACGCGTCCGTGGTCGGCGTGAAATGCTGAAACACGGAATCCATCGCCGTCTTCCCGCAGAGCCCGCAACTGCTGCTGGCGAAGACGTGCCTCGTGAGTTTCTCCCAGTTCACTTGCACGCCGGAGAGCAGCACATCCACCACGTTGCCGCGGCCTTCGTTGTTGCTTGGGCAAACCGAAATCTCGAAGACTTCGCGGGAACTGCGGATGATTCCTTCGCTAACCAGAAACCCTGCGGCCAGCTCTTCATCATGGCCCGGCGTGCGCATGATCACGGCGATGCTGCGGCCTTCCACACGAATCTCTAGCGGCTCTTCCACGACCACCGAGTCTGTCTCCACCAGCGCCGCTTCATGGCGTCGCCAGCGGTTGATCGTTACATTGATGGCTGCTTTTGAATCCATTCCCATTCCTCAGGCGAGTTCGCGTTGAAGAAAGCCTTCTCACGTCCTGCGGGTAATGGCAAGGCATCCAACAGCCCTTCTGCCACCCCACGCTGCACGAGGCTCTGCATCCGATACTGACCCGAACGCAACGCTTCTTCCGCCAGCCGCAACATGCCCTGCGGATACAGTCCACACAGCGGTTCAAATCTTCCCTCATGCTCAAACACCGCTCCGCGACCTGTCTGCGCGTGATGATCAAGAAGCGTCTTCAGCACTTCCGATGTCATCAAAGGCATGTCCACCGCGAGAGTCAGTAAGGGCTGCGAGGACGCCCGCAGACAAGCCGCCAACGCCCCCAGCGGCCCGGGATTGTCCAGTGGATCAAGGATGATTTCAGCGTCACTATCGGCGAACGATTGAGCTTCACGACAAGACAAGATGACACGCTCAGGAGCCAGGGCACGTAGCTTCGCAAGCTGGATGCGCCAGAGCAGTTCACCCCGCCACCGAAGCAGCGCTTTATCGCGGCCCATCCGAGTGGACAAGCCACCAGCGAAGAGTGCGGCGGTGAAAGGGTGACGCGAATTCATTCTTCTGTTCATGCCATCGAATCGTGTTTCCTACTAGAAGGCACTCTTGCTCTGCCTTACAAAGTAGTGAAAATGGAAAAGGAGAAAACAGTGATCAGCCTTTCCAAGGCCAGAGGAAACCACTATATTACCCGTATGGACTACCTTGACCGCATCACCATCAATCCTGCCCAATGCGGTGGACGCCCGTGCATTCGGGGGATGCGTATCCGTGTTAAGGATGTTCTTGATATGCTGGCCGCCCGGGTGCCGGAGGAAGAAATTCTGGAGGACTTTCCTTATCTCGAAGCGGCGGACATTGATGCCTGCCTCCAATTCGCCGCTGCGCAGAGCGATCACACCATCCTCGCGGGCACCGTCATCGCTGCCTAACCTTCTTCATCGTGCGCTGGATCGTAGATGCTCAACTCCCGCCCGCCCTCGCCCATCTGCTTAAGCAGCGCGGGCACGAGGCAGAGCATGTGGAGGATGTGAGTCTTCGTCATGCTGATGACAATGCTATCTGGCAGCGTGCTCTCAACCGTGATGCCGTCATTATCACCAAGGATGAAGACTTTCCCATACGCGCCTCCGCTAGCCGTTCCATGCCAGCCATCGTCTGGCTACGGATCGGCAATGCGTCACGCCGAGCCCTGTTGGCATGGCTTGAAATACGCCTACCCGCCATCGAAGCCCGGTTAAATCAAGGTGATAAACTCATCGAAGTTCGTTAAACTCGACTGACCTAGCTACCCTTCAAGTTCTCTCAAGTCACTCCCCAATACGGAACCCCATCGCGGTGAACTTCGCATGGAAATCTGCATCCAGCGCAGCTAGTCCGTCCGGGCCCACGAGCTGGCCAGTGAAGTGGTCTTGGATGACTTTGAGGGAGATTTTCGAGCGCGTTTTAAGTTCGTCGGGGACGTTGCCTTGGGCTCCCTTGGTGCGGAGGTAGAGGGACATCTCTGCGATGTCATCGAAATAGACGCGGAGCCTGCGGGTCTCCGCGTGATCCGCGATGTGCATGAAGTAATACATCAGGAACAGGGAGGAGAGATACATGCGGTGAAGCTGGATTTGTGAAGCGCGACCGCTGCCTTCGGTGGACCAGGCGATCTCGTCCTTGGTCACGAGCTCACTGGGGCGCATGACCCAGAAGGCGGGGAGCTTCACGGGAGTGTTGTTGGTCCGGCCTGCGGCGGTTCGAGCGGGTGCGGCGAAGGCTTTCGCGGCGACTTCGCGATTGATGTTCTCGTAGTATTCGAGGCGCTGCCGGAGGGCCTGCAAACGGTCGCGCTCGCCGAGGGAGAAGGCACCATTGCGATAAGTCATGTTCGCGCCGTATTCCGCCATGCCTTCAGCGACCCACTTGGGCATGAGTTGGAGAAGCTCGGCGGTGGATTGATGCACCATCTCATGGATGAGCACGGTGGCTTTGTAACTGAGGCTTTTCGTATTGCGTCCGCCAAACTGCTCGATGCCGAGGCTCTCAAACGGCACCAATAAAACGCCCTGCCCACTGAGGTCTGCGGTCATGTAAACGCCGCCACTTCCAGGTGGGCCACCGGAGCGTTCATAGCCTTCGCGGTTCTGGTAGATGCGGGCGTAGAAGGTGCGGCTCTCGGCTCTCGGAAAATGGATCGGCAGGGCTTGCATCAACCGAACAGTGCCCTCGGCCACGGTCGCGAAGTCGTTCATTACCGACGCGGAAATCTCCGCGTCGCAGTTGAAGTCATAATGCGGACTGGTGAAGCCATAGCCGCGCTTGTCATGGGCGAGCGCCTGCACATGAATCTCCGGCTGCTGCACGGATTCCGGCCACACGGGAGCAGGCAGCCACTGGGTGCGCGGCTTGCCCTTCAACCAAGTGCGCACCCAGCTCAAATCAGTCTCGGAGAGGTTCGCCAGCGGCAACGCGGCCCGTTGTTTGTTAGGGAGCTGGATCACGACGTTACCCGACTCCACACCGAGGATGTCTCCCGCGACCGCGCGGCCTGCGGTGTTCTTCCACTCTCGCGCGCAAAGCGTTGCTTGGCCAAGAACCGCAAGAACAAGAATGTGGGTGTTGATTCTCATGCTGCGGACGCATACGCCTAGCTTCTGCAATGAATATCTATGAGCCTGCGATGAAAGCCTTTTTCCTAGCAAGCACTTTCGCTGAAGACCTCGGCATAGCCAGTCTGGCGCTTTTCCACTCGGCGGCTGTCAAAACGCTGAAACGAAATATCTTACTGCGCTCCTCATCGTTGAGCACGGGCATCACAGCATTTTGAACACGGAGGATACGTTCCATCCTGTCGAGCGACTTCCATGCTGGCGTGATGACGCGAAGCACTTCGCTTTCACCGATACCCGTGGCTTCTGCCAAGAGCGTGAAGGACTGATTCTTAGGCAATGCACGGGAGATCGCTTTCTTAATCTTCTGGATGGTGTCGTTCATGCAGTTCGCTCAGCCATCCATTGGTATAGCTGATCAATATAATTGTAAAGGCGCACTGCTTCGCCTTTTGCGAGTGTCGGTGCTTTATATCGAAGAGCAGGCTCCCAATATTCAACGAGTGTGGCATAAGCTGCTTGGAGATTAGATTGCCGCTCCAAATCCTTTTCCAAACCTGAAGCGGCCAACAAGATGTCCAACGTATGAATCTCGAAATTCGCAGGAAGGTGGTCGAGGCCGCCGCGACGGGTAATGGCATACTTGAGTATGCACTCGATCGCGTAGCCTCCGAGGTAAAGTGCGTCGAGTTCACAGTGATTGTCCAATAGGACACGGGCACTTTTCAGGTGCCTTTTGCCAACATCACGAAAGAGAGTGCCACGGGTGTGACCGCCCTTGGCTGCTTTCTGGTGTTTCTTCGCCTTTCCACTCATCAACTTGCCAAGAGACGGAGACTTGAGTCGTCGCGTCAACAGTCATTTATACCCCTTGGCCTCAGACATAAGCAAAAATCTAGTCCAGCCTCAGCGGATCGGCTCAGGACAAACATCACGACGCTGGCATTTCTCGCAGAAATCACCAACGAAAAACTGATCCATGTAGTTCATGAGCCCGCGCACGGTCTCCCGATCTTCCGTGACAAAGCCCGCCTCGAAGTTGCGGCGATGATCACTCTTCGCACCCATGCCTGCACCGGTGAGATTCGCGGAACCGACATAGGCGATGCGGCCATCCGCGATGACGGCTTTCATGTGCATCCGGGGACAGAGGATGCGCTCGAAGGCATCGCTTTGCAGGAACTCGGGATAGCGGTCAAAGTCCGCGCGGAACCTCGGCCCTGGCTCCTTCGCATGAACGAGCCTGATTTCTACGCCTTCCTTCAGCTTCTCCGCGAGCACTTCCAGAAAAGGGATGTAGCGCTTACCTGGGCCCTCCACGAAGAGGTCTTTAATGTCCGCTGTGAAGATCCACAGGAAACGACGAGCCGATGGGACTATTCCTTTGAGCACCGCTTCATAAGTGTCGTGATTCAGCACCAGCTTCATGCATTGGAATGTCGTGCTACTCTATCTTTAACGGCGGGGGCGGCACGATCTTGAGTGGCGCTGATTTAGGGGCCTCTTCTTCAACGGGTTCTGCTCGCTTGATGACGGAGCCGTCTTCGTTCACAGGCTCGGCTTTGAGAGGGGCGGGCTGGTAGGAGTTGTAAGGATCAATGCCTAATATCGTGGGGGCGGTCATCATCACGGCCTGGACGTTGCCATTGGTATGGCTGACGCTCATCCCGAGCGAGGTGGTGTCGTAAGTGGGCTTCGGCACGAAATCATTTTCCGTCAACAGACCACCCGTGTGTTGGTCGCAGTAGAGTTCAAACACGGTCTTCGGACGCAGCACTTCCAAGTAAGTATCGCGAATGGATTTGGAGCCACCGTGGGCATCAGGAATCTTTTCATAACAGGCGTCCGTGGCTCTCAGACCGCTTTTCTTACAGACCTCAACGAGTCGAGCGTCCTCTGGAGGAGCGAACTGCTCGGGCTTGTAACTCTTCACCGTCGCAGAAATGGCATCCACCCAGATGGGCAGGGCAATGCGATTACTGTAGGCTCCGGTATAGACAGGCTTCGACTGATCAAAACCACACCAGACACCGCATGTGACCGCGCTGGTGTAGCCGACGAACCAGAGATCCTTGAACTCGTAATGAGTGCCCGTTTTGCCCGCAGCGGGAAACTTGTCCATGCCGAACTCACTATAGGCAGTGCGGCCCGTGCCACGAGTCAGCGCGTCAGCAAGACAGGTGTGCGTTTGATAAGCAGCGGTTTCATCCATGACGGAAACCATTTCATCATCATCATCTTTGACCTGAAAAATAACGCGGCCCTTCAGGTCCGTTATGCGCTTGATGAGGCTGACTTCTTTGACACGTTTTCCTTTGTTTGGGAAGACACTGTAAGCCAGACAAACTTCATCAAGGCGGGCCTCGCTGGCTCCGAGAAACGCGCTGGCGTAATCACGCATCGGAGACCGGATGCCAGCCTTCGCGACAAGCTCTTTCACCGGATCGAGACCGATCTTTTCACCGAGGCGAACGGTGGCCGCATTTCGACTTTCCACCAGCGCTTCACGGGCGGCGATGTGATCGGAGTAGCGGGTCTCATCCTGCTCCGTTCCCCATTCCCCAAGGATGCCCGTGAGTCCGCCGATCATCACGCGCCGATTATCAATGGGGCCGTCTTCGAGCTGCACAGCGGGGAAGTAATCCGGCTTCTGAAACGCAGTGGCATAGACGAAGGGAATGAAGGCTGTGCCCGTGGGGCGACGGCTCTGCAAGGCGCGGTTATACATGCTGTCCACGAAGTCGCGGCCACCGACCAGCGCGAGAATGCCACCATCGCGGTTATCGATCATCAGCACCGAGGCTTGGAGATATTCCGGTTGGGGGCGGGGCGTATCTGGATCAATGGCTTTCGTGCTCAGTTTCTTCCGGTAATCATCCAGAATGAGGTGGTATTGATCATAGGTTTGATTGGGGTAATCAGGACGCTTTTCCACTTCCGCCATACGCTTCCGCACGGCCTCCTCAGCGGTCTTCTGCAACTGACGGTCAATGGTCGTGTAAATCTGGAAGCCACCCACCACGGACTCATCTTCCCCGATGATCTTCATGGCCTGCTGGCGGATTTCATCATAGACGTAACTGAGGCGGATGTCCGCAGAGCGGGGCGTCAGAATGACCGGGCGCTGCTTATATAAATCACGGTCACTGGCGGTGAGGAAATGCTCATCATGCATCCGGTCCAGGACGTGATTACGCTGCTCGATGTGATGCTGCGGATGAAGGCGCGGATTGAGCCCGCCGGGGTTTTTGAGCAAACAGGAAAGGCTGGCCGATTCTTCCACATTGATCTGAGAGATGTCCTTCCCGAAGTAGCCCTGCGCGGCGGCCTGAACTCCGTAGTTACCACTGCCAAAATAGACTCGGTTCAGGTAGAACTCTAGGATGTCTGATTTGGAGTAAGTCTTTTCAATGCGGGACGAAACGTAGGCTTCGACGATCTTGCGTTTGTATTGGGAGAACTTGCTGGCCTCCATTTCCATGTCTTTAAGTTTAAAGACATCACGGGCGAGCTGCTGCGTCAGCGTGCTGGCCCCTTGGGTCTGGCGGCCCACTTTGAAGTTCAGCCAGATGGCGCGAATGACGCCGATAGTGTCAACGCCACCGTGCTGGAAGAAACGTGAGTCTTCCTCTGCGGTCAGCGCTTCGATGAAGTGCTTCGGCACTTGCTCGATCTTGATGGGGCGTCGGTTCAGCACGTAAATGCGGCCCACTTCCTCCCCTTTCCGGTCATGAATGACGCTGGGCTGCTCCAGTTTTTTCAGGTCATCCATCGGCAAGGCCTCCGCCATTTCCCGCAGTGGCTTGAGGATGGCCAAAACGATGAGCACGCCCGTGACACAAGCGACAAGGCAGAAGAGGAAGAACAGGACAAACCAGCGCTTTTGGAAGAACGGGACTTTACGGCGGGTGTTCCCACCGCGCGGGCGGGGCGGTTGTTCTGAAATGAATGAAGAAGGCATGGCGACATCCGTCCATAAATGACGGGGTGAACAGTATATCTGACTTTATGATTGTGGCTAGGATGGGATTTTGTGACGACGTTCATCGAAATCCCTATCTCGACTGCAAGCCGCTCAAATACAGGCGGAAACGGGACTCTAATACCGACTCTGTGAAAGAGAAATTCCGGCTTGCACTCGGGTATATTGCCCCTATCTTCACCGCCCTTCGCGCCGAGCGTGGAGGAATTGTGCCAACGTAAAACGTCAACTGCTAAGTGATCTGATCAGTCCGCTGAGCTTGGGATTCGTCCCGAGTGAGATTGCAAGCTCTCAATAACTACATGTCCCAAGAACAACTCGTCGAACTAGTCGAAGCCGGTGTCCATTTCGGTCACCAAACCCGCCGCTGGAATCCGAAGATGAAGAATTTCATCATGGAAACCCGCAATGGTATCCACATCATCAACATCGAGAAGACCATCGATCAGGTGGAAGTCGCTGCGAATTTCCTCAGCGATCTCGCCAAGAAGGGCAAGCACATCCTCTTCGTCGGTTGCAAGCGCCAAGCTCAAGAAGCCGTCGAAGAAGCCGCGAAAGCCTGCGGACAGTTCTACGTGAACAACCGCTGGCTCGGTGGCACCTTGACCAACATGGCGACCATCAAGAAGAGCATCGCACGCCTGCAATACCTCGAAGATCTACCTAAGCTCCCTGAGTTCAAGGCGATGTCCAAGAAGGAAATCGCTGCGCTCAACCGCGAAAAAGCCAAGCTCGGACGCAACCTCAAAGGCATCCGCCAGATGGAAAAGCTACCTGATGCCATCGTCATCGTGGACAGCGCCCGCGAGCACATCGCCGTGCATGAAGCTGGCCGCTTGAACATCCCTATCGTCGCGATGGTGGACAGCAATGCTGACCCAGAAAAAGTGGATTACCCGATCGCCTCCAACGACGACGCCATCCGCGCCATCCGCATGATTCTTCAGAAGCTCATCGGCCCCATTATTGCGGGCTTGGCTGAAGCGAAGAAGTAATTGCCGGGGCAAATCTCAGAAACACTCTATTTAAAATCTCATGGCTGAAATCACCGCTGCCCTCGTCAAAACCCTCCGTGAAAAAACCAGTCTTGGCATGATGGAATGCAAAGGCGCGCTCAAGGAAGCCGATGGCGACCTTGAAAAAGCTGAAACCATCCTGCGCAAGAAGGGCATCCTCAAAGCTGACAAGAAGTCCGACCGTGCGACCAAGGAAGGCATCGTCGCTTCCTACATCCACATGGCTGGCCGTGTGGGCGTGCTCATTGAAGTGAACTGCGAAACCGACTTCGTGGCGAAGAACGAGAGCTTCCAGGGCCTCGTGAAAGACCTTACCCTGCACATCGCAGCGGCCAACCCCAGCTATCTGGCCCGTGAGGAAGTCCCTGCGGACCTCGTCGCCAAGGAGCGCGAAATCGCTGCTGAGCAGATGAAGGGCAAGCCCGCCAACGTGGTGGACAAGATCGTGGACGGCAAAATGAGCAAGTTCTACGCTGACTTCTGCCTCCTTGAACAAGGCTTCATCAAGAACCCTGACGTTACCGTTACGGACCTGATCAAGACGAAGATCGCTGAACTCGGGGAAAACATCGTCGTTCGCCGCTTTACCCGCTACGCAGTAGGCGGAGAGTAGTTCTTAAAGCTTCCTCACCTTATCAAACCACAGGCTGTGTCATGCAGCCTGTGGTTTTTTGTTAGGTTGGATCACGGTGTCAGCTTCACCGTCACCAGCACGGACTTCGAGGTCGGCGTCAGGCTGACATCTGCAAAGGAGCGCACAGGCACCAGGACATTCGCTTCAGGGAAATAGGCTGCGCAGCTTCCAGCCGGTGTGTCGTAAGGCACCGCGAGGAACTTGTGAGCTTCCCGAGTCTCTCCTTCAAAGTGGCTAGTGATGTCCACGGGACGCATGGGTTCGATGCCCCGCGCCTTCATGTCCGC
>JANYJH010000286.1 GCA_025361865.1 Phragmitibacter sp.
CTTGTTGGACAGCGCGGTGGCCGTCTGTGGTGAGTTCTTGCCATCTCAGACGGTGGTCGTCACCACGGAAGGCCGCGTCGCTTCACAGAACCCGCCGCCGTATCGCACGCCTGTCCGCGCGGGGAAAGCGCTGCGTCAGTATCCGCTTTGTGTGCTAGTCAATCAAGGCAGCGCCAGCGGTTCCGAAGTTGTGGCCGGCGCCTTGCAGGATCTCAAGCGCGCGATCATCGTCGGCACCACCAGCTTCGGGAAAGGTTCCGTGCAGACCATCATGCCGATGAAGAATGGTTCCGCCATGCGCATGACGACCGCGAAGTATTACACGCCGAGCCACAAGACCATCCATCAGAACGGCGTGGAGCCCAATATCATCTCCGCACTGACGAGCGAGGAAGAACTCAGAATCTCCCAATGGAGAAACAATAATACGAGCGATGAAGCCCGTTCTCTGGACATGGCCAAGCTCGGTGATCGTCAGCTTGAGCGGGCGACAGATGTCATGAAAGGCCTGATGATCTACGATCAGTTCAAGAAGACCGTGGCCGCGCCAGTTCCAGTTTCACCAGCCTCGAAGCCCGAAGCAGCGCCGCTTCCCCGCCCAACGAAGATTGACTCCCTCATCAAACCCGAAGTGAGCAAACCCTAGCTGAAACCTGAAACCTGAAACCTGCCTTGCCTTCCTGCCTCCTCGCCCTCGAAACCTCCTGTGATGAAACCGCTGCGTCTGTCGTGACGCCGGAGGGTGAAGTCCTGAGCAGTGAGGTCGCTTCACAGATCGAGATTCATCGTGAGTTCGGTGGCGTGGTTCCGGAAGTCGCTTCGCGCAATCACATCCTGCACATGCGTTTGCTGGCTGAGCAGGCTTTGGCGAAGGCCAACGTAACGCTGAAAGATGTGGACGCCTTCGCAGCCACGAGCGGCCCCGGCTTGGTGAGTTCACTGCTCATCGGAAGCACGCTGGCCAAGTCACTGGCGCTCGCCGAGGGCAAGCCTTTCCTCGCGATCAATCATCTCGAAGGCCATCTGCTCTCGCCCTTCATGAGCCGTGGCAAGATCGAGCCGCACATCGCTTTGATCGTCAGCGGCGGTCACACGATGCTCCTTCAGGTGCGTGGGGTTGGGGACTATGAACTCCTCGGTCGCACCCGCGATGACGCTGCTGGTGAAGCCTTTGACAAGGTCGGGAAGATGCTGGGACTACCTTATCCCGGTGGGCCGGAGATTGATCAACGGGCGCGATCTGGCAATCGCAAAGCCTTCGATTTTCCTCGCAGCATGATGGAGCAGGGGAGTTATGAGTTCAGCTTCAGTGGCCTCAAGACTTCGGTGTTGTATCTGCTGCCCAAGGTCGATGTGACGCATGAGCCGACGCTCAATGATATATGCGCGTCCTTTCAGGAAGCGGTCATCGAAGTGCTCGTGGAGAAAGCCATTCGTGCGGCCAAGCAATACAGCCAGCCGCTCATCGCGGTGAGTGGTGGTGTCAGTTGCAATGGCCGGTTACGGGAACGCTTTGCGGAGCGTTGCAAGGAAGCGCGGCTTGAGCTGTTGTTGGCTGAGCCCCGCTTCACTACGGACAATGCAGCGATGATCGGCTTCGCGGCAGCGCAGCGTTGGAGAGCAGGTTTTACCTCGCCTCTGGAGACGGATGTGAATCCGAATCTGAGCCTCGTTGGGTGACCTGATCGAAATAGAGCGGCGTGAGATCGCGTAAGGCTCAGCCATGATCCGATCTCTCTTTCTCGCGCTCGCTTGGTTGCCTTGTGCCGTTTCGTTGGCGGGTGAAGTCGCGCCTCCCTTGTTCCGCGATCTGGTGGGGATCAATGGCCACACGGTGGCTTTCAAGCCCGAGCTTTATGCGCCTGTGTGCCGCGTCGTGCGTGACTATCATCCAGTAAACTGGGATCTTCCCGATGACACCAGCAAGCTCCCGGACTGGCCTTTCGCGAGGAACAAGGTCTCATGGGAACAGGTCTATGGCTCATGGCATAAGGCCGGGCTGCGCATCAGTGTGTGCTTCCAGTTTGATGAGATGAAGGACAAGTGGAAGGACCCGGTGAAGGACGCATTCGCTTACGGGAAAAGCTTTGCGCAAAACTTCGGCCCCGGTGGGAAGTGGCCGTTTGTTGAATGGATCGAGCTGGGCAATGAACCCGGTCTTTATGATGATGCGAAGTATCGCGTGGTTTTTGAAGCGATGGCGCGCGGCATTCGTGAAGGGAATCCGCAGATGAAGATCGCCACCTGCAATGTGGAGGTCGGGCCGAGTGACCGCTATTGGAAAGGCGTGGACTGCTTCAAGGGTTTTGAAGGGCTGTATGATGTGCTGCACACGCATCGCTACGCCATCGCGGAGCAGTGGCCGGTCTGGCGGCGCACCTATCCCGAAGACCCGAAGGTGCCGTTCCTCAGCAGCATTCAAAAGCTGATCGACTGGCGGGATGCGAACGCCGTTGGCAAGCCCGTGTGGGTCACGGAATTCGGCTGGGATTCGAGCACGAAGAAGCCTGATCCCAAAGGGGAATGGGCGAAGTGGGTCGGCTCCACAGACGAGCAACAAGCCCAGTGGCTGGTGCGTTCCTTCCTGCTCTTCAGCGGTATGGGCGTGGAGAAGGCTTTCGTTTATTTCTTCAATGACAAGGACGAAGCGAAGCTCCACGCGGCCTCAGGACTGACTCGGAATTATGAGCCGAAGCCTTCGTATCATGCCATCGCCTGGATGTTGAAGTCGCTATCGGATTACCGTTTTTCCAAGGTCATCCAGCAGTCGCTTGAAGAGGGCTACGTCTATGAGTTTATCTCTGAGAAAGCCGGAGAGCCGATCATCTGGGCGGCTTGGCATCCGACGAAGTCGGCGCATGAATTGAAGCTGGAAACGAAGGGCCTGACGGTGCAGAAGGCGGAAGTGATGCCACTGGTCAAAGGCGAGGCTGAATCTCTGAAAGTGGAGAATGGGCCGACGATTAATCTCTCTATCAGCGAGAAGCCTATCCTGCTCTGGATGATGCCGAAGAAGTAGCAGCCGACGTGAGGAGGCTTTGAAGTTCCTCTGAGGATATTAAAAGGAATGAAGCGAGACCGTCGTTACTTGTTCGTATGGCTGGCGGCGCGAACAAGGTGGGACTGACTTTCTCTCGGCTGTTGTCGCTCGTTAGAAGGGGATTCGAGCCTCCTCACGTCGGCTGCTACAAGGGTGCATCGTAGCGAGCAATCATCTCG
>JANYJH010000292.1 GCA_025361865.1 Phragmitibacter sp.
GCTGGCCGATCTCCGACGGCAGGCTCGTGAGACCCATGCCTGCAAGATTAAGCCGGGTTCCCTTCTTCCCCTTCCGGCGGCAATCCCCGATCTTCCGCAGTGCCTTGTTATAGGCGTTCTGCGCTCTACTGGTCATCTTCGGCATCGGCATGGAGTTGATGATGGGCGGGAGGGCGGGGTTTGGCAAGGGGGGCATGGAAGGTTTCAGTCCAAGGAGCGGCGGTATTCTACCGCCGTCTAAACCCGACCGCGAAGCGGCATGATTCTGGGGATCGACGTTGCGCCGCAGAGGATGCGTGGAGCCTCCGGGAAGTGCCGCTGACGCGGTGGGGTTTCGAGGGCGGTAGAAAACCGCCCCTCCTTGGGGAGGCTGCGCCTTGCTTCTCCCTCGCGCGTCATTCCATGGACGGCGGGACGTCATCCTTTCCTGTTCACCGTCACCTTCACGGTTCTGCTGATTGACTCTTTCCACGCTCCATGCTCCATGCTCCATGCCCACACGCCTCGCTCCTGAAGAACTCCGTTCCTTTCGCTGGTTCGGTCCCAATGATCTGCGCTCCTTTGGCCAGCGCTCACGACTGAGACAGATGGGGCTGGGGCCGGAGGATTGGAAGGGGAAGCCGGTCATCGCGATCCTAAATACCTGGTCGGAGATCAATCCCTGCCATCTGCATTTTAAGATCCTCGCGGAGAACGTGAAGAAGGGCGTGCTGCAAGCGGGCGGGATGCCGGTGGAGATTCCTTGCATGTCGCTGAGCGAAAATTTCATGAAGCCGACGACCATGCTTTATCGCAATCTGCTGGCGATGGAAGCGGAGGAAAACCTGCGCTGTCATCCCATTGATGGCGCGATTCTGCTCGGTGCCTGTGACAAGACAACGCCCGCGCTCATCATGGGTGCTTTGTCAGCGGCTCTTCCTTTCATCTTCGTTCCCGGTGGGCCGATGCTGCGTGGTCAATGGCGTGATCAAACGCTGGGCAGCGGCTCGGATGCCTGGAAATACTGGGCGGAGAAACGCGCGGGCAATCTCACGGAAGATGAATGGTGCGAGATCGAAGATGGCATCGCCCGCTCGCACGGTCACTGCATGACGATGGGCACGGCTTCGACGATGACGGCGATCACTGAGACGCTGGGCCTCACGCTGCCCGGTGCCTCCAGCATTCCAGCGAGCGATGCGCGTCACTGGCGCATGGCAGCTTCATCTGGACGGCAGATCGTGGAGAATGTTTGGAATGATCTCAATCCCTCACGCTTCCTGAAGAAGGAGGCGTTTGAGAATGCCATCGTTGCGGATATGGCGGTCGGAGGCAGCACGAACGCCATCGTCCACCTCATCGCCATGGCGGGTCGCGCGGGCTTTAAATTGCCGCTGTCAGACTTCGATACCATCTCCCGCAAGACGCCGCGCTTGGCGGATTTACGGCCAGCGGGACGTTTCTTGATGGAGGATTTTTACTTCGCCGGTGGCCTGCCCGCTTTGTTAAATCAAGTCACCGATCTGCTTCATGGCGAGTGTCTGACCGTGAATGGTAAAACTCTTTTGGAGAACGTGAGCGATGCGCAAATCTGGAACAAGGAAGTCATCCGCACGCGGGACAATGTCTTGTCCGCAGAAGGCGGCACGGCCGTGCTCCATGGAAATATCTGTCCCAATGGAGCGGTCATCAAGCACAGCGCGATGGAGCCTCGTTTCCTGAAGCACACGGGCAAAGCGGTGGTCTTCAAAGACTACGAAGAACTCGCCAAGCGCCTGGATGATCCTGATCTCGACATCACTGCGGACTCCATCATGGTGCTGCAAAGCGCGGGTCCAGTCGGCGCTCCCGGGATGCCGGAGTGGGGGATGCTGCCTCTGCCGAAGAAGCTTCTCGAAGCAGGCATTCGTGATGTCCTGCGCATGAGCGATGCCCGAATGAGCGGCACTAGCTATGGCGCGTGCGTCCTGCACATCGCCCCCGAAAGCGCGATTGGTGGGCCGTTTGCCCTGGTGCAAGAAGGCGATCTCATCACGCTCGATGTGGAAGCCCGATCCCTCACGCTTGAAGTGAGCGATGAAGAACTGGCGAAGCGCAAGGCCTTATGGAAGGCCGCGCCGAGACCCGTGGATCGCGGCTACCTGCATCTCTTCCTGAATGAAGTGACTCAGGCCGATGAAGGCTGCGACTTCCGCTTCCTTCACAACAATGGCAAGCCGATGCCTGAGCCGAAGATTCATTGAAGCTAAAGACCCGCCCAAGCATCCTGCGAAGCATCGCGTGGGGTGAGTGCTCAGATCTTTGCAGGAACTTGCGATGATGCTGAACAGCGCCTACCATCACGCATGACCACGCTTGCCATCCATCTTGAAGAAGACCTCAAAAGCTTCGTTGATGAGTCTGTGGATCAAGGTGCCTTTGTTAGCCCGAGTGAATTGATCGGAGTTGCGCTTAGGAGCTACAAGGCCGAACGCGGAAACCATCTGGCGAAGCTTAACGAACTACGCAAAGCAGTATCTCTTGGGCTTGAGCAAGCTGACCGTGGTGAGTTCGTTGAATTTAGTGCGGACAGCATTATCACGGAGGCGAAATCCGCCAAACTTCAAGGATAGTGGTATGCCGCGCATCCTGAAGACTAGGGCTGCCCGTGCTGATTATCGGGATATTTTTGAATATGTAGCTGAGCAGAGTTGGCAGAACGCAGAGAGCTTGCTGAGGCGCTTTGATTCGAGACTTCTTATCCTTGCCAGTCATCATCTCATGGGACGGCTTCGACCTGAACTTGGGCAAAATCTGCGCAGCTTCCCCGATGGTAACTATGTCATCTTCTACCGACCTATTGATGATGGAATTGAGTTGATTCGCGTTCTGCATTCAGCTCGCGACATTTCACCCGAATACTTTACTGATTCGTAATCAGAGCTAAACACTTTCGCCCCCTATTTCCCTCATCACTTCATGAACATCATCCGCTATACCGACGACGCCTTCACTGATGAACTCCGCCGCTTTGACCGACGCGCCGAAGCGTCTGATTCGGTTCGTGATGTGGTGGCGTGCGTTATCAATGATATTCGCGAGAATGGGGATACGGCCTTGATTGAACTCACGCAGAAGTTTGATGGCGCAACGCTGACGCCTGAGACGTTGCTCGTGCCAGAAGCTGAGGTCGAAAGTGCCTGGAACAATCTTGAACCGCGCATCCGGGAAGCGCTGGAAGCGTCTCATCGGAACGTGGCCGCTTTTGCGCATCAGAGCTTGCGCAAGGACTGGCACATGACCAATGCGCAAGGCGCAGAAGTGGGGGAGGTCTTCCATCCCTTTGAGCGCGTCGGCCTCTATGTGCCGGGCGGCACGGCGCCGCTGGTCAGCACCTCGTTGATGACCGTGGCCATTGCTGCGGCTGCGGGCGTTCCAGAGATCGTCGTCTGCACGCCGTGTGGTAAGGATGGCTCGGTCAATCCGAACCTGCTCGCGGCGTTGAAGCTGGCAGGGGCGACGGAAATCTATCGGGTCGGAGGATCGCAAGCGATTGCCGCGATGGCCTTTGGCACGGCTACGATCAAGCCCGTCGTGAAGATCTTCGGACCGGGGAACAGTTATGTCGTGGAAGCCAAGCGCCAATGCTTCGGCGTCGTCTCCATTGATCTCTTGCCCGGACCGAGCGAGGTGATGGTGCTGGCTGATAAGTCAGCGAATCCGGCCTTCATCGCGGCTGATTTGCTCGCTCAAGCCGAGCACGGCAAGGACAGTGGCGTGGCCTTTATCACGGACGATGAAGCGTTGCTCAATGCGGTCTTGAACGAAATCGAAACGCAAGGTGCGAAGCTCAGCCGACAGGCCATGATCCGCTCTGTGCTGGAGAAAGAGTGCGTGCTGATTCTCGTGTCCAACATGGAAGAAGGCGTCGAGATCGTGAACCACTACGCGCCGGAGCACTTGAGTCTCGTCACCGAACGCGAGCACGAAATTCTTCCGCTCATCCGCACGGCGGGCGCGATCTTTCTCGGCAACTACTCACCCGTAGCGGTCGGAGATTTCCTTGCCGGCCCAAGCCACACGCTGCCCACTGGAGGCGCTGGCAAATCCTTCCCTGGTCTGACCGTGGACATGTTCCAGCGTCGCACGAGCATTGTGAGGCTGAGCAAGGAAGCCATCGCCAAGTCCGAGCCCATCGTTCGCATCTTCAGCGAGATCGAAGGACTCGATGCGCACGGAGATTCGGCGAGTGTGCGTTTATCGTAGGCGTGTCGTTGCTTACAACTTCGGCTTCTCCGGCTTGATCGGTGCCTGCCACGAGACTGCGCCTTTGACCTTCGTCTTGCGCTTATAGATCTTGTCCGTGCAGCAGGCATAGAGTTCGTCGAAGTTCGCACCGCCGAGGACGACATTTGCCAGCCACTTGTTCTGTGGCTTTGAAATGATGCCGTTCACTCGACCCGCCTGATCACAGAACTGGATGCCCAGACGCGAGGTCACATAGAGACGGCCTTCTGTATCGAGCGTCATGCCGTCCGCGCCGCTTTCCATCACGCCGTCTGGCAGACGCAGATGATGATAAGGCTGCTTCGCGCTGAGCGAGCCATCGGGATCAATGTGGTAACTCCAGATGAACTGACCACGCATGTCCGCAACGAGCAACAAGCTCTGATCCGGCGTGAAACGCACCCCGTTCTGGAAGGCGAGCCCGCTTTTACCTTCGTTCGTGTCCACCACACGCTTCTCACCGTTTGGCTTGATGAGCCAGACTTGTCGGTGGGGTGGATCGCTCACGTAGATGTTTCCATTCTGCGAGATGCAGAGATCGTTCGAGTTCAAACCTTCTGCGATCACTGTGGCCTTGCCGCTTTCGTCGTAAGCCAAGATCTGCTGCTTGCCATCCGCACAGGCATAGAGACGACCATCGGGGCCGAACATGAGGCCGTTCGCTTTGCCCGTGTCTTCAGCGAAGACGCTCACTTTGCCATCGAGCGAGACCTTGTGAATGCGGCTGTTCGGGATGTCCGTGAAGAAGACCTCGCCCTTCGCATTCACGGATGGGCCTTCAGTGAAGCCGTGATCTTCACTCACGATCTGCCATTCGCTGCCTTCGCCAAGCACTTGCATCACGGGCGCTTTCGAGCCCACGCCCTTGGTCACAGGCGTCGGCCAGTCCTTCCAAAGCCAACGCATCGCCTCGGGAAAGATGGCGTTGGCGTGCTTGCCGTTGTGCGCGCCATCGCCCCAGACATGATTTGATTCATAGCCCGCGAACTCAAACGCCGAGAGCATCTCTTGATTCGCGAGGAACCAGTTTCCGCCCACTCCGTTCGCGTCGTTTGATCCGTCCTGCAAGAACAAGCGCAAGGCCTTCGGCTCCGTCTTGCGGATCAGCGCCGGGTAGTAGTTCCCGCCGCGTTGGTCAACGTAAGTGCCGATGCTGCTGAACACACGACTGAACGCTTCCGGCCTCTCCCAGGCTGCCGTGAAGGCCGCGATGGCTCCACTGCTGCTCCCGCCGATGGAGCGATCATTGGCGCTATGCGAGAGCACGATCGCGCGGCCATCGCTCGCCTTCTGCTTCTCCACATCAGGCAACAATTCCTCCAGCAAGAACCGCGCGTAGTTGTCACCAAGGCCGTCGTATTCCACGCTGCGATTGAAGCGATCCAGCGCCACCTTGTCATCGTTGGCCTTCACGCGACCATGCATGATGAACACGCCGATGGTCACCGGCATCTCCTTCTTCGCGATCAGATTATCAAACACCACCGGTGCCTGGAACTGCACGCCGTCCTGGTTCACATGCACGCACGCCGGTTTGTCCGCCGTGTATTGCGCAGGCACATAGACCCAGTAGTCGCGCGTCGTGCCCGGAAAGATTTTGCTGCCCTCAAAGGTGAACTTCAACACCTCACCCTTCGGCACCCCGTCCTGCGGCTTGGAGTCAGGGCCGGGGACGTAGTCGTCTGCGGCGTGCGCGACGGACAAGGTGAGAGCGAGGAATGTGGTGAAGCTGAGGAGACGCATGGACGGATTTCGTGTGGAATGATTTTGGAGTCAAACGAACGCTAGATCCGCTCAAAGATGATCTTGTCCCTCAAGCTGTCACCAACAGTTTTCGCTGATCAAAATCCACCCAGGCAATCATGTCGTCGGGTGCAAGTTCTAGCCCTTTGGCAAGATGTGCTTTCAATGAGCGCGAACGGGGCAATTCTGTCTCGTCTTCCAAATGCAACTCCAGAGCTTCGTGTGCGAGAGTCAGCAGCTTATCCACGGATTTCGCAGTCGCCACGCAGCCAAGAACGTCCGGGAAATAGCCGCCGTAGTTGCAAGGAGATTTTTCAATGACGAAGAGATATCGCATAATAGAAGTCTAACACAGGCTTGAATCATTTCCAGCCTGCTTGTTTTTGAATACTCTTCCAAGTGCCTGGCGGGATGTCTTCCGAAGTGTGGCCTGCCACGGTAACTTTGCCAGATTTCAGAGCATGAACAAACTGGCGATGACTGCCTTTGATGATCTTGATAGATCAACCTTCATCTTTCAAGAGCTTGATGGCATCACGGACTTTCATTTTAGGTTAGACTCACCACACTGCCCGTCTTCTGCGACTGCAACGCCGCCTCAAAGATCTCCTGCGTCGCCACGGCTTCAGCAACCGTTGCGCAGCCGAAACGATCTCCGAGCAAGCCTTCGCGCTCCATGAGATAGGCGGCCCACATCTGCTGGATGACATCGGGGAAGCCGGGCTCGAAGATGCCGCCGGTGACGGCTTTGAAGGGCATGCCGAAACCGAGATCGGTCTTTTTCCAGAACTGTTCCTTGCCGCCTTCAAAGAGCCAGAGGGTCTTCGGCTCCTTCGTTGAGAAACGCACGCCGCCTTCGGTGCCGAGCACTTCGATGAACCAGGTATTGGTCTCTCCGGGAGCGAGGCGCTTCATCTCCAGACGCATGGGCACTTCATCCTGACCGATGCTGATCCAGGTATGAAGCATGGCATTGTCCCATGTATCACAGGCAGTCATGCCGCCTTTACCATCAGGGCGCTCTGGGAAGCCTTTCTGGAGTTGGGCGAACAAGGTCTTCGGCTTCCAGCCAAAGCGCAGCGGCAGATGGCAGGCGTGCATTCCTAGGTCGCCGAGCACGCCGATCTCACCACACATCCGGCTGAAGCGCTTCCAATTAGCAGGTTTCGTCGAGTCCAAATCGCTGCTGTGATGGAAACCTGAAACGACTTCCAATACGCGACCGAGCTTGCCGGAGTTCACATACTGGACCACACGCTGAGCGCCCGGCAGGAAAGGGAACTCTGAGCTGCATCGCGTGAAGCGGCCCGTGCGCTCAACAGCGGCGGCGATGTTCTTGGCGGAAGCCAAATCAAAACCGAACGGCTTCTCTGCGAAGAGGTCTTTGCCGGCCTCCAGCACGTCGATATAGAGCTTCTCGTGCAGGTTGTGCGGCACGGCCACATAGACCACATCCACAGCGGGATTCGCCAGCAGTTCCTTGTAGTCCGCAGTGAGTTGCTGGCAGGAAGGGATGCGTTTGAACCAGTTCCTCACGTCTTCCACGAGATCCGCGACGGCCACCAATTCCGGCTGCACCTCCACATCCGTGAGCGCGCACCAACGCGCAAAAGCGCTGGCCATTTCGCGACCCATGAGGCCGCCTCCGATGATTCCAATTCCGATTTTGTTCATGTTAAAGTGAGTTTATACAAATGTTTGAGCCTCATTGCATCAAGGATGATTTTGGAATTACACCTCCTGAAACTCCCGCACATAAAAATAAGCCACGGGGACCAGACCAACGGCGCTTGCCAGAACAGCGGTGATGGTCTTATAGTCGCCCCCTTGGAGGGCAGCGATGATGGTCATGACGCCGATGACCAAGGCACAACCGAAGACGAAGACGGCGGTGCTGGAGATGGTTTGGCGGGGTTTTTCGGAGAGGTCAGGGCGCAGCTCTTGTAGGTAATAGCGGGTCAGCAGCGCGAGGATGATGACGGTGATCATGCTGAGGCCTAGCTCACGCGCCGTGTTCCCACAGGCGAAGTCATAGAGGCCATGTGCGGCGACGATACAGGCGATGCCGATGAGGAAATCATTAGCGCTATGGAAGCGACTGCGGATCAAGGTTACGAGTCTGGCCCCGAGTAATCCGGTCATGGCGATGTGCATGAAATTGGCTGTGAGAAGTCGGGGCACAGCCGTCACAATGCCGCCCTCCATGTAGTATTGCAGGTTCTCATCCAGCGCGAAGCCGAGGCCAACGCACCCTGCGGTGAGCGCTGCGCGGGAGTGGGAAGGTTTGCCCCAGAGCAGCCAGGGGAGGAACAGGGCGAAGCAGGCGAGCTTCGCCATTTCTTCCGGCAGTCCGACATACAGGGTCATTTCCAACAGCTCATGCGCGGGCGTCTTGTCCGCAGCATCTCCGAGCCCATAATGAAGTGTGCCTTGGAAAAAGATGATGCCCCACGCGCTGACGATTCCGGCCATGATGGGCAGTAAATAGATGAGCCATCTACCTCGTTCCGCCGTGGTTCCGTAGATGAGCAGCACATACCAAAGCGCAGCGGCCAACAAGGCGAGCCCCACTTCCCAGCCATGCCAGAAGCTCAGTTCATACGCAGTCAGAGTGCGGAGCATGAGCCAATGATCTTTGATGAATTCAGCCGCGTGATAAATAGTGCCTGCATCCGCTTCACGGACAAAGCGTTCATCTGCGAGCATGATGCCAATCTGATCCTTATTGCCCGAGTGGATGGCCATCATCCAGGCCATGCGTCGGGCGCGTTTGGCTTCCGGCCAGGCTCCCTCTCTCACATAAGCAGCGAGAGATTCACGGGACAGCCCATTGTTGGCGGACAAGTCACCCGTGAACTCGTTCGCGTATCTCGTTGGCGGATTTTTCGCAGCTTCCACGCGTAGCCGCTGCTCGGCGGCTTTGCGTCCTTCAGGCTGCTTGAGGAATAAACTTCGGGCGTAATCACTGAACAAGTCACGCTGAATGGACGCGCTGAGGTGTCGGAAAATGAGGGCTGTTAAATCAAACTCACCGAGCCGTAGTTGAGCAGGATCAAAGGCCCAGTCCTTAGCCGCGTCATTGCGCTCGGCAGCGATCCCGCGCATCCAGTCGGCGATTTCATCCGGCTTAGATTCATCACGGAGAAGGCGGTTATAGGAGTCGCGTTGTTCTTCCAGCCAGACCCGTTTGTCATCTTCCTCATTGTCCGGCTCGGCACTGGAGCGATTGAAGAGGGAGATCGCCAAGGCCAAACCGATACAAACAGCGAGGATGAGCGCGGCCCCCTTCCATAGAAAGGTCCTGTTCCGGGTGAGATAGAATGTCCGCGCGCGCCAGCCTTTCATGCGGCCAGAGCATTATCACGAAAGCCACTGACGCAACACAAAGTCTGCCATGCGTCGCGCATCGCT
This sequence comes from Phragmitibacter sp., assembly GCA_025361865.1. Lineage (GTDB taxonomy): Bacteria > Verrucomicrobiota > Verrucomicrobiia > Verrucomicrobiales > Verrucomicrobiaceae > JANYJH01. Next base: position 9,400 of record JANYJH010000292.1, read on the forward strand.
CGTCTCCACGGGGTGATCTTGGAGCACTTCTTCATCAGAGAACTCCGTGCGATGGGCGATGCGGCCCGCTTTGAGAATCCAAGCCTGCGGATCATAGGGACCGACCTTGCGTGGATTGCTCCAAGTATGAATGCCCAACAGATTGCTGGTGATGGCCGAGGCCAGATGCATGGGGCCGCTATCCACGCTGACCACACCGCGCGCATGGCGGATGAGCCAGATCAGCTCTAGGAGGGATGTCTCGTTTACAAAGGAAGTGACGTGAGCGCCCTGAACCTGCTCCGCTTCAGCACTGATGCCGACCACGATGACAGGGTGGGGGGAGAGGCAGTCGCAGAGGGACTGAATGACCTCGTGCCTCAGTGATTTTCCTTCTCCGCGTGAGTAGGGATGAATCAGGATATAGTTCTCTGGCAGGGTGACGCCCGCTTTGGCCAAACCGAGGGGCAGGGGGAACTGGATGTCCTTTGGACCGACCTCAATCCCGAGCGCGCGTGGCATCTCCAGATAACGATCCACAGCATGAGCGCTGGCATCCACAGGGATGGCGTGGTCATAGAATTTGGCGGCTCCCTCACGCGCATCCGATAGCCCGAGAATGGGGCGGGCACCGCGGGTCAGAGCTAACAATCCACTGCGGAAGAGGCCTTGAAAATCGAGGGCCAACTCGGGAATCTCACGCGGCATCGTATTCCATTTTCTGACCCATAAGAGCAGGGAGGGCAGGCCGATGATTTTTCCGAATTCTTTACGCGGGAAGGGAATGATCTGCGCGATGTCCGGGTTGCCTTCCAGCAGCGGCATCCATTCAGGATTCGACAACCAATGAAGTTGCAACGCGGGATGCGCCTGCTTGATCGCATGGACCGCTGGTAGAGCGTGGATGATGTCTCCAAACGAACTCGGCTTGATGATGAGCGCTGACGCGAACTCATCCAGATTAACTAAGGGCTCCATGCTAGATGTTATCTACCGAGCGCGAGGCGTTCGGCAAGCACTGGTGGCAGTCCAACGTCACGAATTTTCTGTTGAGCGGTGCGCAAATCATATTCCAGACGACGAATCGTGATGGTCTGCTTTTCCACATCATAGATGGCATACGAGGCACGCCAGTCTCCATCACGCGGCTGGCCGACGCTGCCGACGTTGATGAAATACTTGGAGCCGCGACGGATCTGCGCTTCGGTTTCCCGCAGGCAACGAACCGTGTCATCCTTCTCGTAGATGCGTGGCGTGTGCGTGTGACCGTAGAAGCAGAGTTGTGTGAACTGGTAGCTGAAGCTGGCCATCGCATCGAAGCGATTACTCACGTAAGCCCAGCTTCCGGGTGAGTCCAAGGTGGCGTGGACAATGGTGAAGTCCTTCACCTGACGAACGAGCTTTAACTCGCGAAGCCACTGCTTTTGATCTTCGGAGAGATTCTGGCGCGTCCAGATGAGCGCGCTTTCCGCCAGAGGATTCAGCTCTCCCAAATCACGCTCCTGAGTGGCTTCTTCATCGTGATTGCCTTTGACGACCGGGCAGTTCATCTCACGAACGTAATCAAGACAGGGGCCGGGATCAGCATTGTATCCGACGATGTCGCCGAGGCAGACATAGTGGGTGCAATCCTGCTCCTGAGAGTCCCCCATGACGGTCTGAAGGGCTTCCCAGTTGGCGTGTATGTCTCCAAAAATCGCGTAACGCATGTCGTGGCAAAGCGTGAAACGTGGCGTGCTAATCAGTTAAATCAACTACTGTAAGGAATATTCAGCATCCCCTACGGTATTTTTTGCTCCTCTTCATAGGTGCGACTGTAACGGATGAACGCGGAGAAAGCCGTGGCCGTGGCGATCCATAAGCCAGGGAAGCCATCCATGAAGCCGCGACGCAAGACATAAGCTCTGAAGAAACGCCACAAGGGACGGGAAATATTAGTCAGTAACGACCACCGTTTACCAGCGGCTTTCTGCCGTTCTAGGAAGACATCCGCGAAGACATTAATCTTCTCAATGTAGCGGTTCATGGTCGGAAATGAGTAATGATGCAAATCCCCTGAGAGCCGCAGCGTCGGGCCTTTCAGCTCAATGTAGTCATGCTCCGGGCTGCCACCCCATGTTGCTAGTTCACGTCTGAAGAGGCGCAGCTTACGGTCAGGATACCAGTCTCCATGCGTGATCCAACGACCCAGAAAGAACACCTTCCGATTGCACTCCGCGCCAGCGAATTTCTCAGCGGAGCCATTACTGAAGAAGCGCGAAAGGCTCTCGCGCAGTTCAGGGGAAAGCTCTTCATCACAATCCAGTGCTAGCACCCAAGGCTTTGTGCAAAGGCCGAGCGCCACGTTCTTTTGATCACGATGCCCCAGCCAGGCCTGATGATGAAACTTTGCTCCGAAGCGCTCTGCAACGGCCTTCGTTCCATCCTGCGAACCTGAATCCACCACGATGATTTCTTCAGCGAACTCCGCTGCGCTTTCTAAGCAACGGGCAATGTTCGCCTCTTCATTGCAGGAGATGATGGAGAGAGACAGAGGCAGCGGCATGAGCCCGCAACTTGAACGGGATGCGTGCAGTGCAAAGTGTAAAGTTGCAGGAGACGTTCGCCCCGTCCTCTTAAGAAAAGACTTCTTTTTGAAGGAGAGGCAGTCATAAATCAACGAAATGCCATTCACCCGATGAAACCACATTTCTCATTTTTACGCTTAGACTGCGCTTTCCTGGTCGCCAATCTGCTTTCGTTCGGAGCCGGTCTCGTCCTCTTAGCCTTCAAAGGGGCCAATGGCCCGCTGGTGCTGCTGACGGTGGGTGCTGGATTTGCTGCCGTGGGAAAGTTGAGCGCGTCATATCAGCGCTCTTAACTGAGCACAATTCAATCTGGTATAAACTTGCATCGCATGTATAATTCTCCTCCAGATGACACTTCAACTCGGCAGTTCCATTATCAGCGGCTACCTCTCGAATGAAATTCCGGGTGTCATCAGTGGCTCGTTGATTATCGCTGGATTGCGCTATCCGCTGGAGGTGCGCTTGCAGGGGAATTTTCTGCGGGACATCGCCGGATGTCGCCTTGATTTCACCAATCCCATTCCGCAGAGCAATCCCTATTTTGTCTCGCTCCTGTCTGATTTGCAGACCGGAGATTCCGGTGAGATGACGGCTTCACGCCGCATCATCAGGGCTTTGAAAGCCACGCGCCCCCCGAAGACTTACGTGGCGCAGGCTTCCAAGACAGCGCTTAAGAATCTGCTCTTTCTGGAGTGGTTCAATGTCCAGGGGCAGCGCATCGTGATTCAATCCTGGCACTGGCAGCTTCAGGCATCCGTGCCTCTTTGGCAGTTGCCGAAGGAACTCGAACTGGATCTCATCAAAAAGAACCGAGCCCGCCGTAAGGAGTTCTTGCTGGAGAGCGCTCGGGACCAAGGCGATCCCGATGGCCTTGAGCCTGCCGCCCCCACAGATGCGCTCACTTACGAAGAGCCGATGAATGATCCCTTCGTTCATCTTCCTGCGCCGGGGCATGATTTGCGCAGCGTGAGCGATGCTGATCTCCAACTTCCTGAGCAGATGGAAGTGCAGATTGAAGCGCTGAAATTGGCCACTGATCTGGAGCGGCTGGAAGAGCAGTTATCACGGCCTGTTGGCGTGCTGGCGCGGCCCACGCTTGCGGGTCTTCTTCAATCCATCGCTGATCTCTGCGCTCAGCTCAGTCAGACCATGCGACACTTTGCCACGTTGCAGCGTGAAGGCTGGTCCTACCTGGTCACGGATGTGGAGCAGTCTCTCCTACTGATGACGGCTGCGGTGAATGTCTGTGAAGAGGCGCTCATGGATCAGGAGATTAAAATCGACCGCGACTGGCTGACGCAGGCTCGCATCCAGCTTGAATGTGTTGAGAAGCAGACCTCCGGTTTGCTGGATATGATGCGTCGTTGACCCTTCAGGTATTTCTGCGCAGACTGACCAGATGCGCTTCCTTTTCTCGTTCTTCTTTGCCTTGTTCGCAGTCGCCAGCGTCGGACAAGCTACCGAATCTAAACGCCTTCTCTACGTCGCCGTTCCCGGTGTCAGGAATGACCTCCAATACGGAGGCCACGGCGTGCTCGTCTTTGATATGGATCACGGACATCAGTTCGTGAAGCGTGTCCCATCATCCGGCCTCGGCAAAGATGGAAAGCCGCTGAATGTGAAAGGCATCTGTGCCTGTGCGGCCACGCATCGGCTCTATGTGAGCACGACGGAGACGCTGAGCTGCTACGATCTCAATACGGACCTCATCCTCTGGGAGCGCCCGTATCCGGGTGGTTGTGATCGGATGAGCATCACGCCGAATGGAGCGAAGCTCTTCATGCCCAGTTTTGAAAAGGACTTCTGGCATGTCATTGATGGCCCCACGGGAGAGTCCCTCGGGCGGATCCCCCATGAGAAACTGGCCCACAACACCGTGGTGGGTCTCGATGGCAAAGAAGCATTTCTCGCGGATCGCGGCAGTCGTTTGGTAGAAGTGGTGGACACGGCAACGAACCAGATCACGCGCAAGATCGGCCCGTTCGCGAACTCTGTCCGCCCCTTCACCGTGAACGGCAGCAGCACTTGGTTGTATGCGAACGTGGATGGACTGCTGGGCTTTGAGATGGCAAGTATTGATTCAGGAGCTGTTGTTCATCGCGTCGAAGTGACTGGCTTCAAAGCTGGCCCCGTCAAGCGCCACGGCTGCCCCAGTCATGGCATCGGCCTCACGCCGGATGAAAAGGAAGTCTGGGTGACGGACGCCTCTAACAAGCGACTCCATGTCTTCGACAACACCGTCATTCCGCCCGCTTATAGAGAGAGCATCGAGCTTCGTGATGAACCTGGCTGGGTCACCTTCAGCCTTGATGGAAAGACCGCCTATCCTTCCACGGGGGATGTCGTAGAGGTCGTCACCAGAAAGATCATCACCACCCTGAAAGACGAGACTGGAGCTGCCGTCCAAAGTGAAAAATTAATGGAAGTGGACTTCAGCGCAGATGGCCAAGTGTCCGCTGTGGGAGATCAGTTCGGGCTTGGAAGAGTGCGTTAAATATTGTTGATGCTCAACGAGCGGGCTTTCGCAGCAGACGCCAGCAGACAACCAAGGCAGTGATGACGGCCAATAACCAAATAATCCAACTACGGGAAGCGGGTGCGGTGACGGTGAAAACAATCTGTGCAGGCAAAGTGGGTTTGAGCGGACTCACTGGAGACGGTGGACTCTCGGAAGGAGATGCTGATGAAGCCTTGGGTGGGACAACGGGGTCTAAGCGGTCAATCCCATCGGCTGGTGGCACGTAGTCTAAGGGGTGCTTATCATATTCAAATTCTGGAAGGCCCGACTTTGGCGTGACAATGACACCAGCTGTTTTTAGTGTTTTTTGAACGATTTCTTCAGGAATCCATGAACCACTTATATTCCCACTTGGATATTGGTAAACGATGTAACGGTAAAGCTGGTAACTACCATCAAGCATCGGCTTGCGATCCTTCAAGGGCAAGGTTCGGATCATGAGCACCTGCGTTCCTGGTTCGCCATATACGGGCATCGGCTGGGTGATGAACTCATAACGATCTTTTAGTTTGTAACCATACCTTCTGAGCATTTCCTGATCCTGTGAATCAAGCTCATAACATTCACTAATTTGAATCCATGTTATTGGCAGATGCCCAGAGTGCAAAAGTTGGTAAGTGCGCATTACTTGAGCGACCTCAAAAACCATACGTCCTTCTTTCGTGCGGCCTTCATCCGCATCTATCTCAAGGGTAGTCAGTTGAAGCAGAGCCAATATAAGTAACAGGGCCGTTTTCATCTTTTTAATAACTCCATTTTTTTGCTTTACGGAATCTCGTAATGGTTTTGTTCGTGAAGTCCGCGTCGATTGACGCGCCATCTTTTTGCATTAATCCAAACTCGTTATGATTCCCATCTTCGTTTTGCCCCCCTGGTGAGTGGCCGATTTCATGCGCAATAGTCCCGTAGAGAAAGTTTACATAGTTATCGTGATACTCTTGATATATTATCGGCGTCTTTCGTTGTTGCTCAGGTATTTTCTCCAATACACCAAAAACATCATCGCGGAAACATTCCATCGCTACTGATGAGAACATGGTCACTCCCGTGTAGGGGAATTTGGGAGTGTCTGCTTGGGGTGAGTTTTCTTCATCTGGGTCGTGGTCATGATCTTCATCCCACTGGTAACCGAAGGCGAGTGTGATAGCCCAGAACCTTTCTGAATCGTGCACGTCCTTCATGCTATCGTAAGGCGTAGCGGCCAGTGATTTAGCCGTGGCATTCAGTTGGAAGGGAATGATCGGGCGCTTATTGAATCCGAGGTCATTCGCGTCCTCTATTTGAATGTAAGCTTTCGCGTATTTGGGCCGGATGGCTTTGATGATCTGAACATGATAGCCATCCTGTGGCAAGGCAGGTGGCAAGTTGAGTTCTTGCAGAAAATTATCATCATCATCTTGAATGGTAAAGACCTGCCCACGGATGGAATCTGGCACCTCCCCACGGAGCACCACTTGATCAGTAAGGTAGTGGTTGCTGAAGACTCTGTAAGACGTGTTTCCAACGGTGAGTTTGCCGTTCTTGTAATAATCTTCTGGTCCAGGCAAAACATTGGATAATTTGATGGTGCTTTTATCTGAAGAATCATCATAAGTGATGGCCGCATCTGCGATGGTGCCAGAATAGTAATCATGAAGGTCATCGGGTTTCTTCTCCATCGAATCCACTTCTACATTGAGCTTCCGCCAGATCGTAAGCATGGGGGAGATCACGCCATTGAAGCCGATGGGTTGGCTACTATCCGCAGCCACATATCCAGCGGCATTCGGATCGCTGACTTGCAGAGTGTCCAAAGCACTGGCCGCGGCCACAGTGGCAGCGATGCGGTAATTATCCCCCGGTTGACGCCCTACGCGTAGAATCGGCAGACTTCCATTAGCCATGCGAGCCACGCCGTATTGATCCGTTACACAATCAATAGAAGTGGATGTGGCTGGTCCGAAGAAAGGCGGCTTGGGTTCCACCTGCACACCACTGACGATGAGTGCTTCTGTTTGATTATCATTTCCCGCACCCGGAGTGCTGGCATCATTCGGATCAACCAAGTGGTCAGGGTCCACTGTGGGATCATCCACATCAAAGGCTTTCAGATGCACGGTGATATTTGGAATCCCAATGCTCACTTTGAGATAGACCTGATCGCGGAAATTGGGTTCAGTCTGGGTCTTGGCATCAGGGAAGAATTTTTTACCTTTGCCCGGCATCCATTTGCCATCGGCATCCTTGTTGTCTTCGATGTCCCAATTATCACCCACTTGAACCCACTCCACCTCTATCGGAAGCAGTTTTACCCAAGTGTTATAGAGGTTATCTGAGCGGGTGTAAGTCTGGAGTGTGGCGGTGTGGGCGGTATTATCCACCACCACGCACGCGGCGGGAAGGTTGCCAGTGGTGTCTATGTGGGAGGTTCCATTGGAATACTTCGTGAACGTGAGCGTGCCTGTGTAGTCCGTGATATGGGGGTCGCTGCCATCGCCATGCTGTCCGAGAACCAGATAGGTCCGGGTGTCTGCCACGGTGGCAGGGCCCGCATTGGAGGCCGGAGTCGCTACGGTATCTTGCCGGATGTGCAGTTGATGCGCCCAGCCCCATTCTTCATGATCGAATCCGCCTTCCGCATAATCAAAATAGGCATGATAACGGACGGTGCGTGAGAAGGTCTGGGTGGGCGACAGCCAAGTGTAGGGGACCAGATCATCAAAGGGCGTGGAATTAAAGGTCGAGAGCACCTCTCCTCTGCGATCGGTGGAGGCATTGGTGATCTCCAAGGCGCTCTGCCAGTGAATATCATCCGAGATCAGGTCATAACCGAAGAAGTCAACATAACCCCAGAACGTGTAGTAGATGGTGTTATAGCCGTAGTCATACTCATAGCACTTCTCATACACATCAATGATGAGCGGTGCCAGACTGTCAGCAGACACGGGTGGTGAGGGTGGAGAAAGAGGTTCTGGTGTCGGCGTGGTGACGGCATGACCGCTGGTCAACCGACCTTCGACCGCCTCCCAAAGCCCGCCCCACAACCCAGCGTAACCCTTCAACCAATCCAGGGTGTTCAGCGATGACGAGCCCTGCGCTCTTGCTTTCCGCTCATCACCGGTGATTACACGCAGGAGCACATGCTGGCCCAACGACAGGCCGCTGATCACGAAGCTCGTTACACCGGGATCTGCCACATCGTAGAGCTGCCAGCTTGCTCCGTTATCCGTGCTGATTTCGATGCTCGTGGCTCGTGTCACATCCGCTGGTAGCCAACTAAGCCGCACCGCACTGTCAGAGAGTGTCGCCGTCTGCAAGCCCGTGGGTGGGAGCACCGCGTTATCATAGGTCGTCGCCGTGGTTTGCAGCGTGGTGGTCTTCGCTGCGTAACCTGCCGTTATGGTGATGTTGCTCTGAACGCTGGCCTCAACGGGCAGCTTCACGTAAGCCAGAGCCGTGCGGGGATACCCGCTTGAACTGGAGCGCACGGTCAAAAGATTGCTCCACGGAAGGTTCCCATCCGCAGAAAGCAACGCGCCGCCTGAGCTAACGCTGAAGATGACGGGCGCATTAGAGGCTCCGTTATTGACGGAAACGGAGATCGGTTGAGTCAGCACCGCGCTCGGCAGCCCCCATTGACCACCACCACTGAGCAGGCTCAAGGTGGGTTTCAGTCCGTTGAAATAATCAAACGGATCATAGCCATACTGCGCATAGAAAAGCTCGTCCATATTGCTGATGCCATCTCCATCGAGGTCGCCATCGGGGTCTCCCGCCAGAGGATTATCCGTGTAGAGCAAGCGGAAGAAGCCGCTACTGGCGGAAGTGCTGACGCCATAACTCAAGGGCGCGCCGTGACCGGAATCCATGATGGGGAGATACTGCCACGAAATCAAATCCGACGACTGTTTCACAAAATAGGTGCGTCCCGTGCGACCATACCAGAACAGGGTAAGACCGTTTCCCGTGGAGTCCTTGGTGAGGCGCAATCCTTCGTTGAGGTCCGTGGCGGTTTGTGCGGTGAGGCTGCTGACAAGAGCAAAGGCAGCGAGGATGAGGCGGGTTCTCATGGGCAGGGAGAGGGATAAGGGATAAGGGCCTAGAGCTGCCCGTTATTTGGCCGTTGCGGGTGCGGGTTCTTTCTTCCAGATGAACATGACTTCATCCTTGGGCTCGGGCGGGTGCTCCTTTGTCCACTGCTGTTGGGCGGTGCGCTTTTGTTCTCGCTCGGTGTAGTCTTGTTGGAGCTTTACACGATTGGCATCGTAGTAGGCGTGCAAGGCATCAAGCGCGGCGAGGGTTTCGTTATCTGCTTCAGTGAAGGTGTCATCAGCAGGGACAAGATAGACGGAAAGATCACTGGGGAACTCGCTAAGTGCAGGAACGTGAGACAGGCTGCCAGCCTGTGGGCTCTGCGACTGAACAGGCGGGACTGCCTGTCTCACGGGCTGCGACTGAACAGGCAGGCTGCCTGTATCACGTTCTTCACCCTGTGCCTTTCGGGTGGCATTACCCACGGCGAGGAAGGACGAATACACCGTGTCTGCGGAAGCAAATGTGCCGAGGCCCGCAACGAGATTGAAGTCGATGTTGCTGTAAGCCACATGACGTTTACCCCCATTGGGACTGTTCCAGTGAATCTCGGTGACTTCATGATCAAAGACCGTGGCACCGATGCTTAACGTCCCGTGCGCTTTCCCTTGGCGGGAATCCGCAAGTGCTTGTTCCTCTGTGGTCAAAGGACGGGCCACAGTCGCAGGCACCTTGGACATCTGCGGCGGGGTGATGCGGTTGTAGGTGATCTTGTAGCCCTCATGTTGAACAACTCGCTGCTCCAAGATGCGGTAAGTGCCTGTAATCGGCTGCGGAGTGGAGACTTCGGGAGTCGTTGTGCTGGCTGTATCAGCGGCAGGGAGGCTGAACGTGCTGAAGAAAAACAGCAAAAGGGTGGGGAGTGGTTGTTTCATAAGCTTGAGAAAGAAAGTCTTGGTGCCTGGGCATAAAAAGAGGGCGCGAACCTGTCGCACCCTCCTCTGAGGCACCTGCAAAGCGCCCTTCTGAACAAGCAGGGCAAGCCGCGCCCCATGCGGGCGCGCTTCCCTTGAATTGTTCAGACGAGGCTTGGATAACTTGCAGGTTTTCAGAGGAGCCTCACTACCCCACGACGCAGGGCAGCACGCAAATTTGGCGATGTAAGGAGTTCTATTGGTTACATAGATGGAATGATGAATCAAGTTTTACCAAAGCGTTTCATTGTCGCAAGTTTAAATTTGCTGACCTGCGGCTTTGTCACTTGGATAAGCTCGGAACTTTTACCCGCCATAGGTCACGCTCACGATGTCGCTCGGCAGGCCGATCTCGTCATCGCCCATGACGCCCATCGCCATGTATTCCCGCACTTCGGGAGTGCCTGCGGTGGCCAGCTTCGCATCGTCATCATAGGGGAAGGTGCTGCGCTTCCCGGCGATGAGCGTCCACGCGGTGTCGCCCTTCCTGCGGCTATACAGATTGAGGGCATCCACGCCCAGTTTCTTCCCCGTAAGGCGGACATGACCGGGGAACACGCTAGCTTTGAGTTGGGGTTGATAGTTGGCTTCATCGAAGTTGGCGGAGGGGTTCAGGATGCCCAAGGCGCTGCCGATCCCGTCGTTGTAGCCGGGCGAGGTCTTAAGGTTATTGATGTCCTGACGGATGCTGGGGAGGCCTTGATCCTTCAACATGCGGAACTTGCCGACGAGGGCGTCAAGTTCTGCTTGTTTGTCCAGCACCGCTTTCGCGGCGTCGTGCAAGGGATCGACTTTGGCCTGAAAGGCCGTCACACGGGCGGCATCCCAACCGACAGCGGCGGCATGGGTGGCGATGCCAGTGGAGAGATCGCCTGCCCAGTTGTAGAAGTTCTGGAAGGAATCGGGAACATAGTCTTTGCTCATGGTATTTGAATGATGATGTTTGGTGTTTGAGCCGTCCAGAATGGAACGGCGCAGGCTTAGAGGGGGACCAAGGCGAAGCGTTGAGTGAAAAACGCATTTTCCATTTGAAAAAAGGTGCTCCCGTTTGGCGCGATGGAAGCCCCCAATGATGAAAGGGAATTCCCCAATGGAAGAGGGGGTGTCCCGACTTCAAACAGGGGTGTCCCGAGTGCCATTCGGGTAACCCTTTCTCCATCAGGGACTTCCCGAATGAGAATAGGGAACGCAGAAGCACAAAAGGGGGTATCCCGAATGCTAAAAGGGACTTCCCTGATTGAATTAGGGAACTCCCTTTTTAAATCAGGGAGCGCAAAAATGAGAATGGGAATGTCTCTTTTCTGGAAGGGGAAGTCCCAAGTGCCGTTCAGGATACCCCCTTTGGAAAACGGGAACAGATTGAACCCATCGGTAAGACGATTAGTCGAAAGACCGATTCCCCGCTTTCCATCATTCACGATCTCTGCAACAATCCCGTCAGGTGGTAGGAATTGACAAGAGTAAGTCCTTTAACTAAAGTTTAGCTTATGGTAACACGTTTTTCACGGCTGATCACACTTGGCCTTCTCCTGCTGATGCTGAGCTTGACTTCAAAGGCCTCCTCACAAGTTTTGGTTTATCGGCTGGAGTTTGGCGAAGGGAAGGGGATCAACTACCACACTTATGAGGGCGGTTACTTCGCGGTGCCTTTGCTTGGTGGAACAGGGTCGTTTCTTCTTACGAGCACGGTCACGACGCATACGTATGTGCAGGCCGCTGATTCAGGAAAGCTCTTCACGGCCCTCAACGGTAACGATAAGAAATCCGTGATGTCCGCCACCACGGGCTCGGGCACGGCGAAGGGAGCCATCGTGGCCCTTGGGGATGTGAATCATGTCATCCGCGTGGAATCCCCGACTTACACGCTGAGCGCTAAGATTGCCAAGACGCTTACAGGCACGGCGGTCACTGCGGATGACGAGAGTGGCGTGACGCAAACGGAAACCTCCACGGGTGTGGGTTCAGCGGGTGTTTCTTCTTTCAAAATGATCTTTGACGAGAATCAGACATCCACGGCGAACGGACTGGGTTTGACCTTGGCGAAGACGCTGGATCAGTTGATTCTGCAACTGAAGACGGATGGCTTCACGGCTGAAGCTACAACGAGCACCGGCACGACAGGAACGACTACTACGGGAACCACGGGCACGACGACGACTGGGACGACTACTACCGGAACGACGACGACAGGCACCACTGGGACGACGACGACCACCACGAACTAGTCGTCTCCCTGCTCTTCCCTCATGTCCCTTATTCTCCAAGCAGCTTCTCATTGTCCCGGTGCTGATCTGGAAAAGGTGGTAACCATCGAGCGCGAGGCCTCGCTGGCAGGCCTCAGAGTGGTGGATGATCTGCTGGACCGCGCCTCACTGGATGAAGGTCTTTTTCTAAGTGGACTGGCGGGTGAAATGGGCTGGGACTGGCTTCCGGCACTGGCTCCAGATTCAGACAGTTCCTCAGAATTGAAGCAGGTCTGTCCGGCGCGTCTTGCGCTGCGTCATCGTTTGCTGCCCCTGAGTTTTGAGCGGCCCACCCTCAAGAAAACTAAGGGCAAGAAAACAGAAAAAGTCGATGAAGAGAAACCGGATGTGCTGGTCATGGCCTGCTATGATCCCTTTGATCTGCTGGCCAGACAAGCCGTCGCCCGAAGCGTGCCGCGCCGCATCCGCTGGTGCATGGCTCCGCGCACAGAGCTGCTCCGCGCCATTCAGGGTTTCTACGGCGTCGGTGCGGATACGTTTGAAGACATTCTGAAGAATCGCGCGGCGGACTTTGACGATGCGCATCTTCGGGATGAAGCGAACATCATTGATGCGGATGATGCGGAAGCGTCCGTCGTTAAATTCGTAAATCAGATCATTCGCGAAGGTCTCGCGCAACGGGCCACGGACATCCACATTGAGCCCGTTCACGACAACCTCCGCATCCGTTACCGCATTGATGGCCAGCTCCTCGAAGTGCCGGTCCCCGAGAACATCCGCGAGCTTCAATCCTCCGTGCTAGCCCGCGTGAAAGTGATGGCGAAGCTGGACATCGCGGAGAAGCGACTGCCGCAGGATGGTCGTATCAATCTCAAGCTGGACAATCAAAGCATCGACGTTCGTGTGGCCACCATTCCCAGTGTGGAAGGGGAGAGCATCAGCCTGCGTTTGCTCGGTCAGGAGCGCTTCACGCTCGACCGTCTCGGACTGACGCCAGACTATCGCGCGAAGATTGATCTGTTGCTTGCGAAGCCGAACGGCATCGTCCTCGTCACCGGCCCCACGGGAAGCGGAAAGAGCACCACGCTTTACACTTTTCTGTCTTCTTTGAACACGATTCATCGCCGGATTGTGACCATCGAAGACCCGGTCGAACACAAGCTCTCAGGCGTCGTGCAAATCGCAGTCAAACCGGAGATCAACCTCACCTTCGCGAGTGGTCTGCGCAGTATTTTGCGTGGTGATCCAAACGTGGTGATGATCGGAGAAATACGCGATCTTGAGACTGCGGAGATCGCGGTCAGAGCCTCGCTCACGGGTCACTTGGTATTCTCGACGCTACACACGAATGACTCCATCGGCGGCATCACCCGTTTGGTGGAAATGGGGGTGGAACCTTTTTTAGTGGCTTCCTCAGTGCGCGCTTTCTTGGCTCAGCGTCTGGTGCGTTCGCTGTGCCCGCATTGCCGTCAGTTGGCCCATTACAGTAGGGATCAGCTCAAGGCGTGCGGCTTCATTGAAGGCGTAGGCAAGGACATCTACACCACGGCTCCGACAGGCTGCAGCGCTTGCCGGAACACAGGCTATCACGGACGGATGGCCATCTATGAAATCGCACTGGTTTCAAACGGGATGCAAGACCTCATCTCCCGCAAGGCCAGCGCGAATGAGATGCTGCGCTTTGCCCGTAAAGAGGGCTTTATCTCCCTCCGTGAATACGGGTGGAGAAAGGTGCTGGAAGGCGCGACGACCCTGGAGGAAGTCATGCGCGTGACCAGTGAAGATTTCTTGGAGTAAGCTGTCATGCCTGCCTTTACCTACGAAGCGATCAATGCTAGCGGCCAGCGGAGCAATGGCACGCTGGAGGCGATGGATCGCGGTGAAGCCATTCGCAAGCTGACGCGGCGTGGTTTGCAGCCGCACTCGATTCAAGAGGATAAGGCGAAGCCCGCCAGCAATGGGAAGAAAGATGCGCCGACGGCTGTGGCGAAGGTGGCTCCCATTGCTGGAAGTGGCACGGAGCGAATCACCCTCACTCGTGCGCAAGTGATCCAGTTCACGGAAGAATTAACTGATCTACTGACCGCTGGGCTTCAGCTTGAATCCGCTCTTCACGCGATGGAGAACCGCAGTTCATCCGTGCTTCAAGTCGTAAGCCAACGGCTGCGCGAGCGCGTCAGGGACGGCGTTCCCTTCTCTGCGGCGCTGACATCAGTATCGCTGAGCTTCGGCGAACTCTACTCAAACCTCGTGGCCGCAGGGGAAGCAAGTGGTTCTCTGACTTCGATCCTGAACCGTCAGGGCCTCTATCTGAACTCTATGGAGGAGCTTCGTGCGAAGGTCACTTCTGCGCTGATCTATCCTGCGTTCATTATCTTTTCGGGCATTGCGCTCGCCATTGTCTTCCTGACTTATCTTCTGCCGAAGCTTGTCGGATTGATCAAGAACACGGGCGGGAAGATGCCAGGCATAGCGGTGGTCTTGCTCGGAGTGAGCGACTTCTTGAAGACGTGGTGGTGGGCTCTAGGCATCGCGATGGTGCTTCTCATCTGGGGCATCCAAGTCTTCCTCAGTGACATGGAGCGCCGGAAATGGTGGCACGGGAAAATGCTCAATCTGCCCGTCTATGGCCCCTTGTTGCGCACCCGGTTTGAAGTGCAATTTCTGGAGACCTTGGGCAATCTTCTCACCAATGGACTTCCGCTTCATCGCGGTCTGGAACTGGTTCGTAAGACCACGATGAATTTGTATCTGCGGGAGAAATTGGAGATCGTCGAAACGCAAGTGGCCGATGGAAGCTCGCTGTCCCGCACGATGGAGAAGCTGGACATCGCGCGGCCCTTGGTCGTCGATATGATCAGGGTGGGGGAGCAGACGGGGCAGATGTCCGAGGCTCTGCGTAAAGCCGCCGAACGCTTTGACCGTCAGCTTTCCAAAGTCATTGATCAGGCCACCGCGATGCTTCAACCCATCATCATCATTCTCATGGCCGGCATGGTCGGCATCATGGCCTGGATGATGATCAGCGTCGTTTACTCAACGCTGGAGAACTTGCGCCGCCATTAGAAAATCAGTAAGATTACCCTCATGAAAATCCCCCTCATCAAACGCAGACTCAAGGCTGGTTACACGCTCATGGAAATGATGCTCGTGTTGTTCATCATCGCGCTCATCCTCGGTGGCGGCGTCTATCTCATGCAAAACGTGGGTCAGGATGCGGAGATCTCTAAGGCCCAGGCGGACGTGAAGACTTGGGAGACGAACCTCATCCGTTACAAGACCAAGAACCTGATGTTCCCCACACAGCAGCAGGGCTTGCAAGCAATGGTCACGAAGCCCTCCGGTGATCCCGCACCAAGGCCTTGGGTGCAGCTCTCCAAGCCCGAAGCGCTCAATGATCCGTGGGGTCACAAGTATCAATATCGCAATCCCGGCAAACACAATCCTTCCAGCTACGATGTCTTTTCCTTCGGCCCGGATGGTCAGGAAGGCACTGCTGATGATGTAGGAAATTGGTAGGCGGGGTTGAGGTTGAAATGATGAATCGTTGAAGTGTTGAAATGGTTGAGCCGGAGATGTGGTCTGGTTGTTATTAGAGGAACAAAAGCCATGCACCGCCGACCTCACACTTCCGTGAACAAGCCCAGATCATTTCAACATTTCAACGCTTCAACATTTCAACTCTTAAGCCCGCCTCCAGCAGGTTTCACACTGCTAGAGCTGGTCATGGTGCTCTTCATCATGGCCTTGTTCCTCGGGATCGCCTCGTTCAGCTTTCAGGGCATCGATGCGGAGGAAGCTCTTCGCAAGCCTGCCAGTGAACTCCAAAAGATGGCTCGCGATGCCGTGCGGCGCGCGGGCATGTATGAGCAGACTCAGACCATCGAGTTTACGAAAACAGGTTTTGCCATGCGCTTTGCCAAAGACCCAGCGGACATCAAAAAGGGCGAGGAAAATCAGCTCTGGCTTCATCAGGTCAAAGTCCCCGTGAACATGAAACTCTCCATCCAACGCTGGGGCAGCACCAAGTGGCAAGCCGCCACCGGCCAGCGCTGGGTCATGCTGTCGAGCGGACTTTGCGAGCCGCTGACTGTGCGCATGGAGCTGGGAAATTCCTATTTGGAGATGCACTTCAACCCGCTGACGGGTGGGGTTCAGGATGAAATCCTCAGCGCTGCCTCCCCATGAAATACCATCGTCACGAAGTCGGTTTTACGTTGCTCGAAGCGCTTCTAGCGCTGTTCGTTTTCAGCGTGGCGGTGCTCGCTTTGGTAGAGACGATCAATACGATGGGACTCGCGTCCACTGAGGCCCGGCAACAAAGGGAGATCGTATCCAGGATCGAATCCCTCATGCTGGAGGCGACCCGAAAGCAAACGGCCCAGCAAACGCAAGAACAACAGAAGGGCTTTGATCGCACCGTGAAGGAAGCGGGCGTGGCGTATCATCTCAAAATGGCACCGCTGGAGTTGAGGAATCAGGACGATCAGCCGCTCACTGGCCTCTTCTCGCTCAAAGCCACCGCCTCATGGAAGGACGGCGGTCAGGAGCAACAGATGACCGTGGAGACTTGGGTGTATCCGCCCCTGTTCGCGCCCATTAATTATTGAAGCATGAGAACCGTCTTCATGAACAAGCGCATCACTCCGAGAGGCTTTACGCTCTTGGAAATCATGATGGCCATGATGATCGTATCGCTGCTTTTAGTCGCGGTTTTTGGCATTGTGGGCGGGACCACGCAGATGGCGTCGGAGTTGGAACATGAGCAGGAGAAGGACGCTCAGACGCATAGCTTTGCACAGTTTTGCGAGCGGACGTTTCGCTCTCTTCCTGGCGGAGGAGCCGTGCGACTTCGTGTGAAACAAAACGGGAATCATTACTTGAGCGAGATAGGCTTGAAGAGCGCTCCGTCCCCTTTCCTGGGAACCGTGGGAGCTGGGAATGGACTGACGCTGCTTCAGACGGAAGAGACTCCGGACGGCTATTTGCGAGTCGTGGTGAAGTATCTCGGCCCCAAAGAAGCGCGCGCTTTTGAAAACGGAGATGCCGCTGCATCAGGCACTCAACAACGGCTCGTGCTGATGGAAAACATCGCCAAGTGTGAATGGAAATTCTTCAATCCGCGCACGGAGGAATGGGAAACCGTATGGAATGAAAAAGTGAAGTTTGATTTTCCGCTTCCGAATGATGAACTGGGTGGCGGTCAGACTCCTAGCGATCGTAATGGCTTGGTCCACACCGGAATCGGAACCTTTCAGCTTGCGCCACCACTGAGGGCCGGTTTGATCTCGCTCGATCTCATCTCAGGAGGTGAGGCTCCCAGACATTTCATCTTCTGGATGCCGCCCGCTCAGCCGCCTCAGCAACAAGCGGGTCCATCACCTGCGGCCCCACCGAATGCGCCGCCGCCAGTTCCGGTTAGTAGGTAATTGGCTACTACTTCAGTGTCCCCGCCTTTACGGTGACGAGCTTCGCGGGATCAAGATGCTTCTTCACCGCAGCATTGGTTTCCTCCAGCGTGAGTGCGTTGATCTTCGCAGGAAAGTCATCCAGCCACTTCATTTCAACGCCTCGTTCTGCGCAGCGTAGGATTTGTTTGGCTAAGCCTTCCGTCGTTTCCAGACTGACCGCGAACTGACCTACGGCTGCGCTTTTCCGGTAGGCTAACTCATCGGCATTGAGACCGTCCTGCCACCAGGAATGAATCTCCCGCAGCGTGCTGGCGATGCCTTGATTCAGCATCGTGGGCGCGAAGCTTCCGGCCACCTGCCACGTCCCCGCACGGAACGTGTCATCCTCCAACGAAGAGCTGATATGATAAGTGAGTCCTTCACGATCCCGCACGTTCCCGACGAGTCGGCTGGTGAAGCCGTGGCCGAGAACTTCCGTGGCGATCCGTAGGGCGAGCCAATCTGGATCAGTTGAGCTGACGCCGCTGGTCTGGCCAAAGATGACGCTGATGCTGGACTTGTCCGGCATGGGAACGAGACACTCATTCGCGGCGGTGGGTGCGGCGGCTGATGGCGTGACAACGCTGACGGATTGGGGCTTCCAGCCTCCAAAGGCTTTTACGACTTCCGCTTTGAACGTAGCAGGATGGACATCACCCACGGCCACAAGATGGAGTCCGTTCGGCCCGTAGTGGGCGGTGTGGAAAGCCCGAATGTCAGTGAGCTTCGCTTTCTCAATGCCTGCCACCAACTCAGGCGCAGTCGCATTGTGAGAAGGATGATCCACAGGGAAGACGGCTCGCGAGAAGGCGACTGCCGCTTGCGCATCCGGGTCTTCAAGCGTCTGCTGAATCTCACTGGCCAGGCGCTTCTTCACCTTGGTTAGTTCCGTGCTGGCAAAGGCTGGTGTGCGTAGCTGCTCGGCCAGTAAAGAGACGACCAAAGGCAAATCCGTGCTGAGACATTTCGCTGAAAATTCCAGCGTTTCCGAATGGACTTTGAAGTCGATGGTAGCTCCGACCTTCTCTAACAGGTCTGCGATGGCGAACTGGTCATGCTTCACGGTGCCTTGTTCTAAAAGGCCTGCCGTGAGGTGAGCAAGCGCGCGGTTCGCCGAGTAGCCTTCCCCAGCGGGCAGGCTTCCATGCAGATGAACGATGTTCTTTACGCCGGTGCGGCAGGCGAGAACGTCCATGCCTTCCACCTGATCTCTGATGATGCGCTCTGCAAAATGAGTGGGCTTCGTGGCCAGCAGCTCTTTCTGCGGAGCCTTGGCCGGAAGAACCTTTTTCGGTGGGAAAGGAGTGGAGTTCTGCTGAGTGGATGTGGGTTCGGCCTCTTCTGCTTCACCCGCACCAGTCGGCACGAACCACCCTGCGACGCTGTGCTTTTCGATGAAGTATTTCTTCGCGACCCGTTGCACCTCTTCAGCCGTCACGGCTTTCAGTTTATCATCCAGCGAGACGAATAGCGTCCAATCACCGACGGCGATGCACTCGTTGATTTCACTGGCCAGCTCAAAGGTGCCATCACGCGCGAAGGCTTGTTTGGCCAGCAATCCAGCCACGGCGGTCTGAATCTCGCTCGTCGTAACACCCTCTGTTTTGACCTTCTCGATTTCCGCAACGAGCTTCTTCTCCACGGTCTCATGCTTCACGCCCTGCATGACCTCCGCATCCATAATATGTAGCGATGGATCACGATGAAAACCGGCTGAACCCACGATCTCAGTGGTGAGGTTCTTATCCGTCAAGGCACGGTAACAACGGCTCGTCTTGCCTGCGGTGAGAATGGCGCTCAACACCTCAATGGCGGGCCAATCAGGATGGCGCGCATCAGGGATTTTATGGGCGAGTGCGACGAGGCCCAGCTCGCCGCCGCTTTGCACCTTCACGCGACGCTGACCCGTTTGCGCAGGCTCTTCCGTGTAGATTTCTGGGATGGGATTCGGGGCTTTTGGGATCGCTCCATAATGCTTCTTGATGGCGTTGAGCGCGTCGGTTGGATCAAAGTCACCGATCACCGTGACGGTCGCATTGTTGGGCCAATAGTAGGTGTCGTAGAAGGCGCGTAGCTTCTCAATCGGCACGCGCTCGATGTCGCTTCGCCAGCCGATGGTGTCGTGATGATAAGGATGCGCGAGGAACGCGGAGGCCCATATTTCCTTGCTCAGCGCTTCCGTGGGATGGTTCTCACCCAGCTCGAACTCATTGCGCACGACGGTCATCTCAGGGCGGCGATCATCTTCACGCAACGCCAGATTTCTCATGCGGTCGGCTTCGATTTCGATGAGGAGTTGCAGTGCATTGGCAGGCACGGTGGCGAAGTAATTCGTGCGGTCCAGCCAGGTGGTCGCGTTCGTTTCCGCGCCCACCCGTTCGAGCACCTGATCAAAGCCTGTGCCAAGACTGCGATCATGGACGTGCGTGCCTTTGAACATGAGATGTTCCAGCAGATGCGTGGCTCCCGTGGTGCCGTTCACTTCATTGCGGGAACCCACATGATATGTGACCATGAAGGTGGCTACGGGCGCTGATTTCTCCGGCAACAGCAGCACGGTGAGGCCGTTGGATTCGAGCCGATATTCCATGATGCCACCCACGGTTTGCTGATACGTGAAGCCTTCCATAGACAGCGGATTTTCAGCGAGAACGACGGAATTGAGCATGGTCAAAGTGGTGCAAAAGGTGAGGAGATTCATGGCGGTAAGAGCAGCCCTAAGTGTTTCAGCTCCGCATCAGGAACTGTCCTTGCAACCTTCATCACTGTTGCCTCATCGCGTCAACCCTGATGACTTGTTGGCATAGAGACTCAACGATGGATCGTCGATCCACTCGCTTCGCAAATGGCTTTGATAAAAACAAAAAAGCAGTTCCAAAGGCTACCCTTTAGAACTGCTCGGATGCGCCAGGCGCTGGATGATTACTTCTTAGGCTTCTCAGTCTTTTCGCCCTTTTGGTTCACGTCGAGGTGAAGAGAGTGGAGGACATTGCTGCCGTCTGCTGCTTTGGTGTAGGAGCCGCCGATCCATTGATCAACCTTCACATCGGAAGCTTTGGCCACTTCTTTGTGAGCCTTGTCTTTGGTGATTTTGGTTTCTGCGTTGATAACAAATTTGAGATCCGGTCCTTTCCCCTTCACGGTGAGCAGCGTGTCAGTGATGGATTCTACTTGTGCATAGAGGGGAGTGTATTTGTTCTTGCCCTTGGCTGGCTCGGTCTTGGTGGCGGGTTTTTCTTCCGCAGAGACGATGGATGGAACAGCGATGGTGAGCAGGGCCAGAAGGCTGAGTAGCTTGAATGTGGATTTCATGATGGATGACGGATGAGTTTCAGTTTCTTTGACGGGATCACCATGCCACGGTCAGCCTGCCGATGACAATAGGTGTCTGACCTGAGTCGAGTATCAGGAAATGCGACTATGGATTGGCATGGCATGCTGCTCCAAGGCGACGAGCACTTTGCGCTTCTCCCCACGAAGTAAGGCCAATATTCCCTCCTCGGTTAGGGCCTGAATATCTAGGCCACTTTGCACCAGTTCCATGTCGCACGCTTCGGAATTCAGAGTCGTGCGTTGATATTCCCCGTCTGCGGCATCTACTGCCACCGCTTTGTAACGACCACTGAACATGTGCTCCCATAGAAGGTGCCGTGAGTTGAAACGCCGAGTGTAAGTGTTAGACATGCCCCCTTTTAAGCGCCTCACCGGCGTTGAAGCGTCACGAGTGGTAAAAGAAATTTTTGCCTGAGACTGGGTGTATGATGGCGTTCATTACGGCGTATTCAGAAACTCTGCTTATGAAGTCCGCTAGATTACTCTGCCTTCTGCTTCTCACTTTACTGCTCATGCTCAAAGCCGAGGCTGCGGGCAAGATCGAGTTCAATCGGGACATCCGCCCGATCCTCTCGGACACTTGTTTCCATTGCCACGGCTTTGATGAGAAGGAACGGAAGAGTGGATTGCGACTCGACATTAAAGCCGATGCGCTGAAGCCTGCGAAGTCCGGTGCGCTGGCCATCGTGCCTGGAAAACCGGAAGAGAGCGAACTCATGGCGCGGGTGTTGAGCACGGATGAAGACGATCTCATGCCGCCGACGAAGCTTCACAAACCGCTCTCGCAGCACCAGAAGGACCTTCTTAAACAATGGATCGCTGAAGGCGCGGAGTATCAGGGGCATTGGGCTTTCATCACGCCGAAGAGGCCGGAGATTCCAGTGGTCAGTGTGTCAGAAGTCGGTGAATCAGTAAATGCTGGAGCCTTGCAGCCCATTGATTATTTCATTCGCGATCGCTTAAAGAAAGAGGGATTGGCATCATCGCCTGAAGCCGACAAGGCCACGCTGATTCGCCGTGCGACGCTTGATTTGACGGGGCTTCCACCGACACCCGAGGACGTGGATGCCTTCATGAAGGACGCTTCACCTCAGGCTTATGAGCGCGTCGTTGATCGGCTCCTCACTTCCAAACATTATGGCGAAACCATGGCCATGCAGTGGCTGGACTTTGCGCGCTACGCGGACAGCAATGGCTTCCAGGCGGATGGCAGCCGCACCATGTGGCCTTGGCGTGACTGGGTCATCAATGCGTTCAATGATAACAAGCCGTTTGACCAGTTCACCATCGAACAGATCGCCGGAGATTTGTTGCCGAACGCCACGCGTGATCAAGTCATCGCCACCGGGTTCAATCGCAATCACCGCATCAATGGCGAAGGCGGTCTCATCGCGGAAGAGTGGCGCATTGAGAACATCATCGACCGCGTGGAGACGACCAGTTTTAGCTGGCTGGGGCTGACGTTGAACTGCTGCCGCTGTCATGATCACAAATATGATCCGTTCTCGCAGCGGGATTTTTATTCGTTCTTCGCCTTCTTCAACAACGTGCCGGAGACAGGCACCATCGTGGGAACCTCGAACCGACAAGGTGGCAATTCTGATCCTGTGATTTTCGTGGCCAATGCAGATCAGGAAAAGCAGTTGGCCAAACTTCAAATGGACTCGAACACAGCGGAGCAACGGGTCGCTGAAGCCGTGAAGCAGCTCCCGAAACTCATGGCCGAATGGGAGCCGACCGTGCATAAACAGATGCAGGCCGAGTCTTCGCCTTGGCAGTCCGTCACGCCCTTGAGTGTGGTTTCAGAAGGCGGCGCAACGCTCACGGCGCAGGCTGATGGAGCCTATCTCGCCAGTGGCACGAACCCTACGAAGGACACCTATGTGATTACCGCTCAGATGCCAGAGGCGGCGGTCACCGCATTCCTGTTGGAGGTTTTCCCAGATGACTCTTTACCCAGCCAAACCTTGGGCCGCGCCCCGAATGGAAGCTTTGTCTTGAGTGAGTTTGAAGTGCTCATGAAGGAAGCGGACGAGACCGAGCCCGTGAAGGTGAAACTGGCCAAGGTGGAGGCTGAATACTCGCAGAAAGGCTATGACATCATGAACCTCCTCAAGCCCGCCAAAGGCAAGGGCTGGGCCGTGGATGCGGTCACGAAGAAGCAGCCGCGCAAGGCGCTGTTCGTGCTCGACAAGCCGCTGAGTGCTGGCGCGAAGGTGCTGGTGAAACTTAAGCATGAAGCGCTCAATCTCCACAACATTGGACGCTTCCGTCTCTCGACTTCCACCTTGCCAGCGGTCGCCGTATCGTTGGATGGAAAAAGTGCTTTTGCTGCCGTGAAGAGCCTTCTCGAGAAGCCCGTGGCCAAAAGGAGCGCTGCACAGACTTCGGAGTTGGAGAAGTTCTATCGTGCCAATGTGACCGGCCCATTGAAGAGCGCGGATGACGCTCTGGCAGTGGCCAAGAAAGCGCTTGATGATTACAAGACTCAGATTCCGACCACGATGGTGATGAAGGAACTCGACAAGCCACGCGAAGCTTTCATTCTCAAGCGCGGCCAATACGATGCGCCCGGCGATCCGGTCACCATGGCCACGCCTGCGGTGCTTCCGCCGATGCCCAAAGAGGCGCCGCTGAATCGGCTGGGCCTTGCCAGATGGATGGTTGATCCGAGCAATCCACTGACGGCTCGTGTCTGGGTCAATCGGACGTGGGCGAAGTTCTTCGGCAATGGCTTGTGCAAGACCACGGAGAACCTCGGGTCTCAAGCCGAATGGCCCAGCCATCCTGAGTTATTAGACTGGCTGGCGACGGAGTTCATCCGGCTTGGCTGGGATATGAAGGCGTTCCAAAAAAGGCTCGTGATGAGCGCGACGTATCGGCAATCCTCAAAGATCACACCGGAGACGATGGAGCGCGATCCAGAGAATCGCTTGCTGGCGCGTGGACCGCGATTCCGTCTCGGTGGTGAAGTGGTGCGTGATCAGGCTTTGACCATTGGCGGTCTTCTAGTGCCGAAGATCGGTGGCCCAAGCGTGCGTCCCTACATGCCCGAAGGCGTCTGGGATGAGACCAGTAAATACGGCGACCTTCGCGGTTATAAAGCGGCGACGGATGACGGCTTGTATCGTCGCACGGTTTATACCATTTGGAAGCGCACGGCAGCGCCGCCGACCATGCTGCTCTTTGACTCGCCAACGCGTGAGATTTGCACCGTGAAACGTAGTCGCACCAATACGCCGCTGCAGGCGCTGGCTCTCTTGAATGAAGTGACCTTCGTCGAAGCCGCACGCGGTCTCGCTCAGAAGATGATGAAGGAAGGCGGCCCGACGCCAGAGGGTAGGATCGCTTATGGCTTCAAGCGCACGACTTCGCATGAAGCCAGCGAGTCAGCTCTGAAGACCCTGATGAAAGGCTGGAACGAGCGATTGGCCTATTTCAAAGCTCATGCCGATGAAGCTGGGCAGTTGATTCATCAAGGTGCCAGCAAGCCGGATGCCTCGCTTGATCCCGTCGAACTCGCCGCCTACACGACCACGGCGAATGTTTTGCTGAACTTGGATCGGGTGACGACGCGGGATTGATCTGAACTTTGAACGCTTAACTTTCAACATCGAACATTGAACGTCATGATTGTGAGGATGAGGGTGGAAAATGGACTTGTTAGAGACGCGGCTGCCAACGGAGCGGACAAGAAATATGATCTGGAGGAACGATTATTGGAATATGCTTCGGAGGTGATCCGCTTTTGTGAGGGCATGATGAAATCCGATGCAGGCAAGCATGTCAGCGGGCAGCTAATGCGCTCTGGAACGGCACCGCTGGCCCATCAGGGAGAAGCTCAAGCGGCTGAGTCGGCAAAAGATTTTATTCATAAGATGAGAATCGCCCTGAAGGAACTCAGAGAGTCCAGCCGCTGGATCAAGCTCGCGATCCGTGTGCCTCTGACCAAGGAACTGGACCGCGCCTCATTGCTTCTAGCTGAGACCGATCAACTCATACGCATCTTCGTCACCAGTGTCCGCACCGCTCGTAACAACGCTCTTAAGGATCAATCGAAACCATAGCATCCAAGCATTCGACGATTCCTCCCGAGGATGCTCAATCCCAATCTCCCCCAACTAAAACCATCGAACTCATACTCCCGGACATTCAACGATCCTCTTCAAAGTTCGATGTTAAGTTCATCACCATTCTTCCATGACCACTCCATCATCAACCTCTTCAGCGTTCAATGTTGAACGTTCGATGTTCAAAGTTCAAGACTCCCTAAACCGCCGCATCTTCCTGCGTCGCAGTGCGGGAGCCATTGGCAGCGCGGCGCTTGGCTCTTTACTTGCCAAAGAAAACCCTGGCGGTGGCTTGCCGGGTTTTCCGAACTTCGCTCCTAAGGCGAAGCGCATCATCTATCTTTTCCAAAGCGGTGCGCCCTCGCAGATGGACCTCTTTGATCCAAAGCCGAAGATGGTCAGCCAGCGTGGGGTTGATCTTCCGGCGTCGATTCGCAATGGGCAACGGCTCACCACCATGACTTCTGGGCAGAAAGCGTTTCCCATTGCGCCGAGTATCTTCAAGTTCGCCAAGCACGGTCAGAGCGGCGCAGAATTGAGCGAGCTCATACCGCACCTTGCGGGCGTTGCCGATGAACTGTGCCTTGTGCGTTCAATGTTCACCGAAGCCATCAATCACGATCCTGCGATCACCTTTGTGCAAACCGGCAGCCAGCTTGCCGGACGGCCCAGCATCGGCTCTTGGCTCAGCTACGGGCTTGGCAGCAACAATCAGGATCTGCCGGCTTACGTCGTGCTCACGTCCTTCGGCACCGGGCGTCGCGATGATCAACCGCTCTATGATCGGCTCTGGAGCAGTGGCTTCCTGCCCACGCAGCATCAAGGCGTTAAGTTCCGTAATAAGGGGGATGCCGTGCTCTACCTTTCCAATCCGGCAGGCATTGACCGCATGATGCGCCGCGCTCAGTTGGATGAACTCTCGGCGCTGAATACCCAGGACTTCCAAGCCTCGGGGGACCCCGAAACACAGACCCGCATTTCCCAATACGAGATGGCTTTCCGGATGCAAATGAGCGTCCCCGACCTGCTCGACTTCTCCAAAGAACCGCAGCATGTGCTGGACGACTACGGCCCTGAAGTAAAGACGCCCGGCACCTACGCGGCCAACTGTCTGCTGGCCCGTCGATTGGCGGAGCGCGATGTCCGCTTCATCCAACTCTTCCACATGGGCTGGGACCATCATGGCGGTTTGCCCAATGCGATCAAAGGCCAGTGCAGTGATACGGACCAGCCCACGGCGGCCT
>JANYJH010000300.1 GCA_025361865.1 Phragmitibacter sp.
GCGTGCCGTATCAGAGGAGTTGAGGATGATTCTTCAGCAAAGGCAGGGCAGGGGAGAGATGCCACCAGTGGTGTTAGCAGATCGCTGGCAGGTGGCCGCACCGCTGGCCGTGCTCTTGAAAGACTCGCCTGTTTACCGACGGACGACGGGTTGGCCAGCCGTTCAGTTGTTGAAGAAGCAGGATCAATCGAACCCCTTTTCCCTGTGGTCCAGCTTTGATGGCGCAGCGCTGCCCGTTCTTTACATCACCGACCGCGCAGAGCTGGAAGCACCGTCTGAGGAGATCTCTCAGCTTTATCCCAAGCATCAACTGATCGCGTGGTTTAAGGTCACGCATCGCGGCATGGCATTGCGCACATGGAAAGTATTTGCTTGCTCAAAAGAGATGGCCGAGGACAAATAAGCGCCTATGTCCAGTTCAGCCCCGCAAGTCTCCGTCGTCGTCCCCGTGTTTAACGAGGAAGAGAATGTCGCGGAGTTACAGCAGCAGCTTGAAGCCGCGCTCACAGGCTTCACGCATGAGCTGGTCTTCGTGGATGACGGCAGCACCGATGCTACTGCGGCGAACGTGAAGCCGTCCGATAGCGTTCGCGTCGTCCGTTTCAAAAAGAATGCGGGACAAAGCGCCGCCATGTATGCGGGCATCTATGCCGCGAGGGGAGATGTCATTGTCCTCATTGATGGCGATCTCCAAAACGATCCCGCAGACATTCCCTTGCTCGTGAACAAACTGAACGAGGGGGGCTACGACCTCGTTTGCGGCTATCGCGCCAAGCGCAAGGACACGACCTTCAAGCGCATTCAGAGTCGCATCGCCAATCATGTGCGCAGCCGTTTCATCGGCGATGGTGTTCGTGATACCGGCTGTTCATTGAAGGCCATGAAGCGCGAGTGCCGCACCGCGTGGGTTCCGTTCAATGGAATGCATCGCTTCATTCCCGCCTTCATCCGTCATGCGGGATACAAGATCACGGAAGTGCCCGTCAATCACCGCCCGCGCATTCACGGCGTCAGCAAATACAACTTCGCCAACCGAGCCTGGCGCGCCACGAAGGACATGTTCGGCGTCAGTTGGTTGCTCAGCCGCCGCATGCGGTATGAAGTAGCGGAGAATGAGTAGTCAGGAGTGAGTAGCCAGTAGTCAGTAGCCAGTAGTCAGTAGCTCTGGTTTGATCATGCTCTCACGCGGCCACGCAGCAGCTAGAGAGAACCCAAAAGAAAAAGGCTCCGCATCTTGCTTTGCAACTAC
This sequence comes from Phragmitibacter sp., assembly GCA_025361865.1. Lineage (GTDB taxonomy): Bacteria > Verrucomicrobiota > Verrucomicrobiia > Verrucomicrobiales > Verrucomicrobiaceae > JANYJH01. The sequence continues at coordinate 1,250 of JANYJH010000300.1, forward strand.
TCACTACTCGCTACTGACTCCTCAGCCTCACTACTCCTCGCCATTCCCCTTGACTCACTCGCTGCCCCTCGCATCCTTCACTCCCAAACATGAGTCTCCGCGAACAACTCCGCGACATCCTTCCACAGATCCTTCCCTCGAATCCGACGGAAGCCATCAAGGGCACGGAGTTGATCCGTCTTGTCCGGTTCCGGCTGGGTGATGAATACAGCGATGCCACGCTGCGTTACCATTTTTCCATCCTCTCCTATGACCCCTTATCACCCATTGCAAAGGTGGATCAGGGACAGGGCTACTACCTCCGCCAGACCAAGAGTGATGGCGATGGAGAAGGCTTCAATCAAGGACTCTTCGGCGAGAGCGATGACCCCACGGACCTCGCCCGTTCCCGTTTCCTGCGCTTCCGCGCCATCGTCGAGCGGCACAGTTTGCATGAGTCGCGCTACCCCTATCTTCTGACGCATCAGCACAGCGGGGATTGGGATTTGCCAGACGCCGTGATTACCGACTGGGACTTCGAGACGGACAATGACGACACGCCGCGCTTGGATGAGACGATGATGAGCCTGAAGCGTCATCTCGGCGTCAGCACCGTTTCACTGACCGCAGCGCAGTTAAAGCTGAGCATGACCTTGAGCAACTGCTCCGCTGACTTCTTCCAAACCGTCAGCTCCACCCGTTGGGCGAATCACGGTGAGATACTCATCGCCGAATCCGTGCGTGATGAAGCCCTCGTGGACACGCTCCGCACGCTTGGCCATCAATACGGCATCGGCATCACCACCTTCGGTCTTGATCTCACCCTGCTGGATGAGATGCCCGCGCCGAACGACATTCGCAACCTCACCGCGGCTGAATTCGAGTCCCTGCAAACGCTGCTCAAAGTCCAACGCATCAGCGTCGGCACGCACCGCACGCATGTGGACTGGAACCACCTCTCCATGCTCCGCAAGAAACACGAGAACATCTCCAAGCTGATCTCATGGCTCAATGACAGCTTAGACAAACGCCAGCCGAGCTGGGTGCGCGGCTAGTGAAAACAAGGAGCGGCGGTTTCATACCGCCGTTAAAACCCCGCCGCGAGAGCGGGATGAAAGATGTTCTTCAATTAGCTGCTTCGCGGCAGAGCGGATGGCGGTATGAAACCGCCTCTCCTTGGAGGGTCAAGGCAGCGTCACCCCGCAGAGCTTCAGGATCAAGCCCACCGTCGTCAGCACCGGTGTCGCAATCGCGCCCACAGTCGTCGCAGCTTCGATCAAGCCCCTGCCACTGACAGCCAAGGCGGACTTGTCCGGCTCCGGCTTTACGGCCTCGGTCTTGATGGCCTCAATGTGCTCCTCCACGACTTTGAAATCCTTCCCCTTCATCTCGTCCTTCAGCGGCGCGAGCTGCCCGTTGAGTTGCGTGAAGAGCTTTACCAAGGCTTCACTGTCTAGGCCGGTATTGAAACTGTTGGTATTCGTTACTGTATTGCCTTTGCCAACAGCATTGCCTTGGCCCGTTACGTTGTAGGTGTTTCCCATAGTCGTATCTCTTTCGATGTAGTTTCCTGCCACGTTAATTGTCGTGCTATCCTTGCTCCGCCCAGCACGCGGCTTGCGCCTCTCTTTCGGTTCGATGCCATTCAGCAGCCGGGCAATGGAAATCTGCTCTAGCTTGCCCTCTGCTACAACGTTCCATGTGATTACGGGAGGCGTGGCACATTCCGCAGCTACCAAGTGATCGTATGCGATCGGTTCCACATCAAGCCCTGGCACCGGCACCATCTCTTTCACTCCTAGCGCCGAGATGCTGCGATGAATCTTCGTGAACTCACGGCGGATGCTCGACAACAAGTCCCGCTTTGTCGGCCCCGGCCCAGTCACGGCGATGCTCACGCGGCGGTCCACGGCATCACCGCGCACCAGTGCCACGTTCCCCCCCTCGCGCAGGATCACTCCGGAGCGCCAGCGCTCACCGGGCTTGCTCAGGTCATGCGTGGCCACGAGGAAGCGCGGCACTAGCCCCTCCGGCAGGAAGTCATAGTGAAGCTCAAAGCGCAGGCACTTCGCCAGGTCGGGGAAGAACGTCTTCCATTCCGCCTCCTGCTCCGTCATCAGTTCCGGCACGACTAAACCGTCTGGAACAGGGAAGCACAGTTCAAACTTCTCCATCATCTCCAGCAGCACCCGCAGATCATCGTCAGAGTAATCGCTGTTGGAAGCAGCTTGCGAATCTGAGCCCGTGTCACTTGGCCGTCGCCGCCCTTCAGCGTCGGTTCATTGAGCACGGTGTAGATGCCATCCACCACCCACTGTGGGTCCAGCACGCCGTCATTGGCCAGACGCGGATCATCATGGAAGCAGACCACCACGCCCAGATCATGCAGGAAGCCCAGCAGCCAACGTTGCCACTTCACCTCTTCTTCCTTCTGCGCTAGGCAGAGCTTCCGGTAATCCGCCACAGAGATACGCCTGTGCCCCTGGAGCTTGAGGTCCGTGACCTCATCCTTGATCGCCATCCACTTGGCATCGAACTCCGTGCGCAGTTCTGGCAGCTTGTCCACCTCAGTCAAGATCGCCTCCCTCAGCACATCCAGATTCTGCTCCGGCTCACAGTCCGTCTGCACGAAGCCCCTGATGAAGGGATACTTCTCCATCAGCGATTGCCGGTTCAAGTCGAAGGGGCATTGCTTTTGCTTATTCAGCACCACTAGCACGGGGGAGCCCCCTCCAAAGCTTTGGATGAGCCGCAGCCAATACTCCGCCTCCTGCGCCCCCTGCACCTTCTCCCTTCCTGCCAGCACGAGCACATAAAGACTGCGCTTCGTAAGGAAGAACTGATGGGTGGCGTGCATGATTTCCTGACCGCCGAAATCCCACAGGTGAAGCTTCACTTGATCATGCCCCACCATCACGGGCCACGGCGTGATTTCGATCTTATGGGTCTTGCCTTCCTCCGCATCGAAGCTGCCATTCACCAGCCGTCGTCGCAGAGAAGTCTTCCCCACGGCGCCCCAGCCTAAGAGAATGACCTTCGCTTCTAAAATGGGACGTTTCGCTAGGGCGGCACGGTTGCGGAAGTAGTAGTCCAGAATCTTCTGGGGCCGTTTTGCCGCGGTCTCTTTTGAGTTAATGTCAAGCCATGATGGCCCCAGCTCTTCCCCTGGAATGTCCAGTCCTGGGTTCCTATGCAGGTAAAGCTCTGTCAGCGCGGTGAGCTGGCGGATCTCCGGCGGCAGGCTCGTGAGCTGGTTGTGGTCGAGGTAAAGCCCCGTCAGCGCGGTGAGCTGGCGGATCTCCGGCGGCAGGCTCGCGAGCTGGTTGTGGGCGAGGTAAAGCGCCGTGAGCGCGGTGAGTTGGCCGATCTCCGGCGGCAGGCTCGTGAGCTGGTTGTTGAAGAGGTTAAGCACCGTTAGCGCGGTGAGCTGGCCGATCTCCGGCGGCAGGCTCGTGAGACCCATGCCTGCAAGATTAAGCCGGGTTCCCTTCTTCCCCTTCCAATCCTCCGGCCCCAGCCCCATCTGTCTCAGTCGTGAGCGCTGGCCA
>JANYJH010000320.1 GCA_025361865.1 Phragmitibacter sp.
CCCGAAACAATCGTCTGTTCGCCCGAAAGAACGGCTACGAGGCTCAGCAAACCAGGGGTTAAAAGCGATTCCAGCCTGATGCTCTTCGGATGTTCTGCCTGAATCTGCCTCACCCGATAGGCATCCTCGGTCAGCGAACCGTAAAGATGCCGCACAGTGAGCGGAGGCGAAGTCATTGCCTCTTTATGTGCTAATGAGACTCAATTGCAATTATATGTTCCAAGAATTCTAGCTACTTGAGGGGGAGGAGGCTAACTCCCAGCAGTCTTCAAGGACACTTCCTTCAGACGCATCAGGCTCTCACCTGGGCCGATTTCCAAGGGACGTAGCCAGAGGCGATAGACGCCCGGCTTGGCGATCTTCACCTTCCCGATGGAGATCGTTTTGAAATCCGTGGGGCTGCTGGTCTTATCCACACTTCGGGCGAAGAGGTCTTTCCCGAGGGTCAGAGTGTAGCGGCCAGCGGTATCTGCGCTGAAGGATTGGCTGAGTTTGATCTCAAATGATCCGGGCGCTTCGACGTTCAAGAGCCAGCCGACATGGTCGTTCAAGCCCAGCCAGTTGATGATGACACCGTCCTTACGGGTCAGTGGGCCTGCGGTAAAGATGGCTTTCTCCAAGTCCAGGGTCACATCCCCCGAGACTGTTACCACGCGGGCCAGCTCATCGTTGATGAACTTCACGGCGGCGTCTGCCTGTTGCTTGCGCTTGGCGTCTGCAGCACCGATGCCCTGTAAGAATTCTGCGCCTTTGCTGTCGATGACGCGGCCCAGTGCGGTGACGATTTGTTGTTGCTCGCGAGCGTCCTTCGTTTGGGGGTAAACATCGACGAGAGCCTTGGCAATTTCAGCTTGGGGCATGTCACCCGATTGGGCGGACAGATTCCCAATGGCAATCAGGAGACTGAGTCGGACGCTGGTAGATTTTTCTGTCTTCAACAATGCGATCAAGCTGCTCAAAGGCTCTCCCGTGGGCAATTCACCGAGGGCTGATACGGCGGCATTGCGGATTTTTAAGTTCTCGCTTTTCAGGGTCTGGTTGAGTTCATCAATGCTGTCTTTGCCGCCCAATTTGCCGAGAATACGGATGAGCGTGGCTTGAACATCATCGCTTCCTGATTTTGAACGCAAGGCCTGGAGCACAGGAGCACCGCGCATCTTCGGATCATATTCGGAGCGGCAGGTGGTAAGCACCGCCTGTTCAGCGCTACGCAGTTCTTCATTATTGGCGCGGCTCATCAGGCCGAGCATGTCCGGAACATCGGCAACCTGAGCACTCTTCCCGAGAGCATTCCAGATGGCGCTACGTGTGTCAGCCTCTTTCACGCTGGAAAGCTGTTTGAGCAAGGCGGGCACTGCATCGTGAATCCCACGCTGGGCAACGGCGGACGCGAGGTTCTTTTGAGCCCACGGGGAGACGGCTTTATCGACTGCCCGTGAGAGAGCCGCGTCAATGGTGCTTACACCTTCCAGCTTCGCCAGCACCGATCCGGCGCGGTCACTTTTCTCTGGATCTTCCAGCATGGAGATCAGCATGTTCACGTCAATGATGTTCCCCTGAGGCGGACTCATCTGCACCAGTTGATTGAGGCGTGACTCTCGTTTGGAGTTTTGCAGCGATTGATAGCCAAAGAATAAGGCGACCAGCGCGACGATGCTCAAAGGGACACCGAGAGTGAGCCACTTGGGCAGGGGCTTCGAGGCCTTAAGGTGTTTCGGCGCGGCGGCGGCGGCGATGTTAATGGGCTTGGCCAGCGGCTTGGGCACGGGTTTGCCACCGAGAGCCTGAGTGGCGCCTCCGGGGAAACGGCCCACAGGCACCGGACGAGTGATGGTAGGAACGGGACGTGAGGGGCGAAGCGGCCCGGTGGCCGTGCCGGGACGATTCGGACGCGGGGCAGTCGGTTGAGAACCGCTGGCCGTTGCGACCGGCACGCTGCTCGTGGAAGGCGCGGGTATCATCGGCTCCGGCACCACGAGAGATTCGGGGAACTGGCCGGACCTGAAGGCTTCAAAGGCTTCCGTAGCGCTAGTCGGACGATGATCCGGCAGGCGACTGATGAGCCACTCAATCCACAGGTGGATGAAAGGCGGCAGATCCGGCCTCAACTGGGAGATCGGAATCAGGCTGTGATACATGTGGCTGGCCATGACCTCAGGACCGGTCTCGCCCTGAAACGGATAATGCTGGGTCAGCGCGTAGTAGTAAACACAACCGAGCGCGTAGAGGTCCGTGCGGGCATCCACGGGCGAGCGCTCAAACTGCTCCGGGGACATGAAGTAGATGCTGCCCATGATGGCTCCATCTTCATCCGTTTCCTGCACCGTTGGCTGGCTGGTTATCTTCGCGAGGCCGAAGTCCAGAATCTTGATCTGGAACTTCCCGCTCGGAAGCCAGATGACCATGAAGTTCTGCGGCTTGATATCTAAATGGATGAGTCCGCTGGTGTGAGCGGCGATCATGCCTTCCAACGACTGCGTCACCAGTTCGCGGAAGTCGTATTCGTTCAAGGCACCACGTCCGATGATGTCCTCCAAGGTTTCACCCTTGAGGAGTTCCATGACGATGTAGGCCCCTTCCTCATCCTTACCGACATCGAAGATCGTGACGATGTGGGGGTGCTGGAGCGTGGAGAGATTGCGCGCTTCTGCGAAGAGCTGCTCTGCTTGGGCATCCGCTTCCTCAGGGGTTTCCGCACGGACCCTTTTCAAGGCCACCTCACGTCGCAGATTGCGGTCGTAAGCCTTGTAAACGCTACCAAGCCCGCCATCGGCGATCTTCCCCAGAACTTCGTAGCGATTTTGGCTCATGAAAGAATCTTAATGAATCGAAACTGCATGAAAAACAAAAAACGAACATTCCGCCAGCGGGGATGGCGGTGGGTAAAGCTCGGGCAATCGGTCGTTACCAGACGCGTTCGATGAATTTCTCAATGGGGCCTTTGAGAGCCTCAGGGCGCGTGGCATGTCTGTTACGCCCCGTGGGGGTCGTGAGAGCGATGAGCGGTCCCTTTTGTTCAAAAACCTTGATGTCCTTGATCTCAATCCGAGCGAGCGGGCAATCGTTGGAGTCAGCCACGGTGTGGGAAATCTTCTTCAGGACATCCATTCCGGTGATAACCTGACCAAAGACCGTGTAGCTGCCATTGAGAGCGCTCATGTCTCCGAGCACGAAGTAAAACTGCGTGCCATCAGAAGCACGCGTGGGGTTCACTTTGTCAGAGCGACGCGCCATCGCGACTGCGCCCAGCACATGCGGGAGTTTGAACTCACCGGGAATGGTATATTCTTGGGAGGTGCCCCAAGTTTCACGGGCGCTCTTGTCCTTGCTGGCTGGATCGCCAGTCTGCACCAGGTAATCATTAATCGTGCGGTGAACAGCTTGGCCTTTGTAAACGCCTTCCTTCACGTTCTTCGTGAAGTTCTCCACCGTCGCTGGTGCGCCTTTGGAAAGGAGTTCAAACATCACTTCACGTTCGTCACCCGCGATGCTGAAAACAATGGCCGCCACATTGTGAACTTCCTTCTCATCTGCGAGCCGCTTCTCCTTCTGTTCCGGCGTTTCCGTGGCCTTGTTGGGAGCAGCGGTTTTGGCCTTTGGCGGTGTGGCACCGACCGGTGGCAGGGCCTGCAAGACGTTCACGCCGGGCAGGGCTACGAGAGCGGCAAGGAAGAGGAATCGTTGAGCGAGCTTCATGAAAAGACGAGTGGACGGTTGCGGTGAGTGAATGGGAGTAAGAACTAGCGAAGCTTCTGCAAAGTGGAGGCGTCAGGAAGCGGAGGCGCTGATGGGGCTGCGGCTGGCTGTAGCTGGGGCTGAGCCACTGCTTGGGAACGGGATTGCCCGGTTTGTGGCTGGGCCTGAACTGTGGACACTTCCCCATCTGAGCCGTAGCCTCGTGGCTTGGCATTGCGTGGAGTCATACCCCACTCTTTTTCCAAGCGGGCCATTTGCTCAACCGTCGGTTCTTTGATTACCGTGCCATCGCCGCCGCCGAATGAATCGCACGAGGTAAGGCTGATCATGGCTAGCAGAGCTGCGGAGAATGAAAGGAGTCGGAAATTCATGGATGCATTATTTCGAGTTCAGAAAACATTCTAGGCGTCACTTTGTCTGCTAGCAACAGCGAATGCGTTGCCTCCGTGCCCTGACGCACATAGGCAAGACCTATCCAACGGTCAAGCACGGGATGCAGACATGCGCTGGTGATCGCCCCGATCCCCTTCTCCACGCCCTCTTCGGTCCGGGTATAAAGTTCGTTGGATTCAGGCTTTACTGGTCCACCCATCCAGCGAACGAGGCTGCGTGGCATCTTCCCCGTCGTCTTGATCCGCGATAAAATCTCCTGCCCGATGTAGCATCCCTTTGCGTAATCCATCGCGCGATTTTGCAATCCCGCCTCAGCAGGAAAAGTCTCCGCATTCAGCTCCAGCGGCCAGCGCGGGATGCCGTGACAGATCCGCCATATTTCCGCATCCTCTGCTGAAATCAAGGGGGCGGCAAATGACGGCCTCTCGGCTGAAGCAGGAAGCCACAGGTCCACTCCCGGCTGGCCAAAGCGCCCCTCCGTCTTCACGGCTCGGCCACCCGTTACCTCATTGGCAGCGGCACCGAAGAAGTGAAACAGCCGCCAGTCATCCGTCACATCCCTCAGATCCACATCATCCGCGATGATGTAGCGTTCGAGGCGCATGGCCAAAGGTTCGCGCAAGCCCGGCTCGGCATCCATCAGTAGTGAGTCATTCTCACCCGCATGAATGAACCCATCCGCTTCGATCTTGCCCTTAAGATTGGTCACACAGGCATAGACGGACTCGCTCGTCTTGGCGCGACGCACATCATTCGTCACTTGGCCGTTCAGGTAGCGCACACGATCCGAGCCCGTGAGCATGAACTTAGCCCGATCCGACAAATCAACGACCCCACCCGACTGCTCAAGCTGTTGGAAAAGTTCAGGAGTCATGGGGTTAGGACTTCTCCGCCGTTACCGGAAGATTCAGCGCCAAGACCGAGAAATCCTCCTCCGCATGGCCCGCCTGCATGGCCGTTTCCATCACGGCTGCCGTCGCGTCCAGCACCGGCGTGGTGATTGATTTATCTCGCGCTAACAACTGCGCATACTGGGCGTCCTTGAGCATATTCTTCAGCGAGAAATGCGGCTCATAGTTGCCCGCGATCACTCCGGGCAGCTTCATCTGGATCAGCGTGGAATTGTTCGCGTTGTTCTGCAAGGCGACGAGCAGTTGCGACAACGGCACGCCCTGCTGCTGCGTGATCGCCGCCGCTTCTGCCAGCGCGCCCATGACCGAAGCGCTGACCAGGTTCGTTGCTATCTTGAGCACCGTGGCATCGCCGATCTGACTGCCGAAGCTGAGGATGCTCTTGCTGCTCAGTTCGAGAATCGGCGTCACGGCTTCGATGGCCGCTTGATCTCCCGCCACATAGTAAACCAACTGCCCGCCCGCCGCCGCCATCTTGCTCCCCGTGAACGGCGCATCCAGAAAGGCCGCGCCTGTGTCCGCGATCAAAGCAGCCGCCTTGCGCACGGCTTCTGCGCTCACCGTGGAGTGGCACATGACGATGTGTTGCGGCGTCAGCGCGGGGTGCATATCCGCGACCACTTCCAGCAACGCTTCCGCATCGCGGACGAAGATTTGGATCACCTGCGCGGCTTGCGCGACGGCGAGCGCCGACCCCAGAAAATTCGGCAGAGGCCGGGGCGTTCTGCTCCAGACGGACACGGGATGCCCGCCCTTTTCCACATGCTCGGCCACACGACTACCGATGATGCCCAATCCGATGACTCCCACGCTTTGGCTGCTTGCTGACATGAGGCAGCCTAGTGGGGCCGCGAACTACTTCAACTCCGACAATGTCCGCACATAGAAAATCTCACACGCCCCGTCCCCTTCATCATCTCGGGTGAGGGAGCTGCGCCAAGGCGTGGCGCTCTTCGGATTCGTGGCCTCCACCAGATAGCCGGACATTTTGACCAAAGCGCCCACCCGCAGACCAGCGATCTTCTCGCGCATCCGGTCGTCTTCAGGAATCAGGTGAGTGTTCGCTGCGTGGCAGATGATTTCAGCCCGCGGAATGGGTGGTTGATCCGTGTAATAGCGCCAGTGGAAAAAGCGATTGCTCTGGCTGATGTCCAGCTTTTCCAGCACCGCTGTGTCCGACATCCGACCCCAACCGAGCGCCAGATCATAAGGCGATAAGTCCGCGCTGGGATCATCAGAATAGCCTCTGATTCCGAGCACCCGTGCCTCGATGCTGTAAAGCGCGAGGGGCTTCAGCTTCCAGCCCTGCTTCTCAATCAAAGGCTGCACGGAGCTGAAAAGAACCTGCTCAGGTTCTTTGATGATCAGCACTCCCGGCGCGTGCGAAATCGGCGAGCAGCGCTGCCAGAAGAACAGGCAGACGAGGATCAATAAAGCGGGCTTCCAAAGTCGGCGCATACGAAGTGATGGGCTATCAACTACTGACGATCAACTTAATCGCGGCCACGAGAGCGAACCAAAACATGACCCACTCAAAGACTTTCTGCGACATCACTTTGACCAGTCGCCAACCAATGACCACCCCGCAGATGACGGCGGGGATGAGCAGCAGATTGGTCAGCAATGACGGGCCGTTGATGAGCCCGATCTGCGCGCTGAACGGGACTTTGACCAAGTTGATGAATAGGAAGAATCGCGTGAAAACGCCGAGGTATTCGCTCTTCTGAAAACGCTGCGCCAGAAGATACACCGCCATCACCGGGCCTGCCGCATTGGCCAACATCGTGGCGACTCCCGCCGCGATGCCGAGGAACCAAGTGAAGACCGCGTGCCGATGCAGCGACTGAAGCTGCTCCCGCTTCCAATCCAGCAACAGCTTCAGCGCGAGCAGTCCCAGAATGAGCCAGCCAATGACATGCCGCGCGAGATGATTGTCCAGCTTGTCCAAGAGCCACCAACCAATGACCACGCCCACGATGGCCGGTGGCACCAGCGGGATGATTTGTCGCCATTTTCCGCCTCCGTGCAGCAGCCAGAAGCCCATGAGATCCGCTGAGATGAGCAACGGTAGCACGATGCCTGTGGAAGCCTTAGCTCCGAACGTTTCCGCAAAGAGCAGCACGCTCACCAGCCCGCATCCCGCCAGCCCCGCCTTGGCCATGCCGATGAACAGCGCGCCCAGCAACGCGAGCATGAGCATTTC
>JANYJH010000321.1 GCA_025361865.1 Phragmitibacter sp.
ATGCCGCCGGTGGCCTTATCACGCTGCACGCAGACGGCGGAGATGCGGCCTTCCGCAGCGAGGACTCCGTCTTGTTTCCTGACCCTGAAAATGTAGCGGATGGAGCGCGTGCGGATCTCTTCCACGAGCACTTCGATCTCGACTTCATCTTCAAAGAGCAACGGCGCGAAGTAGTCACACGAAGCATGAACTCTGGGCCAACCCACGCGCTCGTCTTCGGCGGCGTCACCTTTCTTATCCACGATGCAGAGCCCCAGCGACCGGAAGAAGGCGTGTTCTGCCCGTTCCATGAACCGGAAGAAATTGGCAAAGTGCATGATGCCCGCCATGTCCGTGTCTGAGAACTGGACGCGGTCTTGATAGAGATAACGATGGGCCATAGTGCGGTTCCGCTAGATGAAAGTAAATGACAGGCTCAGATACGGATTCCTACCCGCGCCGATCCTACAAAGGGGCTTTAGTGCGTCATTGATCATTCGTCATTCGGAATTTTTAACCGCTCTTCCCAGACTCGAAGTGAATAAGAATTCACTTTCCAATTTCCCTTCCTCTGTGCAATGCTAGCACCCAGAATTTTTCACCGTGGCAGCACCGCAAACGATCACTTTTACTGAACAGGATGCTACCGACGATTTCCGTCAGCAGTATCTGGTGACTTACCGCCATATGCTCTCCGCACGCTTGCTGGAGGACCGCTTGGCTGCGCTCTACCGCTCCGGTGGGAAGATCGTGGGCGGGGTCTATCTCGGTCGTGGTCAGGAGGCTTACAGCGCCGCGCTGGGCGTGCAGTTGAAGAAGGGTAAGGACATCTACGCAGGGCTCATTCGTGACCAAGCCGGGCGCATGGCCTTCGGCGAGATCATGCTGGACACCACGCGCACTTATCTCGGCTCAGCCTTGGGACCGATGCGTGGTCGGGATGGGAACATCCATCGCGGACGACCGAAAGAAGGGATGCCCGCGATGATCTCGCACCTCGGCACGATGGTCAGCGTGGTCACGGGAATGCTGCTGGCACGTCGCCTCCAAGGCACGCTCGGTGATACCGTGGGCGCGACTTGCATCGGCGATGGTGCGACTTCCACCGGCTCTTTCCATGAGGGGATCAATACGGCTGCGGTGGAGAAATTGCCGCTAGTCATCTCCGTCGCCAATAACCAATTCGCCTACTCCACGCCGACGACCCGTCAGTATGCCTGCGATGACCTCGTGGAGCGCGCCGTGGGCTATGGCATCGAAGGTTACAGCGTGGATGGGACGGACCTCGCGGCTTCCTTGACCGTCTTCCGCCTTGCGGTGAAACGCGCTCGTGAAGGCCAGGGCCCGCAGATGATCGTGGGCACGCTACTTCGACTCAGTGGGCACGGCGAGCACGATGACGCCTCCTATATTCCGCCAACGATGCGCAAGACGGCGCTGGCTCGTGATTGCGTAACGGTCGCCGAAGAATTCATTCAAACGCAAAGCTGGCTGAGCACGGCGAAGCTCAAAGAAATGCGCGATGAAGTCCGGCATGAAGTGGATGATGCCTTCAGCCAAGCCAGCCACGAACCCGCCCCTGATCCTTACAAAGAGCCCTGGCGCGCGCTGTCCAGTTGGAAGCAGTTGGAAGGAGATACCAACGAAGCATGAGCCTGACCTACCTCGAAGCCATCCGTGAAGCCCAATACGAGGCCCTGCGCCGTGACCCGAAAGTGTTTCTTTACGGGCAGGACATCGGCCAGTTTGGCGGTGCCTTCAAAGCGACGAAAAACCTCCAGCGCGAGTTTCCTGATCGCGTGCTGGACTCGCCCATCAGCGAAGATGCGATGATCGGCGTGGCCATTGGCGCAGCCCTTGAAGGAGCCCGCCCCATCGTGGAAATGCAGTTCGCAGACTTCAGTGCCTGCGGCTTCAACCAGATCATCAATCAAGCCGCCACGCACTACTGGCGCACGAACGTCCCCTGCCCTATCACCATCCGGCTTCCCAGCGGTGGCACGCCCGGCAGCGGCCCTTTCCACAGCCAGAGCATGGAGGGCATCTACGCCCATTACCCCGGCTTGGTCATCCTCACGCCTGCGACCGTGGAGGATGCCTATCACATGCTTTTGGACGCCGTGTCACTGGATGATCCGGTCATTTTCTGCGAGCATAAATTCCTCTATTACCATCTCAAGGCGGACTCGCTGCCAGAGACGGGATTGCCTATTGGCAAAGCGCGCATCGCTCGCCCAGGGCGTCATGCCACGGTGGTCACCTACTCCGCGATGGTTCACGAATGCGTGCGCGCGGCTGATGAACTCCAGCGCGACGGCTGGCAGATCGAGGTCGTGGATCTTCGCAGTGTGAAGCCCATAGATACTGATACCATCCTCGCCTCCGTCGCCAGAACTGGCCGACTGCTCTGCGTCGGCGAAGCCTTCCCCTGGGGTGGCGTCACGGCGGAAGTCATCTCAAAAGTCGTCGAGGACGGCTTCCATCTTCTCGATGCCCCCCCGCAACGCCTGAACTCCAAGGACACCCCCATTCCGTATCACCCGAACCTTTGGCGCGCCCATCGCCCCACCGCCGCGAACATCGGTGCCGCCTTGCGCGGGTTGTTGAAGTTCTAGGTGAGCCGTTCGTATTGAGCATAAATCCTTTCAAGAATGGCGTAACTGACCTATTCTCTGCCTCATGAACTACGAAGACATCATCACCATTGAACCGGGAAAAAGGAGCGGGAAACCCTGTATTCGCGGGATGCGGATGACGGTGACAGATGTTCTGGAATACCTCGCCAGTGGAATGAGCCATGAGGAAATCTTGGCGGACTTCCCCGATCTCACGGAAGAGGATATTCGCGCCTGTCTGGCCTTTGCGGCCGAGCGAGAACGACGTCTGGCTTCCATTCCTGCTTGATGCGTAGATCTGCCGTTACTCGCGTTGGGTGAGTTTCACACGATTCGATTCTGGCTCTTCTCTTTCTTCATGAAGCTTCTGTATGATCAAAATCTCTCACCTCGATTGGTGAAGCTGCTTGATGATCTATTTCCAGATAGCCTGCATGTGCGTGCAGTGAACTTACACACCAGTGATGATTCCATTGTTTGGGGATACGCCCTTGAGAATCATTTCACCATCGTTTCCAAGGATGTTGATTTCCAACAGCGAAGCCTGCTCTACGGAGCGCCGCCCAAATTCATCTGGCTGCGTCTCGGCAACTGCTCGGTAAGCGACAGCGCTGATCTATTGCGTCGGCATTCTGTCACCATTCATACCTTTGAACTGGACGCCGCTACTTCCCATCTCATGTTGCCCTAAGTCGCTTAGAACTTCCAAATTCCTCCTTCTCCAAATTCCTCCTTCCCCAGATGCCCTCCATCCCCATCCACATGCCCCAGCTTGGCGAGTCCATCGCCGAGGCGACCATTGTGCGCGTGCTGATCACGCCGCAAGCAACCGTCAGCGCAGGACAGGAAATCTTTGAGGTCGAAACGAACAAAGCCGTGATGACGGTCACGGCTCCGTGCGATGGGAAGGTGGGCGATGTCACCGCGCAAGTGGGCACCAGCTATGCCGTGGGAGCCACCTTAGGTTCGCTGAACATCAGCGATGAAGACGCCATCGTCTTGGGCCTCGATAAACCCGCCGCGCCGCTTCCCAGCGGCCAAAGCCATCACGATGATGACGAAGAGGAAGACACTTCCGGCGTTCATTTTAAAGTGGATGCTTCCGATACGATCCATGAAAAACAGCCGACGGTAGAGCCAGTAATCGGCGGCTTGCCCGTGCCTGCGGGTGCGGCTGGAGCGCATTACATCTCCCCGCGCATGAGAGCGCGAATGAATGAACTGGGGCTCAATACCGCTGACCTCTCCGCTGTTCCCGGCACAGGCGCGGGTGGCCGCGTGACCGTGGAAGACTTTGAAGGCTTTTTGCGCAGCCTTGATCAACATCGGATGACGGCGGCTTCACCCATGCGCATCGCCGTGGCGGACTCCATGCGCCGCAGTTGGAGCAGACCGCTCGCGACCGTCGGTTCGCCCGTCGTCTTGGATGCGATGCTGGCTCATCGGCGCAAGGCCAATCCGAAGCCCGGTCCCGCTTTATATGCCATTCGCGCTTTGGCCATTGCCTTGAGTGAAGACACCGCTGTGGCAGGCCGCTTGGTGGGAAACCGCATCGTGCATCCGCGCGCCATTGACATAGGTTTTGCCGTCGAAGTGGACGACGGCGTCATGGTTCCCGTGCTGCGTGAAGTGGACAAGAAGCCGCTCTCGACCCTCGTGCATACATACAATGATCTCGTTGAGAAAGCCCGTGCGCGTCGTTTGCCTGCGGATGTGAATCGCCCTGGTATCGCCACGGTGACGAACTTCGGCACCTTCGGAATCGTTTGGGCGACGCCGATTCCTTTGCCAGAACAGAACCTCGTTTTGGGCTTGGGTGCTGGTCGCAAAGCCCCGGTCTGGAGTGATGAAGTGAACATGTTCATTCCGGTGACCGAAGCCGAGCTGACGCTGAGCTTTGACCATCGCGTGCTGGATGGTGGTGGCGCGGGCCGCTTGCTCGCCAGAGTCGCGAAGCTGCTGCAAGAACCGGAGAAGCTGTAGAGAGGCCTTAAGGCAACAGGCACCGAGGCCCAAAGCATTCCGACTCATGGCCTTTTGGATATTTGCTTTGTGCCCGTGCCACATTGTGCCTTTGTGCCTCATGAATTTAACCACCCTTGATGCCTTCACCGCAAACCCTGGCGACCTTGATTGGAAAGGGCTGGAGGCGCTGGCCTCTTGTTCGTTTTATGATCGCACGTCACAAGATCAGTTGATTGAGCGCGCCAAGGATTCTGAGATTATCCTCACCAACAAGACCGTGCTGAATGCGGATACGATCCGTGCTTTGCCAAAGCTCCGCTACATCGGCGTGCTGGCCACCGGTTACAATGTGGTGGACATCGCCGCGGCCAAAGAGCGCGGCATCGTCGTGGCGAATGTGCCCGGCTATTCCACGCCTTCCGTCGCGCAGTTGACCTTTGCGCTCTTGCTGGAACTAACGAATCACGTCGGCCATCACGCCAAAACGGTGCGTGAGGGACGCTGGAGTTCCTGCCAGGATTTCAGTTATTGGGACACGCCGCTCATCGAGCTGAGTGGCCGCAAGCTCGGCATCCTCGGCTTTGGCGAGATCGGTCAAGCCGTGGCTCGCATCGCATTGGCGATGGGAATGGAAGTGCTCGCGCATCGCCGGAGCTGGCCGGAACCACCTGCTGCCGGCATCACGGCGGTGTCCCAAGAAGAGCTGTTCGCCCAAAGCGATGTGCTCACGCTGCACTGTCCGCTCACGTCAGAAACGAAGGCGGTCATCAATGCTCATAGCATCGCGTTGATGAAGCCCACGGCCTTTCTGATCAACACGGCTCGCGGCCCGCTCGTGAACGAAGCCGAACTGGCGGAAGCCTTGAACAATGGCCGCATCGCGGGTGCTTGCTTGGATGTGCTTTCATCAGAGCCGCCCCGAGCGGACAATCCGCTGATCTCAGCAAAGAACTGTCTCATCACGCCGCACATCGCTTGGGCGACGAAAGAAGCTAGAGCAAGATTGATTGCAACTGCCACATCGAATGTGCAGGCATTTCTGACTGGCACACCGCAGAATAGGGTAGGCTAGTTGGAGTGTCCGTCATTACTCCAAGATCGCTTCAATCTCCGCGTGCCTTGCGCAAAGGGCCTCAATCTCTGCCTTGTCCATGATCATAAAGGCGGTGGAGAGCGCATCTGAGAGCGCAGCAGTAGGAGCTGAAGCCCAGACCTTGTCTTTGCGCAGGGGCACGGGCTTCATGGTTCTCGGATTCATGATGTGCGCGCCTTTCACGGCGAATCCGCTGCCGCTGACGGCGCGATCCGTGATGCGTAGAGATTGCGTCTCGTTGTTGCCCACGGTCACGATCCAGCCTTCATCACCATCAGGACCGCCAACACCGAGAATGGTGCTG